>UQSX01000065.1 GCA_900543715.1 uncultured Blautia sp. | reverse complement strand
AAATCATACATAGGATAGATGCACCATTTGTCTCCGGTGTTGTGGTGAGTCATATGGGCCACCCGGTAAATGATCGGGTCTCTCATATTAATGTTAGGAGAAGCCATGTCAATTTTCGCTCTGAGCACATGGCTGCCGTCAGGAAATTCTCCATTCTTCATTCTCTCAAACAGGTCCAGGTTCTCCTCGATGCTTCTGTTTCTATAAGGACTTTCCTTTCCTGGCTCTGTCAGAGTTCCCCTGTATTCCCGTATTTCCTCAGGGCTGAGATCACAGACAAAAGCCTTGCCTTTTTTGATCAATTTTATAGCAGCCTCATACATCTGCTCAAAATAATCAGAGGCAAAATAGAGCCTGTCTTCCCAGTCAGCTCCCAGCCATTTCACATCTGCTTTGATGGAATCCACAAACTCAGTCTTCTCTTTGGTAGGGTTGGTGTCGTCAAAACGGAGGTTAAACTTTCCGTTATATTTCTTTGCCAGTCCGTAATTTAGTAATATAGATTTCGCATGGCCGATATGCAGGTAGCCGTTAGGCTCCGGAGGGAATCTGGTGCAGATTTCCTCATATTTTCCTTCAGCCAGATCTTTCTCTATGATCTGTTCAATAAAGTTTTTGGAAACGTTTTCCTTTACTGTCTCTTTTTCCAATTTATTCTCCTCCATCTATGGTATTTATCCTTGCGGACTTCTTTCTCAATTCTTTCAATCGCCGCCGGCTCTTCTTACATTCTGCCGGAATCAGTCAACATCTGATATAGTATCATAAATTTCCCATTTTTCAAAGGCTTTGCCACATTTTTTATTCTGCGATCATAAAATTTGCCGCGGCTGTAGCAATAAGCTTTCCCGTTTTTTCTGACTTGCACTGAGCGCTGATATTACAGATCCGTCTCCCCGTCCGGTCTGCCCGGGCAGTTACCAGCATGGCATCTCCAGCCATTCCAGGAGAAATATAATTAATATTCAGATTTATCGTAGGAATCATAGTTTTTCCTGTGACACTGCGGACTGCAGTTCCGCAGGTGGTGTCTATGGCAGCGGCAATAATTCCTCCGTGGACCGTACTCATATGGTTCAGTTCCCATCTCTGAATAGGAAAGCGAAGGGTCACACTCTTCTTTTCATAACTGCAGCTGTAGAACTCAATCTGCATTTTGCTGTATAAGTGATCCGGGTCTTTAGGGTACAGCTTGTCCATACTCTCCCGAATCTCCCTCTCCATTTGTTCCTGCATGGTTTCTTCCATTTTTAACCGCCTTTCTGTCTGCCTAATTTATGTTTTCTTTAGTATCTGACCTTTACCAGGGTCAGGCCCCGGGCCGGCGCCGTAAAGCCAGCCAGCCCCCTGTCTTTTCCCTCCAATATGCCTGGAATCTCCTCCGGTTTCCGGTCTCCTCTTCCAACTTCGATAAGGGTTCCGGTCAGGATCCGTACCATATTATAGAGAAAACCCTCTCCCCTGTAGTCAATCTGCAGCTCATTTGGAAGCTGAGTAAGCCGGATTTCATAAAGAGTCCTGACTGTGGACTTTTTCATCTTTTTATTGGAACAGAAACTTTTAAAATCATGGGTACCTGTAAGATACCCGGCTGCCTGTTCCATGGCTTTTACGTCGTAAGTTTCATGAAGGGGACAGAGGTATTTTCTTTCAAATACATTTTTATGGATGCCTGTTCCTATACGGTAGCGGTACAGTTTTTCCCTGGCACCCAGACGGCTGTGAAACCTGTCGGAAACCTGGCAGACCTGGAGGATTTCAATGTCCTCCGGCAGATAATGATTCATATATTCACAGATTTCTTCACAGCTCATGGGTGTGTCCAAATGTCCATTGGCTACCTGTCCCAGGGCATGTACCCCTGCATCAGTCCTTCCTGCTCCCTGTATCTGCACAGGATTTCCTGTCATCCGGAAAAGGACCTCCTCGATTTTCCCCTGAATGGTATTCTCCGTGGTTTTCTGCCGCTGCCAGCCTCCATATCTGGTCCCGTCATACTGTATGTCAAATCGATAGTTGTTCATATTCCTATCTTTCTCCTATCCTCAAAAGCAGGTAAATTTCCAGCATTCTCTTATCACATGTTTTGATTATATACTGTCGGTATGTTACATGCAATGTTTACCCTCCTTTTCTACGGAAAAGAAGACAAATATTTCTGTCATTTTTCATCCTCCACAAAAGTGATCGTTCCTTGAACCTCCTTTAAAAATTCCGGTATATCTTGCCACGGCTGCATATCCAGCACCGGGTAGCCGAATATATTCCAGTGGACACGGCGGATATATGTATTTCTGGGATTTTTAGCCAGCATAATATCCTCATGCTCCGGATCGTCAAAGTCAAACTCTTTTGCATGAAAGACCATCAGGTCTTCTTCCTTTCCATCCGGAGATTTGATAAAACAGTTGTGTCCCGGACCGTATTGACCTGGAACACACTCCTTTGTCAATACCGGATAGGGAAGTTCTTTCCAGCTGGAAGGCTCCAGCAGATCGCTGTCTTTTTTCGCATGCAGCAGTCCCACACAATATTGTATTCCCACACTCGAGCCGGAAAAGGTCATAAACAGGTCCTCTCCATGTTCCAACAGGTATGCTCCTTCATTTATCTCATTTTCTATGCGGTCCCATCCATATTTTGGCCGGCAGATGCATGCCGGATCACTTGTCAGCTTCCATGGATTTTCCGGATCAATAGTTGCAATGCAAAGCCTTGCATCTCCATTTGTTCCAAAAGAATTTACTGTATAATGTTCCTTATCCAAATCCCTGTGAGACCATACAGCATAGTAAGTATTTTCCAGAGAAAAGCAGGTCATATCCAGTGTAATGCCTTTATCATTTAACATAGAGCCGTCCTTTTTTACGCAGAACACAGGCTCCTCCCAATCCTCCGGCTTTTCCGGATTTCCTTTGCATCTAAGGACACAGGACTGTACCGTATACCACAATCCCTGCTTTCCAACTGTAGTAAACAAATACAGAACGCCCTGGATTTCGTGAAATTCCGGCGCCCACATATTGCCCGCCTCAGGCTGATCCTCCGGTATACGATAAATCACTTTTGGTTCAGCAAAATGCAGGCCTTCCAAGGTATCTGCCGCCCGGATCGTTACTTCTCTTCCCCCCGACCAGGTCATCAGATACCGTCCGTGATAGCGGATAATAAAGGGATCTCCTGTCCGCGGCGTAAACGGAGCCGGATAGTCTATCTGCCGCAGCCTGCCTTTGATCTTATATGTACCCGTACATTTGGGATAACTCTTTTCTATTTCATGCAAGTCCCAGTCAACAGGGATTTCCCGGCTGCTTCCGTCGCTGTAGATGCCCTCTGCTTTTGGAAGGCTGCTCTCTTCTAAAGCGTCTCCCCAGTTCAATCTGCAGCCTTTTACCAATACTTTTTCCAAAACAGGTATCTCGAAAAGTGCCCGCAGATAATTCTCTTCTTCTTCTGTGATCTCCATGACATTAGAAGGTATTGCATCCCAGATCAGATTCCTGTCTGACGGAATTCCCGGCTGAATTTTTCTCTGGTCTTTCTTCACCTTGAAAATTTCCGAAAAATCCATGGTTTGCCCGGAAAAACATTCCCCTGCCTGTTCCCATTCCAGGCGATAACATTTTTCATCCTGGTCATAAATGCAGGCAGGATGCCGAACCTCGTCATCTGAAACTTTCAAAAAAGCAAGGAAAGAATATCCCTCTCTTTTTCCCCATCGATAAACCATAATGCAGCCCTGTTTCTGATTGTCCGGCTGGCTTCCTCTGTTCCTTCTTACTGCCAGAATTCCCCAGGTATTATCCTGAAATCTGAAGATCCAGGGATCTGTCAGGGTTTTTGTCCTGCCTGCCATACCCCCATCCTTAAAATCTGCTTCTGCGAAAAAGACTCCTGTATCGTGCCTCAGAGGCAGATATTCCTTCCCATCACTGCTAAGTGCCAAATGCATGGAATCATTTAATTCACTGTATGCATCCGGACCTTTTTTTGTATAAGTCATCACATAAGGCATTTCTAAAGTTCTCCTTTTCTGTCTTTTTGTTCTATTTCATCCATTGGTATCCAACTGTCTATCTTATTATAAGTTTTTTCCCCAGGCTTCACAATCAGAAATTATTGACTTTCATAAAACTTCACCTGTTTTCCCAGGAAAAACAGGGCAACCAGATTTGGCAGTGCCATCATGCCGTTAAAGGCATCCGACAGCTCCCAGATCAGACTTGGCGCTAAAATACAGCCAGGAAGTGTGATAAGAATATAAACATAACGATAGACAGCAGCTCCTTTTTCTTTTCCCAGATAAGCCGCTGTCTGTTCTCCGAAATAGGACCAGCCTGCAATAGTGGCAAAGGCAAACAGTGCTGTAGCTGCCGCCAGGAACTGTTCTCCCCAGGGGATCACCGTAGCGAAAGCCTGGCCGGTCAGGGTTGTGCCGTCTACTGTTTCCATTCCCTGCCGTATCTGTTCAAGATACACTTCCGGCTGATACACGCCGCTTACCAGGATCACCAGGGCTGTCACTGTGCAGCCTACGATAGTATCGATAAACACCTCCAGGATCCCCCACATTCCCTGTATCTGAGGATTCTCTACGTCTGACTGAACATGGGCCATCACCGAAGAGCCAAGCCCGGCCTCGTTGGAGAAAATCCCCCTGGCCACTCCTATCCGGATGGCCTGCCTTACCGTATATCCCGCCGCTCCTCCCAGGCCTGCTTTCATCTGAAAAGCCTGAGCCAAAATCATATCCACTGCCTGAGGAATGGCTCTCCAGTTTACAGCCAGCACTGCCAGTGCTCCCAGAAAATAGATCCCAGCCATTAGTGGAACCAGCTTCTCTGTAAGCGCTGCTACCCGTTTTACCCCGCCGGTGACCACCAGGGCCAGCAGGAGCATACAGAAAGTCCCGGTCAAAAAGGGGGGAATACCAAAAGCCGTCTCCAGCCCCTTTGCCATGGAGTTCCCCTGGACCATATTTCCCATTCCCAGAGAGGCAACGAGACAGCATACTGCAAAGAGCACCGCCAGAAACCTGGAATTTAATCCTTTCTCCATATACACCATGGCTCCGCCTGCCCATTGCCCCTTCTGGTCTTTATATCGATACAGGATCCCCAGATAATTTTCCGCATAATTAGTCATCATTCCGAAGAATGCTGAGACCCACATCCAGAAAATCGCTCCCGGGCCTCCGAAAATCAGGGCAGTGGCTACCCCGGTAATATTTCCTGTGCCGAGAGTTGCGGCCAGAGCCGTACAAAAAGACTGGAACTGAGAAATGGAGTATTCCTTTTCTGTCCTTCTTACATTTTTTCTTTTTTTTAAAGCACCTATTGTCATTCCCAACCAGATATGTATTTTTCTTATCTGAAAGAAATTGGAGCGGAGGGTGAAGCGGATTCCGGTCCCCAGAAAAAACACAAGCATTCCCGGTCCCCACACCAGATGCTGAAGCCCGTGAATCAACTCTTCCATAGATTTTTCACCTGTTTTTTTGTAAAATTTATGCAAGATCCCTGTAAAAAATGTGTCCCCTGGGTTTTTAGCCATTATCTCTATAATGATTTATAGTTTTTTTCATAATTTTTGTGTTTTTTTGCTCAAAATTGTGGAAAAAACCAGTGATTAATTGTATAATATATGACAGTGAAGCAATAAAGAGCAGCTTACCCTGCTGTATCTATTGTTATCTTAAGAAAGAGAGGGTTCATTATGAAACAGAACAATATGTTGGCAATGATACTGGCCGGCGGCCGTGGCACACGTCTGCATGAGCTGACAAAAAAAGTTGCAAAGCCTGCCGTATCCTACGGCGGAAAATACCGTATCATTGATTTTCCACTGAGTAACTGCGCCAACAGTGGAATCGACAATGTAGGCGTACTGACACAGTACGAATCCATTCAGTTAAACAGCTATGTAGCCGCCGGCGGACGCTGGGGACTGGATGCAAAAAACAGCGGAGTTTATGTACTTGCTCCCCGTGAAAAGGCAGATGTGGATTTAGACGTATACAGAGGAACAGCAGATGCTATTTCTCAGAACATCGACTTTATCGACAGCTTTGATCCGGAATATGTCCTGATCCTTTCCGGAGATCACATTTATAAAATGAATTACGCGAAAATGCTTGCTGCACATAAAGAGCAGAACGCAGATGCTACCATCGCCGTGATCGAAGTTCCTATGAAAGAGGCCAGCCGTTTCGGTATCATGAATACAGATGAGACAGGAAAAATCGTAGAATTCGAAGAAAAGCCTGAACATCCAAAGAGCAATCTGGCTTCCATGGGTATCTATATCTTTACCTGGAAACCTCTGAGAAAACTTTTAACTGCAGATATGAAAAATCCGGATTCCCACCACGATTTCGGTAAAGACATCATTCCTGTTATGTTAAATGAAAACAAGACCCTTTATGCTTATAAATTCAAAGGTTACTGGAAAGACGTGGGAACCATCGATTCTCTCTGGGAGGCCAATATGGACCTTCTGGACAAAAACAATCCTTTGGATTTAAGCGATTCTTCCTGGAAGATCTATACCGAAGATTCCGACAGCCTTCCGCACTATATCGGACCGAACGCAGAAATCAAACGTGCGTTCATCACTCAGGGCTGTATTATCGACGGCACTGTAGAAAACTCTGTATTATTCACGGATACAAAAGTCGGAACCGGTGCCAAGGTTATTGACAGTGTTATCATGCCCGGTGCTGTAGTAGAAGAGGGCGCTGTGGTACAGAGAGTCATTGTGGCAGACGGCGTACATATCGGCAAAAACGCCACGGTAGGCAGCGCTGACAGCGAGCATATCGAACTCATTGCAAAACGTGTAAAGGGGGAGGAATAATATGAGCAAGGCATTTGGAATCGTAAATTTTGCCGGAAGGAATGTACATATTGAGGGCATGCAGACCTACCGTCCTGTAGGAGCATTTTCTTTCCTGGGTCGTTACCGGGTGATCGACTTCCCGATCTCTAATATGAGCGACAGCGGTATTGACCGTATTCAGGTATATATCCGCAGAAAACCTCGTTCCCTGACCGAGCATCTGGGAACCGGACGTCATTACAACATCAACTCCAAGAGAGGAAAACTTCACCTTCTCTATTCTGAAAATGGTATGGACAATGATATCTACAACAATGATATCGCTGCCTTTATCGAAAATATGGAGTTCATTGAACAGGCCCACGAGCCTTATGTTGTGATCGCTCCCAGCTATATGATCTACGCTATGGATTATAGTCAGCTTCTGGAATCACATATTGAATCCGGCGCAGATATTACTCTTTTATATCATTCTGTAGATAATGCAAAAGAATCCTTCCTGAACTGCAATATCCTGAACCTGAACAAACAGAAAGGTGTTCTTTCCATGGAGCCTAATCACGGAAATGCAAAGAACCGCAACATCTTCATGGAAACCTATGTAATGAAAAAAGAGCTGTTCATCGAGCTGGTAGAAAAAGCCCACAAGCTTTCTTCTATGTATACTCTGTCTGATATTGTAAATGATTCCTGCAGCGAATTAGATATCCGTGGAGTCGCCCATCGTGGATATTTTGCTTCTATATCTGATTTCAAGAGCTATTATGACGCTAATATCTCTTTGATAGATATGAAAAACTGCCAGAGTCTTTTCAATGCTGACTGGCCCATTTATACCAGGACCAATGATTCCTGTCCTACCCAGTATTTTGAAAGCGCCAGCGTGAAAAACTCTGTTGTTTCCAACGGCTGTCTCATTGAAGGTACCGTAGAAAATTCTGTGATCGGAAGAGGCTGTGTGATCAAAGAAGGGGCTGTAGTCAAAAACAGCGTGATCCTTCCTGACTCTGTGATCGGAAAAGATGTTTATGTTGAAAATCAGGTAGTGGATAAACATGCCAAACTGATCCACGTAAAAGAGGTCATCTCCACACCGGACCGTCCTGGCTATGTTAAAAGAAACGATACTTTATAATGAACCCTGTTAAAAGGAAATCCCCCGCACAGATATGCGGGGGATTTCTTTATATCTTTATGCTTTTTTCTTATTCGAATGCTTTGCCTACAGAACCGAAAAGTTCCATTTTCTCTTTGATTGTCTCGCAGATTGCGTCAAAGCCTGGTTTTAATAATTTACGTGGGTCATAGCCTTTGCCCTGGTTATCTTTGCCTTCCTCGATGTACTTTCTTGTAGCTGCTGCAAAGGATAACTGGCACTCTGTGTTTACATTGATCTTAGATACGCCTAAGTCAATAGCTTTACGGATCATATCTGCAGGAATTCCTGTACCGCCGTGAAGTACCAGAGGCATCTCACCTGTCAATTTCTGGATATTATCCAGAACGTCAAAGCGAAGACCTGCCCAGTTTTCCGGATATTTTCCATGGATGTTTCCGATACCTGCTGCCAGCATATCTACGCCCAGATCAGCGATCATCTTGCATTCTTCAGGATCTGCACACTCGCCCATACCTACAACGCCGTCTTCCTCGCCGCCGATAGAACCAACTTCAGCTTCCAGAGAAAGTCCAAGGCCTTTGCAGACACCTGCCAGCTCTTTTGTTTTCTCAACGTTTTCTTCGATTGGATAATGAGAACCATCAAACATAATAGATGAGAATCCTGCTTTGATACATTTGTAGCATCCGTCATATGTACCGTGGTCTAAGTGAAGAGCTACCGGTACAGTGATATTCAGTTCTTCGATCATGGCTTTTACCATGTCTGCTACAGTTTTGAAACCGCACATATATTTTCCGGCGCCTTCAGAAACGCCCAGGATAATCGGGGATTTACATTCTTCTGCTGTAAGAAGAGCTGCCTTTGTCCACTCCAGGTTATTGATATTGAACTGACCTACTGCATAATGTCCTGCTTTCGCTTTCTTTAACATTTCTGCTGCTGATACTAACATAATTAAAGACCTCCATATCGATTTTTCTAAGTTCCCTCTTTCACAGGACTGTATACGTCAGCCCCCGGAAAACCTACAATTATTATATCACATTTTCCCTTTCAGGCAAGTATTTCTTAATGCAATTTTACCAAAACCATGCTATAATAAGTCCCAGAAAACCAGTCAAATACGACAGTCCCTTTTATGGGAAAAGAATCCAGGAAAGGAGGGTATGGTCAGATTTCTGCCCATACAAATCGAAACATTGAACAGAAAAAATTTAATCGTAGGTCAGTCCGGCGGTCCCACTGCCGTGATCAACAGCAGCCTTTACGGTGTAGTATCTGAGGGCCTTCTTCAAGATTCCATCGGACACGTATACGGAATGGTAAACGGAATCGAAGGCTTCCTGGCAGGAAGAGTTCTGGACTTCCAGGAAGTTTTTAAAGGAAATGATCTGGAGAAGCTGAAAACCACTCCAGGCGCATACCTTGGCTCCTGCCGTTATAAGCTTCCGGAAGATTTAAACGACCCGGTATATCCACAGCTTTTCCAGAAATTTGAAGAGCTGGATATTGGATATTTCTTCTATATCGGGGGCAACGATTCTATGGATACCGTAAGCAAACTTTCCCGTTACGCCGAGAAAGTAAACAGTTCTATTCGTGTGATCGGCGAGCCTAAAACCATCGACAATGACCTGGTACTCACCGACCATACGCCGGGGTTCGGAAGCGCTGCCAGATATGTGGCTTCCACGGTAAGAGAGATTGTCACCGATGCCAATGTATATGAAACAAAATCTGTAACCATCGTAGAGATTATGGGACGCCATGCAGGCTGGCTCACCGCTGCAGGAGCCCTGGCAAGGAAATATACAGATGATAATCCCCTCCTTATTTACCTTCCTGAGGCTGCTTTCGACCAGGAAGCTTTTCTCAAAAAAGTCCAGGCATGTTTTGAGAAAAATCCCAATGTGATCGTCTGCGTTTCCGAGGGAATCCATGATGAAAAAGGTACCTTTATCTGCGAATATGACAACTCTGTAGGTACCGACTCTTTCGGTCATAAAATGCTTGCAGGCTGTGGCAAATATCTGGAAAATCTGGTCCGCAGCCGTCTTGGTGTAAAGGCCCGTTCCGTGGAACTGAATGTCAGCCAGCGCTGCTCATCCGCCATGATATCCGCCACAGATCAGCAGGAAGCCGTAGCAGCAGGACAGTTTGGCGTCCGCTGTGCTCTGAAGGGAGAGACAGGAAAAATGGTTTCCTATGTAAGGGATTCCAGCGTTCCCTACCGTATGCACCTGGATCTTGAAGATGTCAATCAGATCTGCAATAAGGAAAAAACCGTTCCTTTGGATTGGATCTCCAAAGACGGTTCTGATGTCACCCAGGATTTCATCACTTATGCCCTTCCTTTGATCCAGGGAACTGTGGAAATACCTCTGGGAACTGACGGTCTTCCCGATTTCGTATACCGGAAATAAGCAGTTCTCCTCAAACTGTCACCATAAAAAAAAGGAATATTCCCTTGCCTAAGCGAAGGGGATATTCCTTTTTTATGGTGTTTAAAGTGCAGTCTTCTGCACTTCTATGAGCTCTTTCATCTCTCTGGCCACCTCAAAAACCTGAGGGCCGATAACAATATGGAGCAGATTTGCACTGGGCCAGAACACTGCCGCAGCTCCGGAATTCTTTAGTTTTTCTTCGTCTACAGCCTCCGGATCCTTTACCTCCAGACGAAGCCGTGTAATACAGTTGCAGCAGCTGATAATGTTCTCGCAGCCTCCAGATCCCTCCAAAAAAGCTTTTGCCATAATTCTGGAGTCTGTCTTACCTGGACTTTTTTTCTCTCTCATAACCGCTCACTTTCACGGCATATCTCTGACGATTTTTCTAAGCTTTAAGATCATAGATGGCGCAACAGAAAGCTCATCAACGCCCATCTTTACAAAGGTCTCAGTAAGCTCAGTATCAGCTCCCAGCTCTCCGCAGATTCCTGCCCATTTTCCTTCCTTGTGGGCATTGTCCACTACAGTCTGGATCATTCGCAGAATAGCTTTATGATGAGGATTATAGAATCTGTCCAGCTTTTCATTCTGACGGTCAATGGCTAATGTATACTGTGTCAGATCGTTGGTTCCGATGCTGAAGAAATCTACTTCTTTTGCCAGATCGTCACTGATCATCACGGAAGCAGGGGTCTCGATCATGATACCCTCTTCCACATCACTCTTGTAAGGCGTTCCCTCTGTCTCAAGTTCATCTTTTACCTCTTTGACGATCTTCTTGATCTCCAGAACCTCTTCCACAGAAGTGATCATCGGATACATGATCGAAATATTTCCGTATACGGCTGCCCGGAAAAGTGCTCTTAACTGGGTCTTAAAGATCTCCGGCTGAGTAAGACAGATGCGGATAGCTCTGTACCCCAGAGCTGGGTTGTCTTCCTTTCCTAATCCCAGATAATCTGCCTGTTTGTCGGCGCCGATATCCAGTGTACGGATGATCACTTTTTTGCCTGCCATTGTCTGGGCCACCTGCTTGTAAACCTGGAACTGTTCTTCCTCACTTGGCAGTTCGTTTCTGCCGATATACAGGAATTCACTTCTGAACAGACCGATACCGCCTGCATCGTTTTCCAGCACATAACCCATGTCTCCAACGCTGCCGATATTGGCATAAATATTGATCTTACGGCCGCTCTGGGTAATATTTTCCTTGCCTTTTAACTCTAATAAAAGTCTGCCCTTCTCTTCCTCTTCCTGGATACGCTTTCTGGCATCCATCCTCACTTCTTCATCCGGATCAAAGATCACCTCAGCAGCAAAACCATCTACAACTGCCTCCATGCCGGATTTCAGTTTTTCCAGATCCATATCCACACCGATCAGAGCCGGAATGTTCATCATACGGGCTAAAATAGCTGTATGAGAATTGGTAGAGCCGTGAACAGTGACAAAAGCCAGGATTTTTTCTTTATCCATCTGCACCGTCTCACTTGGAGACAGATCGTCAGCCACAATGATCACCGGCTGATCGAATTCCATGTCTCCTCCGTCACCTCCGTAGAGATTTCTCACCAGGCGCTCGGAAATATCCTTTACATCTGCTGCACGAGCCTTCATATAATCGTCGTCCATGCTGGCAAACATCTGGGAAAAATTATCCCCTGTGGTCGCTACCGCATACTCTGCATTCACTTCCTGGGTACGGATGATGTTTTCAACGGATTCATTATAGTCATCATCGTCCAGCATCATCTGATGAACTTCAAAGATCGCTGCGCTGGCCTCTCCCACTTCTTTCACAGCTTTATCATACAGTTTCTGAAGCTGTTCTCTTGCTTTTTCTCTTGCCTGCGAAACTCTCTCTATTTCTGCATCCGGATCTGTGATCTTAATCCTCTTTACTACATAGTCATCCTTTTTCAGAACAGAAATCTTTCCCAGGGCAATTCCTTTATAAACTGATTTGCCTTTCAGACGTTCCATACTTCATTTCCCCTTAGTTTTACAGATTTGCTTCAAAGAAAGCCTGGATACCTGCTGCAGCTTCTTCCTCATCCGGGCCTTCTACAGCGACCTGTACAGTCTGTCCGCATTTCACGCCTAAAGACATAACAGCCATAAGCTTGGAAGCTTCCACAGTTTTCCCTT
Source organism: uncultured Blautia sp. (assembly GCA_900543715.1). Classification (GTDB taxonomy): domain Bacteria; phylum Bacillota; class Clostridia; order Lachnospirales; family Lachnospiraceae; genus Blautia; species Blautia merdigallinarum. The sequence goes on along the minus strand of UQSX01000065.1, from coordinate 3,826 downwards.
CTTTAGTAATAGTGATCTTGCTCTGATATTTCTTAGCCTCTTTTACAAGCATTCCTGCCGGTCTTGCATGGATTCCCAGTTCGTCCTTAATTGTGTACTCAAAGTTTTTCATTTTTAAAATCTCCCTTCATGTTGGTTTATATATATCTGCGCTTCGCCTCAGGCAGTGCGCAATAGCCCATATTTCTATGGGATATTTTCTTCAGACTGCAGCTCTCTGGATATGTACGGCCAGAAAGCCGGTCTCTTCCCTGGCAATAGGTTTCCCCATCGTCTTTTCCATGTGTTCACATACCATCCGGGCAGTTTCGTTGGCCCGGGGGTAGCTGGCTTCCATAAAATCATTCAGATCAATGTTGACTCCTTCTCCGGTCCTTGCCCGGACCAGCATGTAATAGAGATGGCTGACCAGACGGGTACAGGACAGGGAATCTGCTTTCAGCTTCCTTCCCATCTGTTCTTCAATGATCTTCAGGCTTTCATCAATGATCTGTGTCGTCTTCAATGTCTCCGACACATGCTCATTGGAAAGGCCTGAGTGAATGTATAATGCGATAAAACCTACCTCATCCTCAGATATACGGCAGCCAGTCATCTCTTCGATGATCTCTCTGCCTTTTAAGGCCACTGCATATTCTTTGTCAAACAACAGCTTAATATCCGGGATAAAAGGATTTGGTATGTAGATATTTTCCTCTTGTTCCCTTTTCACAGCAAAAGCGATATGATCTGCCAGAGGAAGAAGGATTCCCCGGTTGATGGAGTTAAATGCCATCTCTGCCTCGTCAATAATCTGTCCCACAGCCTCCAGATATACAGGCTCGATAATATTTACGGCGTTTACAGCGGAGCTCTGTTTCTCCCCTGCTTCCAGAGCATAGACCTTTGCTCCCAAAATCTTTTCAAAACACTCCCCCGGTTTCTTTCCGAATCCGATCCCTTTTCCCAGCAGTATCCGTTCATTTTCATTGTGATAGGCCAGGATTGCATTATTATTTAAAACTTTGATAATCTGATACATGTTTCAAGAATTCCTTGTCTTCCTGATAGCTTTCTTTTACTGACAAAAAGAAAAGCATAAACATATCCGCCTATCACTATAGCAGCCAAAAGCCTATGACCTTTGACAGTTTTCAAGTGAATATACCGGATAGTTTATGCCTGCTTACCAGTAACACACTATCAATATATTATCTGTTCTATTTTCTTCTGCTAATAGTTACTATATACTAAAGTGTTCCCTACCGTCAAGCTGTATTTTTTTACTAATATTTCATTTTATTTTTGTGCAGTTTTTACAACATTCCCTCTTACTTATTTTTTTCAGCTTCTATCTGCTCTGCCAGTTCTGTAAGGTAGACCCAGCGTTCCATTTTTTTCTCCAGAGCGGCTTGTGCCTCTTCTTTTTCTCCCATTAATTCATTGAGCTTTGCGGAGTTTGTGGCATTGGCCAGGATTTCCTGGTCCAGCTTCTCTATCTTCTCTTCCAGACCGGCAATGTCCTGGTCAATGGTCTCGTATTCCCGCTGCTCCTTGAAAGAAAACTTCAATTTTACAGGACGCTGTTCCTTCCAGTCCCGGTTGGTCCCTTTTTTCGCCTGAGTTCCTTCTGGCTCCTTCTTTTCCTCAGTTTTCCGTTTTTTTGCTTCCAGATAATCGGTATATCCTCCTTCGTACTGAGTCAGGTGTCCCTGTCCGTCAAACTCAAAAATCCGGTCTGCCACATTATCCAGAAAGTACCGGTCATGGGATACGGTGATAACGATTCCCTGGAAAGCCAGCAGGTACTCTTCCAGAATTGTCATAGTGGGGATATCCAGATTATTCCCTGCTTCATCCATGATCAGTACATTGGTCTCGCCGGCCAGTACCCCCAACAGATACAGTCTCCTCTTCTCTCCGCCGGACAATTTTCCGATGGGAGAGTACTGCATGTCAGGGGTAAAAAGAAAACGCTCCAGCATCTGAGAAGCACTGATCCGTCCCTCACCGGTATGGAAATACTCCCCCATATCTTTAACATAGTCGATCACCCGCCTAGAAGGATCCATTTCCTGCTCTTCCTGGGCAAAATAGCCGATTTTAATGGTCTCTCCCTTCTCCACAGTCCCGGAGTCCGGCTGAATAAGTCCGGCAATCATCTTCATAAGGGTAGACTTACCGCAGCCGTTAGGTCCTATAAAGCCTATCCGCTGATTTTTCAGAAAAATATAGCTGAAATCCTGGAGCAGCTTTTTCTCTCCATAGCTTTTGCTGATGTGGGAAAGCTCTATGGTCTTCTTTCCCATACGCACCGTCTGACTCTCCAGCTCCACATTCTGTTTCTTTGCCGGACCTGTTCTCGTCTTCAGTTCTTCCAGCCTCTGCAGCCTGGCTCTCTGCTTGGTGCTTCTGGCCCTGCAGCCCCTCTTTGCCCATTCCATCTCAATCCGCAGAAGACTCTGCCTCTTCCTCTCAGAAGCCAGCTCCATCTCCTCCCTCTGGGCTTTCAGTTCCAGAAATCCTGAATAATCTGACTCATACTCATAAAGGTTTCCGTGGCTGATCTCCAGGATCTTATTTACTGTCCGGTCCAGAAAATACCGGTCGTGAGTAACCATAAGAAGCGTTTTTCTCATATTTCTCAGATAGTCCTCCAGCCAGGCGGTCATTTCCATATCCAGATGATTGGTGGGCTCATCTAAAAGAAGCACATCAAACTCCTGGGACAATGTTTTGGCCATAGCAGCTTTTCTCTTCTGGCCTCCGGAAAGAGCGGATAAAGGGATATCCAGATCTGTGATCCCCAGTATATTCAGGCAGCTCTGTACCTGCCAGTCCGTCTGGGGATCTCCTTTCAGGACGTAAGAAGCCAGGGTTGCCTCCTGGGGAAATTCCGGATTCTGAGGAAGATACTGGATCTTCAGCCCTTTTTGCCGGATCACTTCTCCGGTATCTGGTTCTTCCTCCCCGGCCAGTATCTTTAACAAAGTGGATTTTCCCGTACCGTTGATCCCTATGATACCGATTTTATCTCCCTGCTGGATCCCCAGGGAAGCATCGGCAAAAATTTCTTTATCTCCGTATATTTTCCGGATATGCTCTATATTAATGATATTCATAGACTATTCTCCTTTACATAAAAATCATCATATCGGATTTTGTCTCCTTCGTCTACTTTATTTTGCAATTTTTTTCAAACCATATTGACATTCTGTCTTGTGCATGCTATTGTATAACCAATGACACAGTGTCAGAAATTTACTCTGTGTCGGGAAACTGTTGTTCATATTTAAACGGGAAAGCGGATAATTTTTATTCGCTATATTTTAAAAAAAGATTTTAGCACTCGTTTAATTAGACTGCTGATAAAAGGAGGATTTCTTATGATTGTAAGACCTGTTCATAATATACTTTTACTTCCCGATGTCTCCTACTATTTTAAAAAGGACTTTTTCAACGGCTGGAGCACGGAACCTATCAAAAAAGATGACGATGTTCTTTTTATGCTCCTGAAGGATGACAAAAACGGAAATGAGCTTGCTGCTGAAGATTTCTTCCCCATTGGAATTTCTGCCCGGGTAGAAGGAATCGATGAATCGGAAAATGTCCAGATCCGCACCCTTGAGCGAGTGGATATTTCAGACATAGAAGTTATTGGTAATCACATTACAGCTACTGCATCTATCCGTGGAGAAATCAATGATATTTCAGATGAAGAGGAAAAGGAACTCTTTGGAAAACTACGGGGGGCTCTTCTGAAATTTGTCCAGAACTACCAGTGGGGTGTCTGGGCCAGAAGCTATATCCTGCAGAGAAAAAACCTTCATGATCTGGCCTGCTCTCT
>UQSX01000064.1 GCA_900543715.1 uncultured Blautia sp. | reverse complement strand
CCGCTCTCGCCGACAGCTATGTTAGAATACCACAGTGTTTTTCCTTTGTCAACAAGTTTTTTACAATTTTTTCAAATTTCTTTTCCATCCGTTCTATCCCTTTCTTCTTTCACCTGTATCTCTGTATTTTCCACTTTTTCCTCAGATGTTATCTTAACGATTTGGCTCCAGCGGCAGATAGTCAGCCTCCGGAGCCATTCCTTTAAATGATATTCCCTACAAATCAGATACTCTGTCCCCTTGTTGCAGTTTTTCTATATAATAATGGAAAGGTTCTTTTATCTATATTTCTTAGAATGCAGTATAACAGGATACCCACGAATCCAATACTTGTGATTATTTTCCATACTGTGACCATGGATTGAGTTTCCAGCAGATTTCCGATATACCATTGGGAATAATAGGAAGCAGCACCTATAAAGATATTTGCCACTGAAGAAATCCGTCCCCTGTGTGAGGCAGGTACCCTCCTGGTCATGTATGGATAAGTGCCCAGTGTACTTAAAATCTCTCCTATTGTAAAAATAATCATGGATACATAATACATAGGAATAAGCCCCTGTATAAAAACATACATGGACAGTCCCAGCGTCACTAGGGACGTACCGGCGATCAGCTTAGCTGTATCAGGAAGATTCTTTGTATATTTTGTCAGCAGAGGTGTTCCTATGATCACCACCAGACCGTTAAGGCTGGTGAGAAATCCAAAGTAAACAGCTCCTCGTGCATCATATAATTCTTCCAGATTTAAAGGTATCAAAAAATTAAACTGTGCATAAATAAAGTTATAGATAGCCCAGGCAAGAAAAAATAGAAGAATAATTTTCTGATTCCATAGTATTGACCATGTAGAATTTTTTCCTTTTGCTTCTTCATATACAGAACTCTTGTTGGATTTATCCGGGGTAATGTCCTTGATAAAAAGGAAAATCAAAATCGTAGAAGAAAGGGTTGTTAAACCATCTATCACAAAAGCTAAATTCAAATGATTTTCAAAAAGCATTCCACCAATAGTCGGTGCCAGTATAAGCCCAAGATTCAGTCCGAGATAAATCAGGCTGTAAGCCCGCTCCCTGTCTTTTGAAGAACTCAGATCTGCTACCAGAGCATCATAGGAAGGGTTTTCCACTGTCTGAAACAGACTGGCTGTAAAAAACAAGAAAATCTGATGCATGGAAACAGGAAAGCAGGCAGCTAAAAGATAGCAGACTACTGTTACCAGATCACAGCAGATAATAAGGTTTCTTTTATTACAGTGGTCCGCCAGTTTTCCTCCTATAAGATTTACGGGAAACTGTATCACGCCCAGGCTGATAGTTATTGCAGCAATCTCTTTTGCCTCCAGTCCCAGCTTATTGCTGAGGATCAGTGTCAGCATAGGCCATATCATAGCCCCCATATTCGTAGCTGCCTTTCCCCAGAATAACACATACAGTTCTCTGCGAAGTCCAGCATATTGGCTAAACATTCCCTTAATGCCTTGTTTTACTATCTTTATTGCTCTCATTTTTTTCCTTCTTTTCAGTATCTCTCTTCCGTCAGTTTTCTATTTTATATTCAAATATATTCCATAGCTTCTTTAATATTGGATGCCCCAATCAGGCGTATCCGGTATTTCCCCTGGATGCTGTCTAAATTTGCCTTTGGCATCAAACAGGCTGTAAAGCCCAGCTTTTCTGCTTCCCGCACTCTCTGTTCAGCCATACTTACGCCCCGGATTTCTCCGGACAATCCTACTTCTCCGAAAATCAGCAGGCCCTCGTCCACTACTTTATTTTTATAGCTGGATGCAATAGCCATTACAACTCCCAGATCTATGGCAGGCTCTCCCAGTCTCATTCCTCCTGCCAGATTCACATAGGCGTCCCAGTCCCCCAGATGCAGACCTGCTCTTTTCTCCAGAACAGCCATCAGAAGATTTACTCTGTTATAATCGATTCCCACAGAAGTCCTTCTCGGCAGCCCAAAATTTGTTTTAGTAACCAATGCCTGTATTTCAATAAGGATGGGACGGGTGCCTTCTATTGAGCAGACTACTACAGAACCTGAGGCATCTGTAGGCCTGCCGTTGAGCATTGCCTGGGAAGGGTTTTTCACCTCAACCAGACCTTTATCCTGCATTTCAAAAACGCCGATTTCGTTAGTAGAGCCAAAACGATTTTTTACACTGCGCAGGATCCGGTAGGCTACCTGCCGGTCTCCTTCAAAATACAGCACCGTATCTACCATATGTTCTAATACTCTGGGCCCTGCCACACTTCCGTCTTTTGTTACATGACCTACGATAAATACAGAAATCCCCAGCCCTTTGGCAATCTGCATAAGGATTCCTGTAGATTCCCGTACCTGAGATACACTGCCCGGTGCCGATGAAACCTGCTCATTATACATAGTCTGTATAGAATCGATCACCACCGCCTCAGGCTTCACTTTTTCAATGGTATTGCGGATGGTCTCCAGATTTGTCTCGCACAGCAGAAGAAGCTGGTCGTTAAATTCCCCTATCCGTTCTGCCCGCAGTTTAATCTGCCGCAGAGATTCTTCCCCTGAAATATACAGCACCTTATGACCTTTGCCGGAAAGCTGCCGGCAAACCTGCAGAAGAAGAGTAGATTTGCCAATACCCGGATCTCCTCCTACAAGAACCATAGACCCCTGGACAATTCCTCCTCCTAAAACCCGGTCCAGTTCTTCGATTTCTGTTTTTATCCTGTCGTCTTCCCTTGCCTGAATCTTTGTCAGTGCCACTGGCTCATTTTTAGAGCCTGCACTTCCCTGGCCCTGAGAAGGAAGAGCCTTATTTCCTGTTGTTACAGTCTCTTCTACAAAAGTATTCCACTGTCTGCATCCCGGACACTGCCCCATCCATTTGGGAGATTCATAGCCGCAGTTCTGACAGAAGAAAACTGTTTTCTTTCCCTTTGCCATATACAAAATCCTTTCCATCTCTGTACTTGCCCGGCAAATGCCTGTGAATACAGTTATCACAGCCGCCTATCAGGCTTATCATACGAATAAGAGGATGCCGCACGATTTACCCAAAAGTAAATTCTGTGCCACATCCTCTTTTATACTTAATGTACTGACATGTTCACGTTCCGACTGATTAATACCAATCGTTCAAACCTGTCTTACAGTTTCTGAATATTCACAGATACCTGCTCTGCCTGTTCCAGTTCCACACTGAAAGATAATTTTCCTCCCAGATTTGTCTTCATCTCGCCGGCTTCTACTCCATCGATAATTACTTTATAGGAAGTATCTTCTTCCAGTTCCACTGTAATCTGAGCGTCCTTTGGTCCTTCTACTACAAAACTCATGCCGTTTTCTTCAGCATCCAGATCCAGCACTGTAGTTCCTGGAACAGATTCGTAAACAAACATTCCGTTCCGCTCCAGCTTTGTGATCTCATTATATGTTTTAACTTTGTACATGTCGCCGTCAAATTCAAAATCAGACAGCTTAGATTTTACGGTTAATTCATAATTGCCAAAACTGATCTTTCCGTTGTCTTCTGTACGAATTAATTCTTTTACTACTGACATTTCCATGTCCTCCCCTAATGTCTTTGGTTTCTGTCTCCGCAGTCTGCGGAATTTTCTTTTACTTACAAAAATCTTACCATAAAATCTGATTTTTTGCCAGCAAATCTTTATTTTTCTCTCTGTACAGTAAATCTGATTTTTTCTTTGTTAAGGCCCACAGACACCTTATCTCCGGCATGTATCCTGCCTTCCAGAATTTCCTCTGCCATGGCATCTTCAATCTTGTTCTGGATTGCTCTCTTTAAAGGTCTGGCTCCATACTTAGGTTCAAAGCCTTCTTTAGCGATCAGTTCCTTCACCCCGTCTGAAACTTTTACATCTATATTCATCTGATTTTTGCAGCGCTTGATAAAATCTTTCAGAAGAAGTCCCACGATTTTCTTAATCTCTTCCTTGGACAGCATATGGAAAACAATAATATCGTCAATACGATTTAAAAATTCCGGTTTAAAGAGACGGCGCACTTCTTCCATTACACTGTCTTTCATTTTTCTGTAGTCTGCATCTTTGTCCTCTGTACTGCCGAATCCCAGCCGCTTCGGCTCTACAATAGACTGGGCTCCTGCGTTAGAGGTCATGATGATGATGGTTTCTTTAAAGTCGATTTTCCGTCCCTGAGCATCGGTAATATGTCCGTCGTCCAGGACCTGAAGAAGTATGTTAAATACATCGGGATGGGCCTTTTCAATCTCATCGAAAAGAAGGACACTGTAGGGATTTCTCCTTACCTTTTCGCTGAGCTGACCTCCTTCTTCATATCCTACATATCCCGGAGGAGAACCGATCAGCTTCGAAACACTGTGCTTCTCCATATATTCAGACATATCCACCCGGATCATGGCATCTTCACTTCCGAAAACAGCCTCTGCCAGAGCCTTGGAAAGCTCCGTTTTACCTACACCGGTAGGCCCCAGAAGAAGGAAAGAACCAATGGGGCGTTTGGGGTCTTTTAACCCTACCCGTCCTCTCTTGATGGCCTTTGACACAGCATTAACTGCCTCATCCTGTCCTACTACCCTTTTGTGAAGAAGGCTCTCCAGCTTTGCCAGCCGTTTCGATTCTCCCTCTGTCAGCTTCTTCACAGGTATTTTTGTCCATTCTGCCGTAACCTGGGCAATATGCTCTTCTGTAACCGTCAGTTTTTTATTCCTGCACTGTTTTTCAAAACGCTTTCTTGCTTTTTCAATAGCCGCTTCTGCCTTTTTCTGCTCTTCCTGAAGTTCACTTGCTCTCTGAAAGTCCTGGGCCATAACAGCCGCTTCCTTCTCTTCATAAAGAGTATGAAGGCGCATTTCCTCTGCAGCAAGACCTTCGGGAGTTTTATACCCGGCAAGCTGGACTTTGGAGCAGGCTTCGTCTAAAAGGTCCAGGGCTTTATCCGGAAGGAATCTGTCGTTGATATACCGGATTCCCATTGCTACAGCCGCTTTTACAGCACTCTCCTCAATCTTGACCCCATGATGTTCCTCATAGTATGGCACCAGTCCTTTCAGAATTTCTTCTGCTTCTTCCCTGGAAGGTTCTTCTACCATAACCGGCTGGAATCTTCTCTCCAGAGCAGGATCCTTTTCAATATATTTTCTGTATTCTTCAATAGTAGTGGCGCCAATCAGCTGAATCTCTCCTCTGGAAAGAGAAGGTTTCAGGATATTAGAGGCGTCCAGAGCTCCTTCTGCGCCGCCTGCACCAATGAGGGTATGGAGTTCATCCAAAAACAGAAGTATATTCCTGTCACTCATCACTTCCTGGACAACTCTTTTAATACGTTCCTCAAATTCTCCGCGGTACTTGGATCCTGCTACCATAGCCGACAGGTCCAGGACCACGATCCTCTTATCCGCCATATTCTCCGGCACCAGCCCGTAGACAATCCTCTGAGCCAGTCCTTCGGTAATCGCTGTCTTTCCTACTCCCGGTTCACCAATAAGACAGGGATTGTTCTTTGTTCTTCTGCTCAATATCTGGATAATACGGTTAATTTCTTTCTCTCTTCCAACCACTGGGTCCAGTTTTCCCTGAGCAGCCGCCTCTGTAAGATCCCGGCTGAACTGGTCCAGCATGGGAGTGGCGCTTTTTCCCTGGCTCCTCTGGCCGCTATTCTGGAAATCCTCTCTGGATATAGCCCCCTCTTTCCCCATGGCTTTCATGATTCCCGTATATAACTGCTGGATATTCACGCCCATAGTATGAAGCAGTCTGGTTCCCACACAGTCGTATTCTTTCAGCATAGCAATCAAAATATGCTCTGTTCCCGTTTCTTTATCCCCCAGTCTCTCAGCCTCTGCCCGGGCTCTTTCCAGGACCTGCTTTGTTCTGGGAGTATATCCCTGGGGCTCTTCAAGCATCGTTGTCTGGGAAGGCGCTACCAGTTCATCGATCAGCTGGAACAGCTTTTCCCCGGTCACGCCTGCCTCTGTAAGCATCAGGCCAGCCGTTCCTTCCTCTACTGCCAGAAGGCCGGCCAGAAGATGCTCTGTCCCGATATAATTATGGCTGTATTGTTTTGCAATTTTTTCCGCCTGTTTCAGGGCCTTTTTGGCCCAAACTGAATACTGCTCTCTCATTAATGTCTCCTGTTCTACTTATATTCGTCAAAAATCTCGTCAATCAAAGCATGGACTTCTTCCCTTGAAACATTCCTGCAGCACCCTCTGGCAAGAACTACTGCAAGCTGACGTTTCATCTCCTCCAGGGCCCTTATCTTATCAGCGTCAATGGCAATTACCGCTCCTTTCCTCCGGTCTATGGTCAGAAAGCCTTCCTGCTTTAATACAGAATAAGCCTTATTTACCGTATGCATATTAATGCCAATGGTATCCGCAAGCTGACGCACAGAGGGAAGAGTTTCACCAACCTTCAGCTGGTCCGTGGCGATTCCCATAATGATCTGATTGCAAAGCTGTATGTAAATCGCTTCGTCACTGCTAAAATCAATTTCAATAATCACAATGCTCCCTGCTTTCTTTTGTTTTGTTATACATAGGATAGCACAACTGAATAATTGTTGCAAGATAAAAGTCAGACTCAGGATAGTTTCCATCTACCTGAAGTCTGACTTTTTATAAACTTCTAAATTTTTCTAATCATTCAGCTATGATACTCAGAGTAAAAACTGGCGTAATTATGCCTCATCAATGGCCTTTCCAATGTCATGACGCATATATTTATTTTCAAACTGAATCCATTCTGTAGCTGCATAGGCGTTTTTCCTTGCCTCTTTTAAGTCTGCGCCCTTGGCGGTCACTCCCAGGACACGGCCTCCGTTTGTAACGATTTTTCCATCCTTTAAAGCCGTACCTGCATGGAATACATAGTATCCCTCTTTGCCCTCAAAGTTCTCCAAACCTTCAATGGGGAATCCTTTTTCGTAGGATACCGGATATCCGTCGGAAGCCAGAACTACACATACTGCTGCGTTGTCTTCAAACTCCAGCTCAATTTGGTCCAGTGTCCCGTCGATGCAGGCCTGGCAGACTTCTACCATGTCATTTTTCATTCTGGGGATGACTACCTGAGCCTCCGGATCGCCGAATCTGGCGTTATATTCCAGGACTTTTGGCCCTTTCTCTGTCAGCATCAGACCGAAGAAGATAATCCCCTTAAACTCTCTTCCTTCTGCCGCCATGGCGTCTACTGTAGGCTGATAAATATTCTTCTGGCAGAATTCATCAATTTCTTTGGTATAGAAGGGGCTTGGAGAGAAAGTTCCCATACCGCCGGTGTTCAGACCCTGATCTCCGTCCTTAGCTCTCTTGTGGTCCTGCGCAGAAGTCATAGTCTTGATGGTCTTTCCGTCTACAAAGGAAAGAACAGATACTTCTCTTCCTGTCATAAATTCTTCAATAACCAGAGTATTTCCTGCTGAACCGAATTTCTTGTCCAGCATAATGGTCTTAACTCCTTCTTCTGCCTCTTCCAGAGTGTTGCAGATCAGCACTCCTTTTCCCAGAGCCAGTCCGTCGGCTTTCAGCACAATAGGAAATTCTGCCTTTTCCTTCAGGTAAGAAATAGCATCTTCCGGATTATCGAAGTTTTCATAGGCTGCTGTAGGAATGTTATATTTTTTCATCAAATCTTTTGAAAAGGCTTTGGAGCCTTCCAGGATAGCTGCATTTTTCCTTGGCCCGAATACCCGGAGTCCTTCTTTTTCAAAGACGTCCACCACGCCTCCTACCAGAGGATCATCCATTCCCACAATAGTAAGGTCAATCTCCCTTTCTTTGGCAAAGGCCGCCAGTTTGTCAAATTCCATAGCACCGATGGGTACACACTCTGCCACCTGTCCGATTCCACCGTTTCCGGGAGCACAGTAAATCTTCTCCACCTGAGGATTCTGAGCCACCTTCCAGGCAATGGCATGTTCTCTTCCGCCGCTTCCGATAATCAATACTTTCATTGGTTTCTTCCCCTTTCTCTTATTCGCTGATCTTTACCAGTCCATCTATTACCTGTACCTTATGATTTGCGATCAAATTAATTGCTTCAGGCATGATCTGCCATTCAGCTTCTTCCATTACTCTTCTCTGAAGAATCTCAGGAGTATCGTCCTGACGGACCTCTACCGCTTTCTGAAGAATGATAGGCCCTGTATCTGTGCCTTCATCTACAAAATGCACCGTGGCCCCTGTTACTTTCACCCCACGTTTCAGTACTCCTTCATGGACTTTCAGCCCATAATAGCCTGTTCCGCAGAAAGATGGGATCAAAGCCGGATGGATATTGATGATCTTATTTGGATAAGCCTTTACCATAATCTCCGGAATCACCACCAGACAGCCTGCCAGGACAACCAGGTCCACTCCATAGGACTGGATCGCTTCCAAAAGTTTTTGGTTAAACTCTTCTCTTGTTTCAAAATTTTTCGGTGATACACAGAGGGCCTCAATGCCATGGTTCTTTGCCCGCTCCAGGGCATAGGCATTTGCATTATTGCTGATCACCACAGAAATTTCTGCATTGGTAATCTTTCCGCTGTCGATAGCGTCTATAATAGCCTGAAGATTTGTGCCTCCTCCGGAGACCAAAACTGCCATTTTCAACATATTCTGCCTTCCTTTCAGACAGGAAAAGGGCTGCTGCAGAAATACCCGTTTTCTTTTTCTGCTGCAACCCTGTCCTTTCTATACTAATTTTACGTCTTTTTCTCCTGCTTCGATCTTACCGATCACATAGGGAGTTTCTCCTGCTGCCTTAATAGCCTCCATGGTCTTCTCTGCATCTGCCGGATCCACAGCCACTACCATACCGATACCCATGTTAAAGGTATTGTACATCATATGTTCTTCAATATCTCCTTTTTCTGCCATCAGGCCAAAAATCGGAGGCACTGGATAACTGTCTTTTTCGATAACTGCGCAGACTCCGTCCTTTAACATTCTTGGAACGTTTTCGTAGAATCCACCGCCGGTAATATGGCTGCAGGCCTTTACTCTCACTCCAGCTTCCTTAACAGCTTTCAAAGCTTTCACATAAATCTTGGTAGGCGCCAGAAGAGTTTCTCCCAGTGTCTTGCCTAACTGGTCATAATAAGTATTCAAAGACTCTGTAGTCATCTCAAATACCTTCCGGACCAGAGAAAATCCATTGCTGTGTACTCCGGAAGAAGCCATACCGATAAGCACGTCTCCTGCTTTCAGATCTTTTCCGTCAATAAGATCTTTCCGCTCTACCACGCCAACGGCAAAGCCTGCCAGGTCATACTCTTCCTCTGGCATAAGTCCCGGATGCTCTGCTGTTTCTCCTCCAATCAGGGCAGCTCCGGACTGGAGACATCCTTCAGCTACACCTTTTACGATCTGAGCGATCTTTTCCGGATAATTCTTACCGCATGCAATATAGTCCAGGAAGAATAATGGCTCTCCTCCTGCACATGCAATATCATTTACACACATAGCTACGGCATCAATTCCAATAGTATCATGCTTGTCCATCAGATAAGCCAGTTTTACCTTGGTTCCGCAGCCGTCTGTTCCTGAAAGGAGTACCGGATCTTCCATCTCCTTGATCTTCTTCAGAGAGAAAGCGCCGGAAAAGCCGCCTAAACCTCCCAGAACTTCTTCCCGCATAGTTTTCTTTACGTGTTCCTTCATCAGCTCCACTGATTCATAGCCGGCTTCAATATCCACACCTGCGTTCTTATAATCCATTTTCTTTCCTCCATAATAGTAAGCTCTGTCTTCGCCTTCGGCTCGCCAATCGTTAAGTGCAAAAGTAACTCCGCCTTTCTAAATTCAGGCTCCCTTCGGTCCCCTTCATTAACTGCGGCGCAGTAAGTGCGCACTAAACTCTGTCTTCGCCTTCGGCTCGCCAATCGTTAAGTGCTTACTTATAATTTTTGTATCCTACTTCCTGTAATTTTTTGTCTTTGGCTACTACCTGGTCTTTCAGTTCTTCTTTGTAGTCTTTTAATTTCTGCAGAAGTTCTGGGTCGGAAGTGGCTAAAATCTTGGCTGCCAGAATTGCTGCGTTTGCTCCGCCGTTAATGGCTACTGTAGCAACGGGGATACCGCTTGGCATCTGTACGATGGAGTACAGAGAGTCCCTTCCGCCTAAAGATGTAGTGTGCATTGGGATACCGATTACCGGCATCGGGAAAATTGCTGCACACATTCCCGGAAGATGTGCGGCCATGCCTGCTCCTGCAATGATTACTTTAAAGCCCTTTTCTTCTGCTGATTTTGCATACTCAAAAAATACATCCGGCTCTCTGTGGGCAGAGATGATGGTCATCTCATAATCAATTCCGAATTTTTCCAGCATATCTGCCGCTTTGCTCATAACAGGCATATCAGAGTCACTGCCCATAACAATTCCAACTTTTGCCATGATAATTCTCCTTTGTTATTTAATTTGGATTTAACTTTTACAGCACAATTTTACCTATAGTTACAAATCTTGTCAAGAAGCGAAAGCTTCATTCAGAGGCTCTGTACCCGGCAGCACGAATCTTCCGTCCCGGATAATATAAATTTCACTGCCGTCCAGGGCCTCCACCCAGATAGAATCCAGCTCATCATAAGGAATGGTGATATCTGTGTGGCACCCCAAGTAAGCCTTGCTGATATCCTGTTTTCTCAGTATAGAAACCTCATTGTCCCTGGCTATGATCTCCCTGCCGTCAGGATTGTATACAGGAGTGTCCTCGCTCCAGCTATAGCAGGTATCTCCCACTGCAAAATGAGGTCCCATTTTTTCTGCGATCAGGATGGGAAGCAGATGTCCGATCTGATATTTTTTTGCCATAACATAAGCTGTGGTGTTTGTCCCGATAGCAAATTCTCCCAGAGGAAGGGTATCGTGGTGATAAAGAATATTCTCTTTGATAAAGTTCTGGTTTTCCTCTTCATTCTGGAAATTTCCACAAGTATACTCTGCAATTTTTCCATCCTGGAAACGAATCTTCAGATCCTGATATTCCAGACCATTTAAGAATACTTTAGAGACAAAGAGCACGCCTTCCGTTCCCTGGAGCACTGGTGAGGTAAAAACTTCTCCCACAGGGATATTTACATCTGCCACGCAGTTCTCGAAATTTGTCTGTTTTTCCGGGTTATCCAGATGATGAAGATGGACTCGCAAATCTGTCAGATTTCCGCCTTTTCCTTTAATCCTCACATACTCCCCTTTATCCAGGGCTTCGATAATGTTCTGCTGGATCTTTTCGTACAGCTTATTATCCAGAGTATTGATTTTCACTGTCTCCCGGAAAATTTCCTCGAAGTTTTCTCCGATCTCTTTTACAGGATAAGCAATGATGGTAAAGCTTCTCTCTTCTCCTTTGATATAACGGTTCACAATCTGTCCAGCCTCATTGTCATAGCTTACCTGAAGCTTCTGCTGATGAGGAGACAGGGCGCAGGCTTCTTTCTTGGATACCGGCACAAAAGGCTTCTCTCCAAAAGTCTCAATGCAGGCAGGTCCCCCAAGGCCATTGGCAAGTTCTTTTACCTGCTCATAAGACACCTGAAGGACCCGCAGCTTTCTCTGGACAAACTCATGGTCCAGATAAAGAGCTGCGTCGTCTTTATGGTCATAGTCAAACTGACGATTGGGTATAGCTCCGTAATAGCCCTGTCTGTGGCCTTGTTTTTTATTTACACTGTGGACAGCGCTTCTGTAGATCACGGGAGCCAGTCCCATTTCCCGGAACTGTTCAATAGCAGCCTTTACCATTCTCTCAAATCCAAGCTGGAAGCGGATATTGACGGTCTTTTTCTTGGAAATATCCTTTCTTCCCTGGATAAAGCCGATACGATAACCTTCTGTATAGGTTCTCGCCATAGTCTGGATTTCTTCTTCCGGCAGAGTATTAAGGAAAGACGCCATGGATAACTCATTTTCTGATATATATTCGCCATACTTATAAAGATACCGCAGATCTGTCAGATCACTTTCACAGATAATCTTCACTGCAAAATCCAGAGAAGGATCTACACATCCCCGAATCCGGTGTCCTACCATTTCATCGCTGTAGTCGCTGACATACCAGTAAATGGCATCTTTTACGTCTTTTGGGGAAACCTCCGGATCTTCGAAAAGGTTATAAATCTGAACAAACAGCTCCATGGTCACTGTCATGTCAAAAAGCATGTCCTCATAGGCAAAGACAATCATGTCTCTTACCTCTGTGTAGAGGAAGCTAAGAAACTGTCCGAAATCCCTGCCCAGGATTTTCTGCGCATAGGCCGGATTTCCATAAGATTCTTCATAATGGTCCGGAAGGATATCTTCGTACATCTTATGATTGTTTTCCTTCAGCTCTTCCACAGAGGCTTTCTCCAGCCAGCCTTCCCGAATCCTGTCATGTATCCGGCAGATCTCCAGGATAAAATCACCTGTCTTTCTGAAAAAATCTCTATATGGTTCTTTTACCAGTTCTTCCTTCTGAATCTCACTGATCCTTTCCCTCATCAGGGAAAAACGTTCCTGCATTAATTCATCATTCATCTCTCAAATTACCACTTTCTACATTTTTATCTAAAATTTGGTTAATATATTCCATCATCACTTGGGAGCCTTCTCCGGTCCGTCTGTTTCTCTGGAGTACCTGGGACTTTTTCACCTCATGTTCTCTCCAGGCCAGTCCGTCCGTAGCATCGTTGAGCATTAAAGGCTGGACATTGTCACATACATGGGCAAATTTAGCCTCAGGAGTCTCATAGGCCTCAAACTCCTCCCAGAGCTGGCGAAGTTTCTCTGCCTGATCTTCTGGAAGAATATGAAAGATCCTGTCCGCAGCCTTTACTTCTCTCTCCCTCTTGGACTGATTCCCAACAGCATCATAAGCGTAAGTATCTCCTGCATCAATCTCCACAATATCATGGATCAGTACCATGGTGATCACTTTCACCAGGTCAATTTCCTCATTGGAATATTCAGACAGGAGCACGGCCATAAGGGCCAGATGCCAGGAATGTTCTCCATCGTTTTCTTTTCGTTTTCCATCAGACAGATAGGTCTGCCTGTTGATAAATTTCAGTTTATCTACTTCCAGCAAAAATTCCATCTGCTTTTTCAGACGTTCTTCTATGTTCCCCATCTTCTTTCCTCCTTAAGAAAGCCCTACCAGAAACAGAGCCAGCCAGATAACCATGATCACTCCGTTTGTCATAGCCCCGATTTTACTGAATTTTGTGTTTTTCAGAAAAACTTTTCAGTCCCATGACAAAACCATATATAGAAATCCCCAGCGCTGCCAGCCCCATAGCTCCCAGATATATGCCTCCGTTTCCGTGATAAGCCAGAGAGCACAGGGAAGCCACACAGAAAATTCCTAAGGAAATCCCTGCACAGACAGCAGAAACTACTCCCTTAGTTGCATGGTTTTTGTTTTCAAAAGAATATTTATATCGTTTTCCTGCCATTATTTCCGTCCTCTTTTCTTATCGTATATACCATGACATACCGCAAAAATAAGATATCCTGCCGCAGTCCCCAGGGTATTCATTATCAGATCATCCACGTCAAAACTACCCAGCTTCGTCATAAGCTGGGTCACTTCCACACACAGGCTCAGCGTAAATCCAGAGAAAGTGATGAAGAAAAATCCTCTTGCATTTCTGCTGATAAGGGGAAGGATCATCCCAAAGGGCATGAATCCCGCAACATTTCCCAGAAGATTGGCTGCAACAGCCAGGAAACCAAGCTGCTCTCTGTAAGTCCAGAATCTCCGAATTTCCTGAAAGAGCACCAGGTTATAGTGATATTCCCTCTCTGCAAAAGCCATCTGGCCGTATCTGTCTGCAAAAAAGAGGAAATATATCAGCACAAGAATATACAGCACAAACAATACTGCTCCTGCTGTCTTTATTTTCTTCTTTGTCTCTCTATTCAATTTTCTGACCTCTTTTATCTATATTTAAAGCCCGCCCTCCCGGCGGGTCCTGTTTTCAGCGTAAAGCAGGCCGCCCCACAGGCAGAGCCTTCTAAAGCCTCTGTCATCACGGGGCAGCCCGGAATATTAAAATGTAATTTCTGATTTTCTCTTCAGCAGCTTAATGCCATTTATCAACACCAAAATTCCAGCAGAAATGCCGCTTACCAGTACAATGATTCCTAAAGCGATATTTCCCGCTCCGCAGCGGGTCATGGTCTTATAAACTTTTTCATTCATAATTTAACACTTCCCTAAATAATATCTCTTACCTTTTTGCTCCGTACTGTTCATAATATGCGTCAATAGCGCTTTTCAGCTTGTCATCTATAATTACTTTTCCCTTGTATTCCTTGTTGTATAAATGTTCCACAACTTCTTCCATAGTAACGATGGCGTTGGTTTCAAATCCGTAAAGATCCTTTACTTCCTCAAGAGCGCATTTTTCTCCGCCTTTTCCCACTTCCATACGGTCCAGAGATACCATCAGGCCTACGATTTCCACATCAGCGGCGCCTCTTACCTTTGGAACGGTTTCCTCCATAGATTTTCCGGAAGTCGTCACATCTTCGATCATAACTACTCTGTCACCGTCCTGGAGCTTGCTTCCAAGGAAACTTCCCTTATCTGCGCCATGGTCCTTCTCTTCCTTTCTGTCAGAGCAGTAGCGTATTTCTTTTCCGTATAACTCACTATAGGCAATGGCTGTCACTACACTGATAGGAATGCCCTTATATGCAGGTCCGAAAAGCACGTCAAAGTCATCTCCGTACTTATCATGAATGGCTTTTGCATAATACTCGCCAAGGCGTTTTAACTGGGAGCCTGTAACATAAGCCCCTGCATTCATAAAGAAAGGAGACTTTCTTCCACTTTTCAAAGTAAACTCTCCGAATTTCAACACATTGCAGTCCACCATAAATTCGATAAATTCCTGCTTATACTGTTCCATATCCACGTCCTCCTGTATCTTAAAACTTTTCAGTTCTATTCTTTCATTGGTAAATTCCTTTTTCATTCTAACATAAGTGCCGGGTATTTTCAATTAAGGAATGGGCGCTGCGGCCTTGTTTTCTTTCCACAGCCGTTTGGCAATATCAGAAAAATCGATTTCCAGACTTCCATCATAAATCCCCACCGGTACATAGTCCTGGAAGGTATACATAGTAATCTCCGGCGCGTCTTTTCCTTCAAACCAATAGCATACAATTTTCTTTCTCTTTGTATCTATAATCCAATATTCCCTCACTCCTGCATTCATGTATTTCTGCACTTTAATTCCGTAGTCTCTCTTTCGGCTGGAGTCTGAAACTACTTCAATGCAGAAGTCCGGTGCGCCATAAATCCCTTTCCGGGTAATTCTGTCCTCCTGACATACCAAAACAATATCCGGCTGGACCATAGTTTTATCGTCACAATCCAACTGAACATCCAAAGGTGAGGAAAGAATGCGGCATAGTCCGCCTTTTTTCCGAATGTATAATTTAAACTCAAAAATCAGCTCTGCCACAAGCTCCTGGTGTGTAAAATCCGGCGCCTCCAAAAAAACCAGTGTTCCGTCAATCAATTCTGCCCGCATATCTTCCGGCAGTTTCCGATAATCTCTGATGGTATATTCCCCTTGCTTTTTCGTAAAGTACTCTGTTGTTTCCTGAATAAAATCATCTGTACAGTCACCGGCAGAACCACACTCTTCCAATTTCTTACCATAATCCGGAAAAAGAATTTTTTCAAGGGCCTGCAGAGTATCATACCGAGGCGCTTTGGTCTCTCCTCGCAAAATCTTGTTGATTGTCCCTACCGGAACTCCCGACAGCTTGGAAAGCTGCTCTGTGGTGATCCCCATTTTCTTTTTCTGTTCATTCAGTTTTTCATAAAGCATGTACTCCCCTCCTTTGCAGTAAAACACAAATATAGGTTTAAATTTCATTCTTTTATATTTGTATTATATAACCGTTTTTAATCATTTTCAACCATTTTATCCGTTTACGGTTAATTTCATTTTCCCTTCATCGTTGTTAATAGTAGTTATTCTGTATAATAAAAACAGCAAGTCAGAAATATACACCAACTGGCTGTTTTTAATCCCTTCGTTTGTAAATTCTTTTACTGTATCTGCGGGTAATTTTCATAGTTTATAATATTTTTCGGAAAAAGAGAGCCTTTATAAAGAAAACTAACAGATAACCTGCTCTATTTCCCTTTTTCTATTTTCACATGCCATGCTTACTTCCTGGTACAGACTGTTCCGGGCAAACACCTGAGAAAACGTTCTAACATTATTCTTTCCAGCCGCTGAACCAGTCGGAAATAATAGCAGAGATTTTATCTTTATATTTCTCTCGCAGAAAGCTCAGAATCAATCCTGTTATACCAATAAGAAGCAATGCTAAAGCAATAATCAAGATGCCTAAAATCGGCAACTTTGTAATATAGTCATTGGCATTTGTATACCAGCTGCTCCAGGTATTGGCTTCCGATTGCTGATAGATACTGGCAAGAAGGGGGAGCAGACAGCACAAAACAGCACCAACACCTGACATAATTCAAAAAATTATTAATTTTACCCTTTTATCAAATGTAGTTTTCTGATTTTTTGTGTCCTCTCCCTTAAGAATATAATCTGCTGTCACCCCATAAAATTCACACAAAGCTTTAAGATTATCTAAATCCGGATAACTCTGTCCCGTTTCCCTTAGTTAAAGATATTGTTGGGTATCTCAAGATGTGTCATTCGAT
>UQSX01000063.1 GCA_900543715.1 uncultured Blautia sp. | reverse complement strand
CCCGCCATAAGCCCCAGAGCCTGATACATTTTTTTCCTGGCCGGCGCTTCTTTCTCTGTTCTTATGATCTCTCCTTTCAGTTCCTCCAGATACAGATTTATGGTGTTTTCCTGCATGGTAATATCCATATATCCCAAGTCTTCTCCCAGACGGATAAACTCTTCCAGATCTGTCTTTGTCAAACTGGTCTCCTTTAGATATTCTTCTGCTTTCTGAGAAAAGATCTTGGAAAAGCGCTCTCCCTGGTACTCTTTTGCCCCTCTGGATACCTCACGGAGAAACTCGGACAAAGGGGGCCGGATCTTGTCCGCCACCCGGACCATAGCCTCCGGCAGAGCCTCTCTGCGGTAAGTGATCTCGCCCAGGAGAAAATACAGCATTTTCTGTATCTCTTCCAGCTCCCTCTGTCTTTTGGAATAGTTCAGGCTTTTTCCATAGCCCATGGCTCCGCAGGAAAGGATCACCAGCAAGGCTCCCACTGCCTTCAGCATAGAATGCCCTGTTTCCGCTTCCAGTCAAAAAGACTGGTGCCTCTTTCATCAAAAATGGCTTTTATCCTCCCTGCCCGGTCCTGGTAATGGAGGACAATATACCGTTCAAAGATCTTTTCCCGGACCAGTCTCTGCATAAGAGGTTTTCTCTTGATATCCTCCACGGAGCTGCCGTGGACCGTGGCAAAAAGCTTGCATCCGCAGTGGATCACGGACTCAATGGCATGGATATCCTCATAGTCCCCCAGCTCGTCTACCGCTATCACTTCCGGGGACATGGAACGGATCAGCATCATCATGCCTTCGGCCTTTGGGCAGCAGTCCAGGACATCGGTGCGGATCCCCAGGTCATTCTGCGGGATTCCCTGGTAGGAGCCTCCGATTTCTGATCTTTCATCCACCACTCCCACCGGCACTCCCGGCATGTAGGAGCTTCCGCTGCTCACCTGGCGGATCAGGTCCCTTAAAAGAGTGGTCTTTCCGCATCTGGGAGGAGAAATGATCAGTGTATGGCAGATTCTGCCGTTTTTGATAATATAGGGAAGTATTGGCGAAGCACAGCCTTTTATCTGGTGTGACAGCCTGAGATTCATATAAGATATGTATTTTACGCTTTTGATCCTGTCCCCTTCCAGGACAGTCTTTCCTGCAATGCCCACCCGGTGTCCTCCCTGAATGGTGATGAACCCCTGGCGGATTTCCTCTTCAAAGGCGTACATGGAATAGCTGCTCACATATTCCATGGTTTCTTTCAGATCCTCTGCCTTTACATAGCAGCCCTGGGATTCCTCCCGTGAGAATTCCCCGTCTTTTGTGAGAAAGTACTCCTTTCCCTGATAGATCAGTATCAGGGGAGCATTGACACGGAGCCGTATCTCATAGAGCTGCTCCATGTCAAAATGGGCTGCCAGCAGAGCCTGCCGGATATGGGCAGGGAATAATTTTGCGATTTCTTCCTGTTTCATTGTCCTCACCTCTTTTTAAGATATATATATGAGGACAATCCTTTTTTATGCCTCTTTCTCTTCCAGATATAGACGCCGGATTTCCATCTGAAAAGGTTCTTCTGCGGCCACACAGCCAACCAAATCCTTTTTCAGCCAAAAATACCGGTGGCAGGCTGGAACTTTCATGGTTCTCATATCCTGGTGGAGTCCTTTTCCAGACAGCTTGATGCAGCTCTCCTTATAAGTCCAGAGTTTGATAAACTCCTTCGTACTGTCTTCAGCCTCCAGGATCTGCCGCTGCTCCCGGGCGTTCATGGTCCGTTCTATCATCCTCTTAGACCTGACGGCCCGTTTTTCCTGAATATCTACTCCACAAGGCATAGAAGAAATAGCGCAGACTCCGTATCCCCCTGAGTGACTGATATTAAAATGGATATCCGGGTATCCTGCCAGATAGGGCTTTCCGTAAGGGCCTCTTTTCAGCGCCCCTTCCAGTTCTTTCAAAGATTCCCTGATACCTGGGAAATCCCCGGATGCCCTCTCTGTGCCTTTGGAGTGCCCGACAGTCCATCCCTCATATCCCAGTTCTTCAAGACCATAAAGGAGAAGAAGCCGGCCGCAGAGGCTTTCCCGGTTCTTCTCCTCTTTCCACTCTCTGGTCCACTCTTCCACTTTTCCTGCATAGAGATAAATAACTCCCGGCTTCAAAGATCCTCTCTCCTTTCTGCCAGACCGGATTCCAGAAGAAATCTGGAGGGCTCCAGCTTCTTCTCATGGCGTTCTCCCACATAGAAAAGGGACAGTTCCTTTCTGGCTCTTGTCATTCCTACATAGAGAAGGCGGCGTTCTTCTTCTACATCGCTCTCTCCTGCAGCTTTCCGGTAGGGAATGATCCCTTCATTCACGTCCATGATAAAAACCCGGTCAAATTCCAGGCCTTTTGCACTGTGGAGAGTGGAGATCACCACTCCCTCTTTTTCTGTATTCTGCTGTCTAGCCTGTTCCTTCAGTTTTTCCGTATACTGGACAATATGAGTAAACCATTCTTCAAAGGTCTTATATCCCTTTGCACTTTCTGCCAGTTCATCCAATACCTCGTAAAGCTCCTCGGTACGGAGTTTTCGATAGGAGGCATAGTCTTTTAGAAACTCTTCATAGCCTACTCCATAGCGGATATAATTAATGGCTCCATAGGGCGTCATTTCTTTTAAAGTCTTCAGATCTTCCTCCATACGGTCGATCCTGTCACACATCCATTCCTTATCCTCATAGAACCACCTCAGCTCTTCAAAAGAAACGGTCTCTGACTCCAGAGCATCTCTGGATATGTAGCGGTTGGGCCGGTTCATGACCTGGAGAAATTCCTTACGGCTTCTGTCTCCCATAGCCAGTTTCATATAAGAAATCATATTTTGGGCAATCCAGTGGTCGAAAAGATTGGGAAGACTGTCCCGCATCTGAAAGGGAATCTGATACTCCAGCAGGATCTCCACCAGGAACCTGGCTCCGGAGTTGGTCCGGTAAAGAACTGCCATCTCCTCGTAAGGACACCCTTCCTTCCTGGCCTTCTGGATACAGTCTTTTACATAAAGTTCTTCTTCCCGTCCCTTTTCAAACTTTTTGATCACCGGCGCCGGTCCCGGCTGATTTTCAGTATAAATCTTTTTCCGGAATCTTCTCTTATTCCCGGCGATCACTTTTCCCGCCGCCTCCAGGATCTGTGGTGTAGAGCGGTAATTGCAGGAAAGAAGTTCTGTCTGGACTTTCGGGAAATCTTTTGGAAAATTCATCATGATCTCCGGTCTGGCCCCCCGGAAGGCATAAATAGACTGGTCGTCGTCACCTACAATGAAGAGATTGTTCTGAGGCGCCGCCAGCATTTTTACAATATCATACTGAAGTTTATTAATATCCTGGAATTCGTCTACCAGGATATACTGAAATTTTCCCTGCCATCCCCGGCGGATATCCTCCCTCTGGTCCAGAAGATCATAGCAGTAAAGGAGCATATCGTCAAAATCCAGAAGTCTGGCATGGCGGCAGCGGTTTACATAGGCTATATAAATACTCCGAAAAATCTCATCAGGACAGTTAGCCGAGTAATAATGTTCCAGAGGAATCCTGGTATTTTTTACCTGGCTGATCTCCTGGGATAGTCCCTGGAAAAAGTCCTTCTCATCCTCGATCTCCAGGTGCTTTCCATAAGCAATTTCTTTAAGCATCTCATACTTTCGCTCTTCACTGAGGATATTTTTTCCTGTAAGGTGATAAGCATGGCGGAGGATTCCGTAAAAAACTCCGTGAAAGGTACCAAAAGTCACCCGGCGGTAATCCGCCTTCAGACCGGCCTCTTCACAGAGTCTCTCAAATCTGTCTTTCATTTCTCTGGCGGCGGCCTTTGTAAAGGTCACCACCAGAATATTTCCCGGATTTACCTGATAGTTTTCCAGAAGGTTTTCCACTCTTCTGGTTATGGTAGCGGTCTTCCCGGATCCCGGACCTGCCAGCAGCATCATAGGTCCTTTAAAGTGCCTGACCGCCTTTTCCTGGGCGCTGTTCATCTTCATAGTCTGCCGCTTTCTTCCTCCTTACAGCTCAGCGAAGTTTTTCCACGGCGGCCTGAAGTCTCTTAAGGCTTTCTTCTTTTCCAAGAACCTCAAGGATTTCCGTTGCTCCCGCAGGGGTCATCTGTTTGCCGGAAAGAGCTGTACGGATAGGCCAGAGGATCTGGCCGTTCTTGTATCCGTTTTCCTTGGCAAAACCGCAGAGCAGTTCATAGAGGGCATCGTTACTGTAATCCTCCTGGTTTTCCAGCACAGGAATGATCTTCTCCAGCACTTCTAAAGAAAGCTCCGGATTTGTCTTCATCTTTTTATGGGTATACATGGAAACATCATATTCCGGCACCTGCTCAAAGAAATCGATCAGCTCCGGAATATCCGGGAATACTTCAATCCTGGTCTTCACCATGGCAGCGATCTTCTTAAGGTCAATGTCTCTTGTAATGGTTTTCTGGATATAGGGCTGCGCCATATCATAGAACTTGTCAAAGTCCATATCCTTCATATACTCTCCGTTCATCCACCGAAGCTTCTGTACATCAAAGACTGCAGGAGACTTGCTCATATGACGGTAGTCAAAAGCTTCTACCAGTTCCTCCAGAGAGAAGATCTCACGATTATCCTCAGGGCACCATCCCAGAAGCGCCACATAATTTACAATGGCTTCTGTAAGGAATCCCTGTTCTACCAGGTCTTCATAGGAAGAATGGCCGGAACGTTTGGAAAGCTTTTTATGCTCTTCATTGGTAATCAGAGGGCAGTGTACATAGGTAGGAACTTCCCAGCCAAAAGCCTCATAAATACGATTATATTTTGGTGAAGAGGAGAGGTATTCGTTACCTCTTACTACATGAGTGATCCCCATCAGATGGTCGTCTACTACATTTGCAAAGTTGTAGGTAGGATATCCGTCAGATTTGATCAGGATCAGGTCATCCAGCTCATTATTAGGCACAGTAATGTCTCCATAAATATCATCGTGGAAAGTAGTTGTCCCCTCCACCGGCATGTTAAACCGGATCACATATGGTTCTCCTGCAGCCAGTTTTGCCTCCACTTCCTCTTTGCTTAAATGGAGGCAGTGCTTGTCATACATAGCCACTTCTTTTCCTTCAATATTTGTCTTTAAAGACTCCAGTCTCTCCTTGGTGCAGAAACAGTAATAAGCGTCTCCCTGTTCAATAAGCTGCTTTGCATATTTCAGATAGATGCCCTGGGCGTTTCTCTCACTCTGGACATAAGGACCGCAGCCTCCGTCTTTATCCGGACCTTCGTCATGTTTCAGTCCTGTCTCCTCCAGGGTATGGTAAATGATATCCAGGGCCCCTTCTACAAAACGTACCTGGTCGGTGTCCTCAATACGCAGGATGAAATCTCCTCCCTCATGCTTTGCGATGAGATAAGCGTACAGTGCAGTCCTTAAATTTCCCACATGCATCCTTCCCGTAGGGCTGGGGGCAAATCTTGTTCTTACTTTACTCATTCTTTTCTCTCCTTATCTATTGAATACTGTGAAGCCTTATAATCAAACATGGAAAGGGGGTATGCGGTCCGCAACCATATACCCCACTGCACAAATTATACATAACCTGTTTTTCTTTTGCAAGGTTAAAAAAAGAAAAATCATTTCTGTCTTTCTCTATCTCACCGGAGCAAACAATACCTTACCTGTCCCTCGGTAAACATTTACCAGACCTTCTCCGGACACAGCGGAACCCATCAGGGATCTTCCTGACCTCTCCACAGTAAAGTCCAGGCTGCCGCTCCAGGCCACTGCCATGTTGCCGTCAATCTTGATTACATCATCCCGAAGGGTCACTTCTACCAGTTCTTCCTTTGGACAGGGAGATTCCAGACAGAGGACTCCGCTTCCCACGATTCCCAGATTGAACAGTCCTTCATTTCCTGCCGCTGCAGAAGAAAGGGTGGAGCGCATAACTGCCTTATGGCGGAGATTTGCATCGCAGGCCAGGAACATGCCGTCATCCAGGACTACTGAACCGTTCCAGTCGTCTACATCCAGAAGGATAATATGCTTATAGGTAGGCTCCAGCACCATAACTCCATCTCCTGTATACTCCGGTTTAATAGCGGATTCTCCCGTTACTTTTCCCCTTACGGCTTTTCCAAGCAGGTCGCCCACTCCTTTGATCCCTGTGGTGGCTTTAACATTTCCCACCATCCACTGCATGGCTCCGGACTGAACTGTCACATTGGCCTGGCTCAGATCACACATAACCTGGCGCTTCCGCACATTCATGGCATTGCAGAAATAAGCCGCCATGGCGTTGGTAGGAGCTACGCTTAAGTCCCGTGCATATTCGATCACGGTAAAAGGCCCCATAGAATCCAGTACATTGATATCATCATTGTTGGTAAAATTACTGATGTGGAACATTGCTGATCCCTCCTATTCAAATTATTAAAGTTCTAATATATGTGCTTCCTCTCGATCTGATCTAAGGCCTCCCTGCACTTGTTCTCCATTTCTTCATAGGTCCCGGCAAATTTCAGTTCCAGGATCTCTGGCTGGCCTTCTGCTGAAACCATGTCAGAACACTGCTGCGATAGATATAACGGATCTCCTCATTTGGGATAACAAGCCAGAAATAGATATTTTCCTCTTCATAGACTTCTTTTATCTTTTTTAAATAGCCTGTAAAGAAAAGAAAATTCCAAAGGTTGTCTTTACTCTCTTCAATATCTCCGTAGGTAATATCTTCGTGAACCGGATATTTCTGCTGATAATTCCTGCAGATTTCCTGGCAGTGAGCAATCTGCAGATTCTGGAAAATATCGCTGTTATCTGTCTTTATTCCTTCTTCATTACGTTCCTGCTCAAAAAAACGCCGGATCATCAGCGATTTATCCACATAATACAGATTTCTGTCTGCAATCTCCCGGATATCCTCATATCCTACCGGCAATAGTTTTTTCATGCAATCACCTACCTCGCTTATGGATAGTATAACGGTTCGGAAAAAGTATTACAATAAAAATACTCTAAATAATATTTTCATTTTTTCATATAAATATCAATATATTCGGCTTTCGCGAATTTGTCGATCATAGCTTTGGAGCCATAGGCTCAAAGGGGAAAAAAAGCCCCATACGATGTAACGATATTCTCGTCTGTCGTATAGGACTGTTTCCTTTTCTCTATTTTTTCTGACTCGCCTGGCGAAATTCTTCCATAATATCTTTGACTTTTTCGATCTTCTCGCATCGATAGGCGTTCTCCCCGCAGAAAAGCAGGGCTTCCTCCAGATTTCCTTCCGCCGCATTGACTAAAGCTTGGGTGATACAGTAAGGGATTTTTGCCGGATCACAGGTGGTAATGCAGTGATAGCAATGCTGGATTCTACATTTCTCTTTCCGGGTCTTTTCGATAAATGCATTGCGGATGGCCCGCCCAGGCATGCCTACCGGGCTTTTCACAATGCAGATATCTTCCTTCTTTGCTTTTATATATGCTTCTTTATAAGCAGGAGCCGCATCGCACTCTTCTGTAGTGACAAACCGGGTAGCCACCTGGACGCCGTCTGCTCCAAGAGACAGCGCATGTTTCAAATCTTCTCCGTCAAAAATTCCTCCCGCCACCATCACAGGAATATCCCTTCCTGCTTTTTCTTCGTATTCTTTATTTTTGCTGATAATAGACAGGATCACTTGGTCATAGGATTCCTGCGTAAAACTATCCAGCTCTTCTTTAGAAAAACCCAGATGTCCTCCGGCCATGGGGCCTTCAATGACCACGAAATCCGGATATCTTTTATACTTTCTCTCCCACATCCTGCACAAGACCGTATAAGATTTCAGGGAAGAAACTACCGGTGCGATCTTTACATCAGAACCTTCTGTATATCCAGGCAGATCCACAGGAAGACCTGCTCCGGAAATGATCACATCTGCCCCTGCCTCTACCGCTATTTTTACATATTCTTCATAGCGCTGGGTAGCCACCATGATATTAAAGCCTACGATACCGCCGTCGGCAATTTCTCTGGCTGCCGCCAGCTCTTTTTTCATGGCCCTGTAGTTGGCCTCAAAAGGGTTTTGATAAAAATCCGGCTCCCGCCACCCAATCTGAGCGGTAGAGATTATGCCGATTCCGCCGTTGGCCGCCACAGTGCCGGCCAGACGTGAAAGACTGATTCCCACTCCCATTCCTCCCTGTATCACAGGGATCCTCGCCTCTAAATCACCGATTTTTAATCCTGTACCCATTTAACTCTCCATTTCCAAAAAGAGCTGCCGTATGGTCTTATCCAGAGAATGTATTCTCCGGCAGCAGAAATACAGCAGCTCCTTTCTACAACTATTTACATTTTCCGAAATCTCTCATAACGCTGGGCTGCCAGCTCTTCTCCTGACATGCCTTCTGCTTTTTCCAGAAATTCCATCATTCTGCTCTTCATATCTTTAGACAGCTCTTCCAGGTTATCCCTGCAGGCAGGAATATCTTCTGGGATTACCTGTTCCACAATACCCAGCTCCCGCAGGTCTTTTGCCGTGATCTTCATCACTTCCGCAGCTTCTTTGGCCTTCTTGCTGTCTTTCCAGAGAATAGATGCAAAGCCTTCCGGAGAAAGAATGGAATAAGTAGCGTTTTCCATCATCCATACTTCATTTGCCACTCCCAGGGCAAGGGCGCCGCCGCTGCCGCCTTCTCCAATTACAATAGAAAGGACCGGCACTTTCAGATCAGACATTTCCAGAAGATTTCTGGCAATGGCCTCTCCCTGTCCTCTTTCTTCTGCTTCAATGCCGCAGAAAGCTCCCGGAGTATCGATGAAACAGATTACCGGACGGTTAAATTTCTCTGCCTGCTTCATCAGACGCAGGGCTTTTCTGTATCCTTCCGGAGAAGGCATACCGAAATTCCTGGTAATATTATCCTTGGTATTTCTTCCCTTCTGAACACCGATAACCGTTACCGGCTGACCGTCTAATACTGCCAGGCCCCCTACAACAGCTCCGTCATCCCGGAAAGCCCGGTCTCCGTGAAGTTCCATGAAACTGTCGAAAATGGTTTCTATATAATCCAGACTGGTGAGGCGTTTGGAATCCCTGGCCGCCTCTACTTTTTCCCAGGCTGTCATCTCTTTTTCTTTTTTTCTTTTCCTGGATTTCTTTTCTTCCTTATTTTCTTCTGGAAGGCTGATTCTCAAAAACTGGCAATAGCCCTTATTCCTCTGATGGAGTTTCACAAGATTTGACAACGTCTGCTTCAGATTTTCTCTTCTTACGATTCCATCGATAATTCCGTGTTCCACCAGGAATTCAGACCTCTGGAATCCCTCAGGCAGCTTCTGTCCAATCGTCTGAGCGATAACTCTGGGTCCGGCAAAGCCGATCAGGGCTCCCGGTTCTGCCAGGATAATATCTCCCAGCATGGCAAAGCTGGCGGTAACCCCTCCTGTGGTAGGATCCGTCAGCACCGGAATGTAAAGAAGGCCGGCTTCGCTGTGACGTTTAATGGCTGCGGATGTTTTTGCCATCTGCATAAGGGAAATGATCCCTTCCTGCATCCTGGCGCCGCCTGAACAGCAGAACAGGATTACCGGAAGTCTTTCCTGTGTAGCCCGCTCAAAAGATTGGGTGATCTTTTCACCCACTACATGGCCCATACTTCCCATAAGGAATCTGGCATCACAGACTCCAAGGACCACTCTCTGGCCGTCAATTTTGGCTTCTCCGATGCGGACAGCCTCTTCCAGATGGGTCTTGGCCTGAACCTGGGCGATTTTTTCTTCGTACTCCGGATAGTCCAGGGGATTGGAGTTGGCAAGGCCGGTACACCATTCTGTAAAGCTTCCCTTATCCGCCACCATCTTGATCCTGGTCTTTGCCTTAATACGAAAATACCCGTTACATTTCGGACAGATATAATAATGACTGACTACGTCCTCTTTATATAAAAGCTCCCCGCACTTGGGACATTTTACCCACAGGCCTTCCGGCACGGAAGGAGCCCCTTCCGGTTCCTGCCTCTGTTCTTCGCCTTGTACTTCCTGTGTCTGTACATTGGCAGACTTTTTAAATAAATCCTTTAATCTGGACATCTCCGTGACTCCTTTATCTTAAATCTTTAATCCATGTCATAGTGCTCTGGAATAAAGTGCGTGGTTACATTTCCCTCTACAAAATCTTTTTGATTCAGAATATCGTATTGGAAATCCAGATTTGTCTGGACTCCCTCAATGACCACCTCTCCCAGAGTGCTTCTCATTTTTGCAATGGCAGAAGCCCGGTCTTTATCGTACACGATCACTTTCATGATCATAGAATCATAGTTGGGCGGAATCTGGTAGCCGTTAAATACAGCGGTATCGATCCGGACACCGTTTCCCCCGGGAAGATGGATGTTCTCAATGGTTCCCGGACAAGGCATAAAATTCCTGGAAGGATCTTCTGCGTTAATCCTGCACTCAATGGCATGGCCTCTCATAACAATATCCTTCTGCTCTACAGAAAGAGGCAGGTCTGCGGCAATACGGATCTGTTCTTTTACCAGATCTACGCCGGAGACAAATTCTGTCACCGGATGTTCTACCTGGATCCTGGTATTCATTTCCATAAAGAAAAATTCTCCGGACTTGTCCAGAAGGAACTCAATGGTTCCTGCACTCTCATAGCCTACAGCCTTGGCTGCTTTAACTGCAGTCTCTCCCATCTTTTCTCTGGTAGCCTGGTCAATGGCGCAGGAAGGGGACTCTTCGATCATTTTCTGATGACGTCTCTGGATAGAGCAGTCTCTCTCTCCCAGCTGGACTACATTTCCAAATTTATCACCTAAGATCTGAACCTCAATATGTCTCGGTTCCCGGACATATCTCTCCAGATACATGGTATCGTCAGCAAAAGCATTTACAGATTCTCTCTGGGCAGTATTAAAGTTTTCCTCAAAGTCTTCCAGACTCTCAGAAACCCTCATTCCCTTTCCGCCGCCTCCTGAGGAAGCCTTTATCATAATAGGGAAACCAATTTCTTTTGCAGCTTCCAGAGCTTCCTGTACATTGTGCACCGGCTCTTTTGTACCCGGCACCACAGGAACTCCTGCCTCCATCATAGTCTTTCTGGCCTCAGATTTGTTTCCCATCTTGTGGATGATCTCTGCAGAAGGACCGATAAAGGCCACATTACATTTTTCACACATTTCTACAAATCTGCTGTTTTCAGAGAGAAATCCAAATCCTGGATGGATAGCCTCTGCCTTTGTGGCTACTGTAGCGCTTAAAATCCTTTCCATATTCAGATAGCTGTCCTGAGGAGCAGCAGGACCAATGCAGATTGCCTCATCGGCCAGCTGGGCATGGAGGGCATCTCTGTCCGCTTCTGAATAAACCGCCACGGTCTTGATCCCCATTTCTCTGCAGGCCCGGATGATCCGCACTGCAATCTCTCCTCGGTTTGCAATTAATATTTTCTGAAACATACCTTTCACTCCTTTACCCGATCATAAAGGTCATTTCACCCATAACGGTAACTTTTCCATCCTGGTTTTTGGCCACTGCTTTTCCAATACCTACAGGACCTTTTTCCTTAATGATCTCCACTTCCAGAGTCAGTACATCTCCCGGTACTACTTTATTCTTAAATTTTGCATTGTTAATGGCTCCAAAATAAGCGGTCTTTCCCTTGTTTTCCGGCTTGCTGAGAATTGCCACTGCCCCAACCTGAGCCAGAGCTTCAATCTGAAGTACTCCTGGCATAATGGGTTCCTGAGGGAAATGTCCTGCAAAAAATGGTTCATTGTAGGTGACACATTTTCTTCCTACTGCTTTTACTCCCGGATCCATCTCTTCAATGGTATCCACCAGCAGGAAGGGATGTCTGTGAGGAATGATCTCCATAATCTCTTTGGTTGTCAACTTCATGATTTTCCCTCCTATTTAATCACGAACAGAGGCTGTCCGTACTCTACCACTTCTTCGTTGGATACCAGTACTTTTTCCACCGTTCCGTCAAACTCAGACTCAATTTCATTCATCAATTTCATAGCTTCCACAATAGCCAGAACCTGGCCTTTTTTCACCGTATCTCCCACCTTTACGTAAGGCTCTGCATCTGGTGAAGGAGCATTATAGAAGGTTCCCACCAGAGGAGATTTTACGATGTTTCCATCCAGAGTCTCTTCCTGGGTCTGCTGGGCATTTTCCTGAGAAGGAACTGCTGCCTGTACGGTTTCTGTCACAACTGCAGCAGGAACTGCCGCCACAGCCTGAGGTGCAGCAACAATCTTTGTCTGCTTGTCTGTTTTCATGGAGATTTTCAGATTTCCCTCTTCCATGGTAAACTGTGTAAGATTTGACTCACTGACTGTATGAATTAACTCAATGATTTTTTCTAATTCCATCGTATCTCCTCCGTCAATCGCGATATTTTTTGATCAGCAGGCTGGCGTTGTGTCCTCCGAATCCCAGAGAATTGGAAAGGGCATATTCGATTTCCATTTCCTGTCCCTGTCCTGTTACATAGTCCAGATCACACTCTTCGTCCGGCACCTGATATCCTACAGTTTCATGGATATAACTGTTTTCAATTTCTTTCACACAGGCAATAAATTCTACAGCGCCTGCTGCGCCCAGAAGATGTCCGATCATAGATTTTGTAGAGTTTACCTTTAATTTATAAGCATGGTCTCCGAATAATTTCTTAATGGCTCTTGTCTCGAACAGGTCGTTATGATGTGTGCTGGTTCCGTGAGCGTTGATATAAGTTACCTCTTCCAGAGAAATTCCTGCTTCATTGATGGCATATTCCATACATTTTGCAGCGCCTTCTCCGTCTTCTGCCGGAGAAGTAATATGGTAAGCATCGCTGGTGGCTCCATATCCTACGACTTCTGCAAGGATCTTGGCGCCTCTCCTTTTCGCATGCTCCAGCTCTTCCAGAACTACCACTCCTGATCCTTCACCCATGACAAAACCGCTTCTCTCCTTATCAAAAGGAACCGAGCAGCGTGCAGGGTCCGGATTGGTTGACAGAGCAGTAAGAGCGGTAAATCCGGCGATTCCCAGCGGTGTTACGCTGGCCTCTGTACCTCCTGCTACCATAACGTCTGCATCTCCTGCCTGGATGCTCCTGTAGGCTTCGCCAATGCTGTGGGTTCCTGTAGCACAGGCGGTTACCACATTAATGCTCTTTCCTTTCAGTCCAAACTGAATAGACACATTTCCTGCAGCCATGTTAGAGATCATCAGAGGCACCATCAGAGGATTTACTCTGTTCGGTCCTTTTTCCACCAGTTTTGTATGCTCTCTCTCTACCGCCTGCAGGCTTCCAATACCGGAACCGATGGAACAGCCTACCCGGAAGGGATCTTCCTTCTCCATATCCAGGCCAGCCTGCTCGATTGCTTCCTTTGCGGCTGCCACTGCATACTGGGCGAAAAGCTCCATTCTCTTTGCCGCCTTAAAGTCCATATAATCTTTGCCCTGGAAGCCTTTTACTTCTGCTGCCAGGTGCACTTTATAATCGGAGGTGTCAAATTTGGTAATTTCTCCAAATCCGATCTTCCCCTCTTTTAATCCATTCCAATATTCTTCTACATTTAATCCGATAGGAGTAATGGCTCCCATACCGGTAACAACAACTCTTTTCATATATCCTCCTACATGCACATACCGCCGTCAACACTGATGACCTGACCGGTAATATAATCTGCTTTGTCTGACGCCAGAAAAGCTACCATCTCTGCGATATCTTTCGTCTTTCCAAATCTTCCCAGAGGAATCTGTTTACATGCAGCTTCCTTAATGTCGTCTCCCAGCACTTCTGTCATTTCTGTATCTACAAAGCCGGGAGCTACTGCATTTACGGTAATGCCTCTGCTGGCCAGCTCTCTGGCCATGGTTTTGGTCAATCCGATAACTCCGGCCTTGCTTGCCGCATAGTTGGCTTGTCCTGCATTTCCCAGGATACCGGATACGGAAGAGATATTGATGATCTTTCCGCTTTTCTGCTTCAGCATCTGACGGGCGCTATGGCGGATGGTGTTAAAAGCTCCCTTTAAATTGGTATTGATCACCGCATCAAAGTCTTCTTCTTTCATACGCATGATCAGATTGTCCCTGGTAATTCCGGCGTTGTTAACCAGGATATCCAGCCGTCCATATTCTTTTATGATACTCTGGATCATCTCCTGGCAGGCATTGAAATCTCCTACGCTGCACTGATAAGCAGCGGCCTGTCCGCCGTTTTTCTCAATGGTCTCTACCACTTCTTTTGCTCTGGCTTCAGAGCCGTTATAATTTACAACAACAAAATTTCCCTGGGCTGCTAAAGTCAGGGCAATCTCTCTTCCGATTCCCCTGCTGGCCCCTGTGACTAACGCTACTTTCTTATCCAGCATATCTATCCCTCACATTTCCTGCTGCAGTTCTTCCACAGCCTTTTCAAAGTCTTCCACGGTCTGAATGTTGATCACTTTCACATTCCGGTTAATCTTCCTCATAAAACCACTTAAAGTTTTTCCCGGCCCGATCTCTACAAAGGTATCCACGCCGTCGGCAATCATAGTCTCCACACACTGCTGCCAGCGTACAGAAGAAGAAACCTGAGCCACCAGAAGGTCTTTGATTTCTTCCTTATTCTTTACGTACTGTGCAGTAACATTGGTGGTATAAGGAACCTCCACCTCCTGAAGGACCACATCCTTAAGAACCTCTCCCAATTTTTCCCCTGCACCTGTAAGCATTTTGGAATGGAACGGTCCTGAAACCTTCAGAGGTATCACCCTCTTAGTGCCTGCTGCTTTAAGGGCTTCGGAAGCTTTTTCTACTGCCTGAGCCTCTCCAGTGATTACAATCTGTCCCGGACAGTTATAGTTGGCAATGGACACGATCCCTTCTGTCTCCTGACAGATTTTTTCAATCACAGAAGCCTCAGTTCCCAGGACTGCGGACATGGCTCCCCCTGTAGGAACTGCCTCCTGCATAAAGATTCCTCTTTTTCTTACCACTGCGAAAGCATCCTCCATAGTCATTGCTTTAGATGCGATCAGTGCTCCGTATTCCCCAAGGCTCAGTCCTCCTGCAGCATCGGGAGTGATCCCTCTTTCCTCCAGAGCCTTTAAGATTGCAGTCTCTACCGCCAGCATGGCGATCTGGGTATATTCTGTAATATTGATCTTCTCATTCTCCTCAAAACAGATCTCCTTCAGATCCAGTCCGGAAATCTCTGCGGCTTTATCTATTACTTCTCTGCATACAGGAAATGTTTCATAAAAATCCCTGCCCATGCCCACATACTGGGCTCCCTGTCCAGGGAAAATAAATGCTGTTTTTCCCATGTTCTTACCTTCCTTATCCGCCCTGCCGGGCTCATTTTACTTTGTTAATCAAAGTATTTTGCTAAAAGAATAGGAAGCACGCTGTCGCGGCCTCCCATCTTGTTTTTAATTCATGACAACAGGCGGCTCATAAAGAGTACCGTCTATTGCTTTATTCTTCTACGCCTTTTGCTTTCAGATAGTCAACTACTGCTCCCACAGTTGTCAGATCCTGTAATTCCTCAGAAGGAATCTCAACAGAATATTCATCTTCCAGAGCCATAACCAACTCAAACTGATCTAAAGAGTCAGCTCCTAAATCCTCTTTAAAAGATGTCTCCAGAGTAATGCTTTCTGCATCACAGTTTAACTGCTCTGCAATAATCTCTTTCATTTTTTCTAACATGATTTCCTATCTCCTTTAAATTACATTATTCAATCCCCAATGGGAATTTTGCTGTCATAAATATTTTGATGTTCAAAGTATATCTTCTTTCCCTATATTTGTCAACCCTTTTTATTCTGTAAATTTAATTTGTCTGGAGACACTTAAAGCGATAGCCATTTCCAGCATCAGGAATAAGATCGACGTACCTCCGTAGCTGATAAAAGGAAGGGTGATTCCTGTGGTAGGAATCCAGTTCAATACCACACAGATGTTCAGGATCACCTGAAGGGCAATATGTATCATAATTCCGCCAACTACCAGGGATCCGTAAAAATCAGGGGCGTTCTGGGCAATAAAAAACAGCCGGTACAGCAGATAGCCGAAAAGGATGAGGACCACCAGTCCTCCGAAAACACCCAGTTCCTCGCATACAATAGAGAAGATCATATCGTTCTGGGCCTCTGGTACAGGCCCCAGCTTCTGCACACTGTTTCCCAGTCCCTTTCCAAAAAATCCTCCGCTTCCTATGGCATATAAAGCCTGCATGATCTGATATCCACCTGCACTGGAATACTGTTCCGGATTCAGCCATACCAGGATACGGCTCAGACGGAAGCTGTTCAGGTTCTCTGTGTCGATCACCACGTCTTTCAGTGCCTCCTGAAGAACGATCCTGCCGACAATGACCAGCACCGCCAGAACGCCTCCGATAATGAGAAAAGGCCGGGTCTTTGGGTGTGCAATAAAGATCATTATGACTGTGATAGCTCCTATGATGATTCCTGTGCTTAAATTTTCCGTAAGCAGAAAAGCTCCCAGGGCCAACAGAGCTCCTATACACAAAAGAAAAACGGATCCCCGCAGGGTCTTTACATTTTTCCCCATCTTTATGATCAGACAGGGGATAAAAGTAATAGCTGCGATCTTAGCCAACTCTGAAGGCTGAAACTGCAGAGGAGTACCGGGAATAATAGCCAGCCATCTTCTAGCTCCGTTTACCTCTACTCCCAGGGGCGAATATTTTACCAGCAGCATAAGGATCATAGAAACCACATAAGTGACGCC
>UQSX01000062.1 GCA_900543715.1 uncultured Blautia sp. | reverse complement strand
GTCACGGAGAATCCAGGTTCGGAGACAGCATACGGGGAAATTTTCATGGCATAGAATATATGCTGGTTTCCGGGGATTATCTGAATTTCCGACCAGCTCAGGTGCTGCCCTGAATAGAACAGAAAAAACAGCAGATACGGACAGGCACTCAGAATTTAACTGGAAGTTAATAAATTTGCCTGAAGATTAAAAAGCCCTCAATATACAGCTTGTCTTCCCTCTGTTACAATAAAAACAGGAAGGCCTTCCAAGTATAAAAACAGGAGGAAGAAAATATGCAGATGAAAGATGTGATCCGTGAAAAAAGGAGAGCCTGCGGCTTTACCCAGGAGCAGGTGGCAGATTTTCTGGGGGTGTCTGCTCCGGCAGTGAATAAATGGGAAAGTGGGACCACCTGTCCAGATCTGGCCATTCTTCCGGCCCTTGCAAGACTTCTTGGAACCGATCCCAATACTCTTCTGGGATTTCACCAAAATCTGTCCAGGGAAGAAATCGCAGTCTATGCCAATGAAGTGGCAGAAATAGCCAGGCAGGGCGATATAGAAAAGACCATGGAACTGGTCAATAAGCGAGTGAAGGAATACCCTTTATGCGGGGCCCTTCTGTATCAGATGGCAACGCTGCTGAGAGGAATCCGGATATTGTTTTCATATCCGGAGGAAAAGGCGGAAGAAGCCTGGGATTTGGCGGTTTCGCTTTTAGAGAGGGCAATACAGTGTGGGGATAAGAACGCTGCAGACTGGTCCAGATATGCCTTGGCCTCCATATATATTCAGGATGAAGACTATGAGAAAGCCCAGGAGCTGATCGACATGCTTCCTGAATACCAGTCTATGGACAAAAGACAGCTTCAGATTTCTCTATGTATGAAGGAGAAGAAAAACCAGGAAGCGGCACAGCTTCTGGAACGGAAGCTGAACGGCTTGCTCCAGGAAGCTTTTCTGCTCCTTGACCAGCTTGCAGTTGTGGCTGTGCGGGAAGGAGAGAATAAGAGAGCCTGGGAGCTGGCTGACTATAGCCGGAAGGTAATGGAGATTTTTAAATGGAATTACAGCGGCCTGACAGTTTCTTTCAGCGTGGCTATGGAAGAAAAAGATGGAAAACGATGTGTAGAGATTTTGGAAGAGATGCTGGAGGCCTTAGAGAATCCTCTTTCCATGAGAGATTCTATTCTGCTTGCCCACCAGGAGAAAAAGGAAGGGGAGTCGGATTTTGGAAACCAGATTACAAAAGCTCTTCTGGATTCCATAGAAAGAGAAGAGAGTTATGCTTTTCTTCGAAACAGAGAAGACTTTAGAAAATTAAAAGAAAAATATACTTCTTCATAAGTATATAATAAAGGCCGGGGAGTTTACTTCCCCGGCGCTTCCGTCTCAGGCTGCAGAGCAGCCTTTCTTTTTTGCACATCTTTTTGCAGAAGTTTATAAAGAGTGGCTGTGACAGGCACAGCAAGGAGCATCCCTATGATGCCTCCCAGGCCTCCGCCTACGGTAACAGCAGCCAGGACCCAGATGCCGGGAAGCCCCACAGAAGAGCCCACCACTCTGGGGTAGATGAGATTACCCTCAAGCTGCTGGAGAATGGCGATGAAGATCAGAAAGCCTATGGCCTGCAGCGGGTTCACGGTAAAGATCATAAATGCACCTACGGCGGCTCCCAGATAAGCCCCTACTACAGGCAGCAGGGCAGTTGCCCCGATGAGAGTTCCTACCATGGTGGCGTAAGGAAAACGGAAGAGCAGCATTCCAATGGTACACAGAGAACCCAGAATGACAGCTTCCGTACACTGGCCTACAATAAATTTTGTAAAGGTTGCATGGGCTGTTTCCAGTACAAGGCCTACTTTTGTGTAAATCTTTTCTTTCAGATAAGTTCTGGCAAGAGTCTGAAACTGGTGAAAAAGTTTTTCTTTTCCGGAAAGTATGTAAATGGAAAAGATCAGGGCTACCACTGCGGTAATTACCATGGAACTAATGGTGCCCAGTATAT
Organism: uncultured Blautia sp.; assembly: GCA_900543715.1. Taxonomy (GTDB): domain Bacteria; phylum Bacillota; class Clostridia; order Lachnospirales; family Lachnospiraceae; genus Blautia; species Blautia merdigallinarum. The sequence goes on along the minus strand of UQSX01000062.1, from coordinate 14,938 downwards.
ACACTGTAGAGGAAAAAACACTGCTCAGTCCATTTGTCAGGTATGAGGCGGCTTTCTGTAAAATCTGAGGCCAGTTTACATTCAGAGATTCCAGAAATTTCTGGAGCTGAGGCCAGTCTCTGTCAGAAGAAGACAGCCAGGCTGTGATTTCAGAAACAACAGCCGGGATTTCCTGGACAATGACCCCTATAGCCTGTACAAGCTGAGGGATAACGATAAGGATAACGAGGACTGCAATGGCAAGGACAATTGTCAAAGAGCCCAGAATGCTGACAGGACGGCGTATTTTATAGAATATGGTGCCCTTTTTGCGAAAACAGGGAATCCTTTCTATCTGGGTGACCAGAATGTTCAGGATATAAGCGATCACACAGCCCAGCAGAAGGGGAGTGACCAGACTGGATAAAAGTCCTATAAATTCCAGTATCCCATCGCTGTATTTTACACAGAGGATCAAAAGGATAAGCCCAACAGTAAACCATATAAACTTCTTATTTTTCATGAGTACCTCCTTGTGGGTGCCGTAATCTTATAAAAATTCAGGCTACTTACATTCTAGGGGGAACCGGAGAAAATAGCAAGGCAGTAAATGGAAAAATAATGACAAATTTGAGACAGTAAGATAAAATTAGAGCAGGACTGTTGTATTGGAAAAGGAGAACAGGAAAATGAGTGATTTACAGCGCTTTACAAAAGCACAGAAAGAGGATTTTAATCTGGCCCTGGAAGAAATCCGCAGAGGACGTAAAAGAAGCCACTGGATGTGGTATATCTTTCCCCAGATCCGGGGTCTGGGTTTCAGCAGTATGTCAGCCTATTATGGCATACAGAGCCTGGAAGAAGCAAAAGATTTTCTGAAAGATCCTTATCTGGGAGGAAATATAAAAAGTATCTGCCAGGCTTTGTTGGAACTGGATACAGACGACCCGCACAAGGTGTTTGGAAGTCCGGACGATCTAAAGCTGCTTTCTTCTATGACATTATTCGAAGAGGCGGAAGGAAAAGGCGGGGTATTTACCAAGGTGATCGAGAAATACTACGGCGGGAGAAGAGACCAGAGGACTTTGGAATTATTAGGCATCACCCCGGTATTTTGAGCAGAAGATTCGGATGAATTTTTCATAGAGTATTGACATTAATCCATGAATGGAGATAATGTTAGAAGAGGCTGAAAGCCTGCAAAAAGACAGTCGAAAACACCCGGCTGTATATTGGAATAAAGAGGAAAGATGAGGACGAAACATGAAGATAGCAGTAACCTATGACAATGGAAACATATTTCAGCATTTTGGAAAAACTGAGTTTTTTAAAGTGTATGAGGTTGAGGATAACAAGGTAATCTCCAGCGAAGTGATCGGTTCCAACGGCACAGGACATGGAGCCCTTGCAGGGCTTTTAGCTGAGCAGGATGTAGATGTACTGATCTGCGGAGGCATCGGCGGAGGTGCTCAGGCAGCTCTTGAAGAGGCCGGAGTAGAACTGTGTGCAGGAGCTCAGGGCGATGTAGATCAGGCAGTAGAGGCTTATCTGAAAGGAGAACTGGTATCTACCGGAGCAAACTGTGACCACCATCATGAGGAAGGCCACAGCTGCGGCCACCATGAAGAGGGACATTCCTGCGGAGGAAACTGCGGCGGTTCCTGCGGAAGCGGTCCCGCACTGACCGGACGCAATGTAGGCAAAACCTGCCGTACACATTACAGAGGAACCTTCAACGATGGAACCCAGTTTGATTCTTCTTATGACAGGGGAGAACCTCTGGAATTCATCTGTGGTGCAGGCCAGATGATCCGGGGATTTGATGCAGCTGTTGCAGATATGGAAGTAGGACAGGTAGTAGATGTTCATCTGATGCCGGAAGAAGCTTATGGTATGCCGGACCCCAATGCTGTCTTTACTCTTGAGATCGCACAGCTTCCAGGTTCTGAAGACCTTCAGGCAGGACAGAGGGTATACCTGTCGAATCAGTATGGACAGCCTTTCCCTGTTACAGTAACGGAAAAGGATGAAACAACCATCACTTTCGATGCTAATCATGAAATGGCAGGAAAAGAATTGAACTTCCGCATTGAACTGGTGGAGGTAAAATAAGGAAACAGCCTTTGAAATTTACGAAAAGGCGAAGAAAAATATCCCCTGGGGAAACAGGCACATCACTTTGAAAACACTGTTTCCACAGGGGATATTCTGTTATTTCAGGAAAAAACGCACCATTTTTTCATGGAGTTTCTGGTAAGGCTGGTAACGCATAGGCAGGTCCAGCCAAGTCTTTTTATCTACAATACTTTTATAATGGGTGAAGGTGTCAAAACCAGTCTTTCCATGATAAGCGCCCATACCGCTTTCACCAAATCCGCCGAAGCCCATTTCTGTGGTGGCCAGGTGAATGATAGTATCGTTGATGCATCCTCCGCCGAAGCCGCAGCGGGAAGTAACTTCTTTTGCTGCTGATTTATCAGAGGTAAAGAAGTAAAGGGCCAGGGGATGGGGCATGGAATTAACAGTGCGGATAACCTCCTCCAGGCTGTCATAGGTCAGGACAGGCATAAGAGGACCGAAGATTTCTTCTTGCATGACCCTGTCAGAAAAGGATACATTGTCAAGGACCGTAGGTTCAATCCGGAGTGCTTTCCGGTCAGCCTTTCCGCCCTGTACAATTTTCTTTTCATCGATCAGCCCAAGAATACGGTCAAAATGTTTTTCATTGATGATCTTTCCATAATCGGGATTCTGAAGGGGCTCTTTTCCATACTGCTTTTGGATCTGGTCCTGTACTTCTTTGATCAGCCTGTCTTTTACAGAATGGTGACAGTACACATAGTCAGGAGCCACGCAGGTCTGTCCGCAGTTCAGATATTTTCCAAAAACAATACGCTTTGCGGCAAGTTTGATATCTGCAGTCTGATCTACGATACAGGGACTTTTACCTCCCAGCTCCAGGGTAACAGGAGTCAGATGCTCCGCAGCGTTTCGCATGACCTCTTTTCCTACAGACTGACTGCCGGTGAAGAAAATATAGTCAAAATGTTCCCGGAGAAGGCAGGTATTTTCTGCCCGTCCGCCGGTTACCACAGCTACATACTGAGGATCGAAGCATTTGGACAGGATATGCTGGATCACATTGCTGGTGTGAGGAGAATAGGCGCTGGGTTTTACCACTGCAGTATTTCCTGCCGCCAGTGCGTCCACCAAAGGGGAAAGGGTCAGCATAAAAGGATAATTCCATGGGCTCATGATCAGCGTTACGCCGTAAGGTGAAGGCTTCTTATAACTGCGGGAGTGAAACTGGGAGAGGGGTGTATGGACTCTTTTTTCCATGGAAAACCTGCGGATATGTTTCAGCATATAGCTGATCTCTTCTAAGACCAGACCGGTCTCACACATATAGCTCTCGAATCCGCTCTTTCCAAGATCTTTTCGCAACGCATCGTGAATTCTTTCTTCATTTTGAGAAATAGCTGTGTAGAGCCGGCGCAGACCAGAAATCCGTGTATTAACAGAAAGGGTAGCTCCAGTCTGAAAATATTTTCTCTGTTTGACAACGATATCATTAATTTCCTTTTCAGTCATGATGTTTTCTCCTCCATCAGCATATAGTAAAAGGGCTCCAGCTCTGCCCCGTTCATCAGTACGGGAACAGGATAGAGAGGATTCGCTTCTTTGTCCGCATAGTGGGCCAGCTTGGGAATATCGGTTTCCTGGATTTCCGGAATATGGTCGCCTATGCCAAAGTGCTTTTTCATGTCTTTAATGGCCTGGATAAACTGCAGGGCCGCCTCCTCACAAGGGGTGTCTTTATCAGCAACGCCGGCAGCCACAGCCAGGCGAGCCAGCTTTTTGTGAACCTTCTCTCCGTAGGCTTCCAGGATCATAGGCAGGATCACGGCATTGGCAAGGCCATGAGGAACGTTATATTCTCCGCCAAGCGAGTGGGCGATGGCATGGACATATCCTACATAGGACTTAGTAAATGCACAGCCGGCGTAAAAGGAAGCGTGGAGCATATTGCGGCGGGCTTCCACGTTGTTTCCGTCTGCATAAGCAGTATAGATATTTTCAAAAATCAGCTGTACTGCCAGAAGGGCGTCTTTGCGGGTTCCATAGGTAGTGGAATTTCCGATATAAGCCTCTACTGCATGGGTCAGCGCGTCCATGCCTGTGGTGGCAGTGATAAAAGGCGGAAGGCTTAAGGTAACCTTGGGATCCAGGACCGCATACCTGGGAATCAGAGAAAAATCATTAATGGGATATTTATGCCGGGTCTGGGCATCGGTGATGACCGCAGCCAGCGTTGTTTCGCTTCCCGTACCTGCAGTAGTGGGAACCGCCATCAAAAGCGGCAGTTTTTTATGTACTTTTAATATTCCCTTCATTTTTGCCAGAGACTGCTTTGGCTTAACAATGCGGGCCCCTGTTGCTTTGGCACAGTCCATACTGGAGCCGCCGCCGAAGCCGATGATGCAGTCGCAGCCTTCATCCTGATAAAGGGCCACGGCCTCAGCTACATTGTCGGTGGTGGGATTGGCTACAGTTTTGTCATAGATGCAGTAGGAAATACCAGCGTTATCAAGAGCTTTTTCAAGACGAGCAGTCAGCCCCAGCTTTCGTATACCTGCATCGGTGATGATCAGAACCTTGCTGCATTTTTTCTTTTGAATGACTTCCGGCAGGGCTTTCACACTGTTGACAATTTTAGGCTTTCGATAGGGCAGGAACGGCAGTGCTATTTTCAGTCCTGTCTGAAAGGTCCTGCAGTATATTTTTTTTAGACAATTCATGGGAACAGATCCTTTCTGGCGCGGAAGTATTGCGCTTCTTTATTATTTTTTACCAGAAAAATATTAGCAGTTGGGGTGAGGTTTGTCAATTGGAAACCCCTTCCGGATAGTGAGAGAAAAAAATGCCTTATCATTCCTCTTCCAGGGGCAGATATGTTACAATTAGCCCATGGAGGTATCTAAATGAGAATTACCCGCAATTTAGAATTTCAGACAGGCAGTAAGGAAGAAAAACTGCCATATGAGACTACAGATTTTCCATATGTGGCTTCACAGGCAGAACTGGATGATTACCGGGAGCCTTTTGTACCCTGGCACTGGCATAACGCCATAGAGCTGTTCTACATGGAAAGCGGCCAGTTAAAATACCATACGCCCAATGAAACCATGGATTTTTCCGCTGGCTGGGCCGGTATGGTGAATTCAAATGTACTGCATATGACGGAAATCCAGACTCATATGGAGAAAAATATACAATTTCTCCATATTTTTGAACCGAAATTACTTGCGGGAGATCATGGAAGCAGGATTGAACAGAAATATATTATGCCCATTACTACTTCTTCCCAGATTGAGATTCTCCCGTTAAATCCCAAGGTGCCAGAACAGGCCTGCAATTCCCCCATGGCAACCGATGAGATGATAGAGGAACTGGAACAGTATAACAGAGATACGGTAAAGATTTTTCAGCGGGGAATAGAGGAAGGAATCCTGAAGCAGACCTCGCCGGTTCTTCTGATCAGCTTTTGTTATTATCCTATCCAGCAGATTTTCAAGGAGTGGCGAAAAGAAAAATCTATGCTTCCCAAGGTGGACTTTGAAATGGTCTTCCAAATGTGCTGGGATGGGATCAGGCGATAAAAGAAAGGGGAACCTAAGTATGAAGTATGCAGGATTTAAAGAGAACATCAAGCTTTCCAAGCTGGGGCTGGGAGCCATGCGGCTGCCTCAGACGGAACCGGGACTTGCAAAGCCCGTTGACGAACCAAAGGCCCGGGAGCTCATTGACTATTGTATGGCCCATGGGGTGAATTACTATGACACGGCTTATATTTATCACGGCGGAAAATCAGAAACTATTTTGGGACGGGCCCTTTCCGGATATCCCCGTGACAGTTATTATGTAGCAGATAAATTTAATGTTCAGGCAAATCCGGATTACCAGTTTCAGTTTCAGGATCAGCTTGACCGCCTTGGAATGGAGTATATTGATTTCTATCTCCTTCATGGTATCACAGATCTGACAGCAGCCGACTATGAAAGCTGCGGCTGCATTTCTTATTTTCAGGAGCAGAAGAAACAGGGAAAGATCCGGCATTTCGGATTTTCTTTTCACGGCACGCCGGACTGTCTGCGCAGACTGCTGGAAACATACAGCTGGGATTTTGTACAGATACAGCTTAACTATTATGACTGGTATCAGGGAACCGCAAAACAGCAGTATGAAATCCTGAGAGAGCATGATGTGCCTGTTATGGTAATGGAACCTGTTCATGGGGGAATGCTGGCCAGTCTGCCGGAAGACTGTATGGAGCTTCTGCCAAAAGGCAATGGTTCACCGGCTGCATGGGCCCTCAGATTTGTCATGGATCTTCCAGGGATCGCCGTGGTCCTCAGCGGCATGTCAGATATGGAGCAGGTAAAGGAAAATATTATCACAGCAGATTCAGGACAATCCCTGACCGGGGCAGAACTTTCACAGTTAGCCCGGATCAGTGAAAAACTCCGGAAAAAAATCGCAGTTCCCTGTACCGGCTGCCGGTATTGCTGCGATAACTGCCCCCAGGGACTGGATATCCCCTCACTGCTTTCCGCTTATAATGACTATCGGGATGAAGGGGCAGCCTTAGGGGACAAGAATATGGCAGTCTGGAGGCTGCACCGGCTGAAAGCATTAGAGAAAGAGAAACAGCCTGCAGCCTGTATCGGATGTGGAAGCTGTACGGCACATTGTCCTCAGGGACTGGATATTCCCACCTATATGCAGGAAATGTCGGCGCTTCTTCAGTAAGAAAACAAAAGAAGGAAAAATGCCGGAAAAGGTAATTTATTCGCTGACAGATACGGGAAAGCAAGAATTTGAAAAGCTGATGATGGAGATCTCTGCTAAGCCTATCCATATTTTCCTGGACTTTAATGCAGTCATTGTCAATCTGGACAGTCTTTCATCAGAAAAGCGAAAGCAGTGTATAGATAGTATAGAAGAGAATGTAAAAGAGCTGAAAAGTTATCTGGAACAGAATATACGGGAAAAGGAAAATCTACCGGAAATTCCGGCAACCGGCATGGCTGTTTTGAGGCAGCAGTTTGTTTTGGCGGAAGCAATTGAAAAATGGATAGATTCGGTGAAAGAGAAATGAGTGAAAAAGCAAAAGTAGCTTATGCTGATTTAGATCAGTACCAGCGTACGATGAGTCCTTATTTCAGACAGGAATGGTATGGCACACAAGCAAAGATCATGGAACAAAGGGAAGATTACATTGTGGTGGACTATGCCCTCACAGAAATTCAATCCGGATATTATCCAGATCACCCATTGCCAGAAAGGACGATATGAATGTGAGTTTGCCAATCATACAGTCTCCTATTTACCGGAGGGATATTTTGGCGTTGCAGGCACACAATACCTGCCGGTGTCTTTTTCCTTTCCGCTGAAAAAATGTTTTGCCGTAAGCCTGGTGATCGACAGGCAGACCTTGTCTGTGTCTACCAGGAAAATGATGGGGGAAATTCCTATTGATCTTGATAAGATCGGAGAAACACTGGGGATTGAAAAGAAGTGGTATACCGGACAGACCCCGAAGAAACTTCAGCACCTGTTTTCTGAAATATATGAGGCAGAGGGCCGTGAGCATGTGGGATATTTCAGGATCAAAGCTATTGAGCTCCTTTATCATATGGATCAGCTCACCCAGGTGAATGGCTGTGATTTCAAGTATTTTGAAAAGGGGCAGATACAGGCCACAAAAGCAATACGGGATTACCTGGTACAGCATTTGGATGAGAAAATTTCATTGGAACATCTGGCGAAAGAAGCACATCTGAGCCTTACGGTATTTCATAAGGTTTTTTCTCATATTTATGGTGATACGCCTTATGCTTATCTGAAAAAATATAAAATGAACCTTGCGGCGGATATCCTTTTGAATGAGAATAAAAAGATCGGAGATATTGCTCTGGAATTGGGATACAGTAACGCCAGCAAATTTGCAAAAGCGTTTCAATCGGTCTATGGGGTTCTCCCAAAGGATTATCGGAAGAAAAAATAGAAGAAATGGGCTATTTTTGGCCTGTAAATAAAGGAACAGAGTAGAAGGAACTGACTGGAAACAGTAAAATAATAGCGTGGTTAGAAAATGCTAACTGCGCCATTATTTTAGTTAGGAGGTTCCGTGTTATGTCAAAGAAAAATTCAAAAGGGGCAAAGCCCAAGACGGGTCTGGCCCGCTGCATGGAGCTGGCTTCGGACCGGAAAGGAGTGATCATCCTGGCGGCTGTACTTTCTTCTCTTGCAGCTATAGCTTCATTTATCCCGTACATTGGGGTTTATTTTATGATCCGTTCCATTATCGGGGTATTCCCGGATTTAGGACGACTGGATATGGGAAGGGTTATGAGCTATGGGTGGATGGCCCTTGCCGGGATTCTTGCAAATATCCTGCTTTATTTTCTGGCTATTTTCAGCTCCCATATGGCAGCCTTCGGTACTCTTTATGATCTGAAAGTCTTATTTGCCGATCATATCACAAAAATTCCTTTAGGTTATCATCTCACCATCGGCAGCGGGCGTCTGCGTAAGATCATGGATGAAAACATAGAAAGCGTGGAAGGATTTATCGCCCACCAGTTTCCTGATTTTGTTGCCTCTGTAACTGCCCCGATTGTTATGGTGATCCTGCTTTTGGCCGTAGACTGGCGTTTTGGTTTGGCTTCACTTGTGGGAATCCTTCTGGCCTTTGCTGTTGAATTTATAGGGTTTGGCAGCGGAGATATGAAAGAGAATATGGCCAAATATCAAAAGGCTTCTGAGGAAATGAATAATGCTTCGGTTGAATATGTGAGAGGAATGTCTGTTGTAAAGGTGTTTAATCAGACGGCTTCCTCCTTTAAAAAGCTGCAGGAGGCCATCAGCGGCTATACAGAATGGGTATTAAAATTTTCTCTTGGATGGCAGAATTGTATGCCTGCATTCACAACTATTATCAACAATATCTATTTGCTCCTTGTGCCTGTAGGTATTCTCATGGGCTCCAATACTTCCGATTTCACAGAATTTGCCATGAAATTTATTTTCTACCTGCTGTTTGTTCCGGCCATTGCCGGGGTCCTGAATAAAATCATGTATATCTCAGAGTCCTTTATGCAGATTGATGGGAATGTGGCCCGCATGGATGAAATCCTGAATATTCCGAAAATGCCGGAAACTTCACATCCACAAAAACCAAAGGGAGAGGATGTGGCTTTTAATCATGTAAGCTTTACTTATACAGGGAACAGCGAAGAAAAAGCCCTGGAAGATGTAACTTTTACCGCAAAGCAAGGGCAGATTACCGGAATCGTGGGGCCCTCCGGAGGGGGAAAAAGCACCATCGCCAATCTGATCTCCCGGTTTTGGGATGTATCGGAGGGGAAGATTACCATTGGAGGTGTGGATATACGAAATATGGCCCAGGAGGAACTTATGGGCCAGGTCAGCTTTGTGTTTCAGGATGTCTTTCTGTTTAAGCAGAGTATTTTGGACAATATCCGCATGGGAAATGAAAATGCTACAAAAGAGCAGGTGATCGCAGCGGCTAAGGCAGCCCAGTGCCATGATTTTATCTCAAAAATGCCAGAGGGCTATCATACAGTTGTGGGAACGAAAGGCGTACATCTGTCTGGCGGCGAGCGCTAGAGGATTGCTATTGCCAGGGCCATTATCAAAGATTCTCCCATTATTATCCTGGACGAGGCAACTGCATTCAGCGACCCGGAAAATGAGTATCTGATACAGAAGGCTTTTGAAAAACTCATGGAGGGAAAGACGGTCATTATCATTGCACACAGACTTTCTACAATCCGCAATGCAGATAAGATCCTTGTTATGGAAAAGGGGCGTTTGGCAGAGACGGGAAAACATGAGGAGCTGGTTGCAGCAGGCGGCTGTTATGCCCGGATGTGGAAGCATTATATAGAAGCCATCAATTGGAAGATCAGCGGAAAGGTGGTGTGATAAATGAGAAAATTACAGAAGGTCCTCTTTTTATCAGAGAAAGGATATAAGGATTTAAAAAAGGCCGTTTTCGCCTGCACTTTGACGAATCTGGCTATGCTTCTTCCTTTTTGTGTTACTGTAATGATTTTTAGCGAAATATTAACTCCTGTAGCAAATGGAGGGTCTGTACAGTGGAATCATATCTGGCTGTTATGGGGAGCAGGGATCCTTTCTGCAATACTGGTATTTCTGGCGGCCCAAAATGATTACCGGAAGACCTATATCGCTTCTTACCAGGAGTCCAACGCCACAAGGCTTCGTATCGCTGATCATTTGCGAAAGCTCCCTATGAGTTTTTTCAACACAAAGGATTTATCGGAACTTACTACAAACATGATGGCCGACTGCAGCAGTATGGAATCCTTGCTCAGCAGTACGATTCCCCCATTGATTGCAAACGGAATTACAGTGACGATTACCTGTATTCTTCTTGCTTTCTTTGACTGGAGATTAGCTCTATGTGTATTCTGTACTGTACCCATTGCATTTTTGATCATCTGGTTAAGCCGTAAGCGTCAGATACGGTTATTTGAAAAACAAGTTGATGCAAAGTTAAAGGCTTCTGATCAGGTCCAGGAATATCTGGAAGGTATGAAAATCATCAAATTCTGTGGTTTAAGGGGCTCTCGCTTCAAGACCTTGGATAATGCGCTTCTTGCTATGAAAAAAATAGCGGTAAAAGTTGAAATGGCTGTTGGTGTCTTTATGTCCGGTGCAAGCATGGTATTGCAGGCAGGCATTGGAATTACAATTTTCGTGGGCGCAATTTTACTTACAAGAGGTCAGATTGAATTGATTCCATTGCTGATGCTTTTGTTGATGGTAACCCGTATTTACGGTCCCATTCTTTCTATCCTTGCAAATCTGTCTTCTTTGCTGAATCTGAATGTTGTTACAAACCGTATGCGTACCCTTCTGACAACTCCGGCTATGGCAGGAGAGGAAAAGATTGTAGATAATTGTGATATTGAACTCTCCCATGTTACCTTTGCCTACAATCAGGAGGATGTGATCAAAGATATCTCCTGCAAAATACCCCAGGGCAGCATTATCGCATTCGTTGGTCCTTCCGGCAGCGGAAAAAGCACTGTAATAAAGCTGATCGCCCGTTTTTGGGATGTCCAAAAAGGAAAGATTACAGTAGGAGGGAAAGATATCAAAACAATAGAGCCTGAAAGCTTAATGTCTTATATGTCTTTCGTTTTCCAGGATGTTTCGCTGTTTAACGATACAGTTATAAACAATATCCGGATTGGAAATCCAAATGCTTCAGATGAACAGGTGATCGCTGCGGCAAAGGCTGCTTATTGTGATGAATTTATCCGTGAAATGCCAGATGGCTACCAGACTGTTCTTGGTGAAAACGGAAGCACCTTATCCGGGGGAGAGCGCCAGCGCATTTCCATTGCAAGGGCACTTCTGAAGAACGCACCTGTCATTCTCCTTGATGAGGCCACAGCCTCCCTGGATCCGGAAAATGAAGTTTTCGTTCAGAAAGCAATCGCAAAGCTGATTGAAGGAAAAACGGTGATTATGATCGCACACCGGCTGCGCACAGTGGCGGACGCTGACCAGATCCTTGTATTAGAGGATGGGAAATTGGTGGAAAGGGGAACCCATAAGGAGCTGATGAAAAAGAAGGGCCTGTACCAGAGATTGTATCATATCCAGCAGGAAAGTCTGAGGTGGGGTGTTTAGACGGAGGCAGAGGCGTAGAAGGATTTTGATAAATTTTAAGCCCAGGTTCCACATTTTTTTGAGCCTGGGCTTCTTAAATATTTCTATTCTTCGACACAGGTATTGATTAAGATTTTCATATTTTGGAGATCCTTTCTTTCCGTGCTTCTTCAACAGGAATATCGGAAGGAATGACACCAAGGAGTGATTTTGCCATTTCCATGCGGTCAGCATTGGCCAACGTTGATTCTGTAGCAGTAATTGACATAGATCGCACCTCCTTATGATTGTGAGATGTATAGTTTCAATATTATTGTACTTAAATTGAACGAATTTATCAATGAAGGTGTTCGATTATTTGCTGCTGTTTTGGAGAAAGCGCAAAATCAGGGAAGATAATCTTTTGTAACAGTGCACTTTAAAAGAGATGAAGTAAAAGAGATTTATTGACATGTTAGCTTAAACTAACTATAATGAAATTATAGAAATATCCATTTATATTTTGCTATATTCGCTAGGAGATACAATGAAAAAGATATTGCGGAGGGAGGAGTTACAGTAAACTGGATACGCATGGTTTTGGAGAAATGCTGATCACAAGGATTAAATTGTTATAAAAGAAAGAAGGGAATTTATGTCTGAACGGAATGAAAAATCTCAAAAAGTGGTCCGGCTTGGCACTCACGGCGAGGATTACGGAAACTGGATGTCGGATCCGGTGTTTTATATGGTGTGCGGACTGACAACACTGGCAGCCTTGATGGCGGTACTGTCATTTGCTCTGCTCCATATTCCTGTACTTGGCTTCCTTTTTATAATCGTGGTAGCGGGGCTTCTGGCACTTCTTGGGTGGATCACATGGATCCAGCGGCAGTATGCCTTTGACGGGGGCAGGATCATGGAGCAGGTACATCAGACCATCCTGTCCCATATGGATTATAACGGCAAAGGAACACTGCTGGACGTAGGCTGCGGCTCGGGGGCATTATCCATCCGGGCTGCGTTGACATGGCAGGAGGCAAAGGTTATGGGGATCGACTATTGGGCTGCAGTTTACAGCTACAGTCAGGCTCTTTGCGAGAAAAACGCCGCCAGTGAAGGAGCAGGGAGCCGTTGCATCTTTCAACACGGGGACGCCAACAAACTGGATTTCCTAGATGAATCTTTTGACGCTGTGGTGAGTAATTATGTTTATCATAATATTACCGGGGCTGATAAGCAGAAACTTCTGTTGGAGACACTGCGGGTGCTGAAAAAGGGCGGCGTCTTTGCACTGAATGATGAAATGAAACCAAGGATGTATGGAGATATGGAGGCCTTTGCGCAAAAACTCCGGGATATGGGGTATGAGGAGGTACGCCTGATCGACACGGCAAAGGAGGTATTTGGCTCTCACCGCCGGGCGGCAATGATGATGCTTGGCGAGTCAAAGATGTTAGTGGGCAGAAAATGAAAGGAGAAGAAAGTTGGCCATTTTCATTGAAAGCCTGATAGGGATAATCCTGTTTACTATTATAATAGTGGCCCTTACGCTGAAAGATCCTCTGACCTCGGTGGGAGATTATCCCCCTGCTATCCGGGATAGGTGTATGGAATTAGGTATGATCGAAAAAAGAAAACAGCGGTTTACCAGAGGGGATATTATACGGAAAGTGGCAGCTATGATCATTTTTGTGTTTATATTTGCTTTTGTTCTGAAACTTTTTAATGGTGCTCATACGTTTCAGAGAGGGTTTAGAGATTCCTATCTGATATGGCTGATTATTGACTGGTATGACGCCTTGGTCCTTGATTGTATATGGTTCTGCCACTCAAAGAAAGTCAGAATTCCAGGCACGGAAGATATGAAAGAGTATAGGGATTATCTGTTTCATATCAGACAATCCTGCATTGGCATGTTATTGGGAATTCCTGCCTGCCTTGCAGTGGGGATCGTGGTGGCGGTGCTTTGAGATTAAATTTTATAAACAGTAACTGATAAGAAATGATTTTGAACCACAGATATTCCAATATGGATGAGTGATCGTAAATGTATATTGGTTGCTTCATAAGCATGGACATGATATGCTTTAGTAAAGCTGACTTTCAATTGGAGGTAAACCTATGGAGATCCGTGTACTGAGATACTTTTTAGCTGTGGTACAAGAAGAAAATATTACCAAGGCCGGCTGAACTGCTGCATATCACCCAGCCCACTCTTAGCCGTCAGATAGCGCAAATGGAAGATGAAATGGGGGTCAAGCTGTTTGAACGAGGTACAAGGAAGACTGTTCTGACGAATGAGGGAATGTTACTCCGACGCCGCGCAGAAGAAATTCTGGAACTCGTGGATAAAACAGAGCGTGAATTAGTAGAGCAGGAGGAGATGGTCGAAGGAACCGTATCCCTTGGTTGCGGCGATCTTACCGCTGTGCAGGTTATACCGGATCTGATCCGCGGTTTCCATGAACGCTATCCGGCTGTTACATTTGAGCTGTATACGGCAACTGCCAATCATATAAAAGAAAGAATGGATCGGGGGATTACTGATATCGGACTGCTGCTGGAACCAATCAATAAGGAAAAGTATGATTATATAAAACTTAATCATCAAGAGCAGTGGGTGGTTGTTATGCCTCCGGATTCACCTCTGGCAAAACTAGAGGCTGTTTCTCCGAAAGATTTACGGGGACTTCCGTTGATTTTGCCACACCGCCTGAATGTCCAAAGTGAGCTGGCCCGTTGGTTCGGAGATGAGTTTGAGAAGCTGAATATACTTTTTACTTCGAATCTTCCATCTAACAGCTCTATCATGGTGCATCACGGATTGGCATATTCCATCATTGTGAAAGGCTCTATTTCTTTCTGGGACCCGGAAAAAATTACATATTGCCCGCTGTCTCCGGATTTGACAGCCCCAAGTGTCCTTGCGTGGAGGCGGAAGCAGCCATTCGGTCTGGCGACAGAAAAATTTATTGGTTATGTGAAGGAGAATCTGCATGTAGAATAGGCCGAATCATAGTCAGAGGAATTGTGAAATTAAGAATTTGTCGATTTAGTAAATTCCTATTCAAATGAATTATACAAATCGGAATGGATTTATATAGATATGAAAATGCTAATTATTACTGTATTTGGGAAAGAGAAGAGGGGATAATGTTATGTATGATAAGAAGGCTATGCATGAAAAATTGGTTGAATGTGAGAATAGTTTTAACTTAAATTATAATAATTTGCTGGAGGAAGTTGA
>UQSX01000061.1 GCA_900543715.1 uncultured Blautia sp. | reverse complement strand
GATTGGCTCCATGACACATTCCTGTGCGATTTCGATGTCTGATTTGAATCCCATACCAAATACCTCCTTTTTTCTATGCAGATGAAAGCTCTCTCTGCCTCCATCTATAACCAGACAGTATTCCCTACACATATTTTACCGTCTGGCCTTTTTAAACCGGATATCCCAGGCAGGCAGAGAACAAAATAGGCAAGCCCACTTCTGCTCCCTCTTTCCCTCAATATTGAGGCTTGAACACTTTGAACGCCGCCAAAGACTAATATCCGGCTTCCCACAGCAGACGTCAAGTGGAAATGCAAGGATGTACACCTGACCCTCTGTCTGGGGAAATAAAATGGCTTCTACCATATTATTTTCTATTTCATACTTTTATTATCTGCAGTATTTATCTGGCCTACCTTTCCTTTTCCCTCTGCAATGCTTCTCTTTACAAAACCTGTAAGGGGGCTCTTGTATAAGAAAAATACAAGAACAGAGTTCACAGCTGTAAGCATGATTGTCTGCACTACACGGGTTGCGTAAAGCACAGACCAGGGTGTCCCATAATACATATGAAGACCGATGCAGGTAAAGCCCAATGCTCCTACAACTCCATGTATAGCAAGGATTCCCACAACTTTCCACAGCGCCGGCTTTTTCTCCATCATATGGCGGAAAAGTCCGGGAAGCACACCTGCCAAAATGGCAGACACTGAAATCAAGGGGTTTGGCGCATAGCCCTGAAGGAGACTTCCGATTAGATCCCCAAGAAAACCGCAGATTCCTCCAACAACCGGGCCGAACCAGAAACCAGCCAGATAAACAGGTGTCTGGCTCACTGTGATCCTTAAAGTCGGTCCGATATTAATAGCAACCAATCTTGCAAGCACAATATTCATTGCAATGATCACGCCTGCAAATGCCATGATTCTTACTTTATTTGCGTTTTTCATCTGTTATAAATCCTCCTCTTTTGCTGTCTGTCCGCACACCAGGATCTTCTTTGCCTTTGCAGTCCTGGTCCGCGCAAAGAAACCTATGCTCTGGTATAGTAGTTACTACACCAAAGAGAAGAATTTATAGTCTCAAGTCTTTAATGTAGTAGCGGATGCAATATTACATCGTGGACGATCCTGGGATCACCTTCGTTCATGGACAACTTCCCATCCCATGACACTTAACGCGCAATACCTACTCTACTATTACTTCACATTATCTGTTTTTTTAAGACAGCTTTTTTTCTAATGCTTTCATCATATTGATGGAAATATCTCCCACCACAGCTAAATCTTCTGCCGCAAAGCTGGCGGCAAAATTGTCGGAAAACAGAATCTGTGAGGAAGGTGGAAATTCATCGTCTCCCTCCCAGAGAATAAATTTTATAAAAAGATTGTCCATAAATTCCAGTTTATAGGAACAATCTCCTTCTGTAGATTTTTCTGCTCCTAAATGTTCCATGATCTTTTTAAACATTTCCAGTTTATTCCCATAAGAAAATGCCAGGCGCATAAGGCATCGGCCCTGGAATTGTCTGAAATACACCTCTCCCCATGGAACCTCATGATAAGTGATAAACTTACCGGAAGAAGGTGCCGCATGTCTCTCTGCCATATAACGGGCAATGAGAATTTTCGCATTCATGGCTTCTTCAAGAGGATAGACTCCAACAGAGTCCTCCTCATGATGAATCTCATAATCCGGGAATGAAACGAGATATGTGGTTCCCATAAGATGCAGGGTAAACAGGCCTTTCTCCTGATCATAGGGAAATCCGGTCCGCTCACTGATCTCCTCAGGCTCTAAATCTCTATAAGCCTCCAGATAATGCTCATATGGGCGCTGTTCTTTGCTGTCTTTTGCATAATCGAAATTCATATTTTCACCTCGGATATTTTAATAGTCTATTCCTGTGTACAGGACGGAAACAGGGATGTATCCGTATGGGGGATAAAGCAGCAGGCAACAAACTCATCCATATAAGTTGGAACTGCAGACAATTCCAGATAAGTCATGTTGGATGCTAACTCATAGCATTTGCGCTCTGCCTCTCTGGAAAGAAGCATGGTATAAGCGCCGGACAGAGAAGAATTTCCAATATAATGGAATTTTTCCAGGGGAATATCCGGGAACATGCCAATCCGCACAGCATTTCTCATATTGATTCCACTTCCAATTCCTCCTGCCACATAGACATCATCAATCATTTCCACGTCGAAATCAAGGGAAGCCAGCATAGTACGGATGGCAGAGAAAATTGCTCCCTTTGCCCGGATAAAGTTATCAATATCCACTTCATTGATTTCCACATCTTTTACAGAGCCCGCCTCTTCCTCAAAGGCCAGGACATAACTGCCCATGCCATACTGGTCATGACGCACACGTTTTCCCTCCCGGATAAATTTACCCTTGGGGTTGATGATGCCCGTACGGAACAATTCTGCGATCACGTCGATGATTCCAGAGCCGCAAAGGCCAATAGGTTTCTGACCTTCCTCACCGATCACATGATAAGAAGGCTCCATTGTCTCTTTATCAATAGTACAGGCCTCGATTGCTCCGTCTGTAGCCCGCATGCCGCAGCTGATATCTCCGCCTTCAAAGGCTGGTCCTGCAGAGCAGGCACAGCTCATCATAAAATCAGAGTTTCCGAAGACTAATTCACCATTTGTTCCCAAGTCAATGAATAAAGAAAATTCCGGCCGGTTCCAAAGCATACTTACCAAAGTACCGGCTGTAATATCCCCGCCTACATAGCTTCCGATGTTCGGTGCCACAATAATATGGGCATCCCGGTTGATCCGGATAGCGATATCTGAAGCGAACAGAGAATTGGTCTTAAAGAAGGTTGGAATGTAAGGCTCCATACGGATAGGATCTCCTTCCATTCCGGTCAGCAGATGGTTCATCGTCGTATTTCCTGCCACACACATGCGGTAAATATGGTCAGGATTAAAACCGCTGGCTCTGCACATCTGCTCGATCATAGGATTGATAGTTTCTTTGATCACCGCGTCCTGGAGCTTCCTGCTTCCTCCCGGTTTCATAGACTCGATGATACGGTTGATCACGTCTGCTCCGTAACGGATCTGTCCGTTTCCGGCAGAGGCCTTTCCGATAATCTCTCCTGTCTCCATGTTGATCAGAAGGGCGGAAACTGTGGTAGTTCCAATATCCACTGCCAGACCGCCGATAACCACCTCTGCATCTTTTGGATATACGTCATAAACGAAAATATCCTCCTTGTCAGTAGAGGTACGGATCACACAGCGTACCTGAAAATCAGACGCACGGAAAACCCGGGCAATTTTATTTAACACCTGGAAAGGAAGACGCACTCTTGCAGCCCCTGTTTTTTTCTTGATAGCCCGCATGAGCCGCTCATTATCCGGCATTGTATCGTCTAATGTAGGCACATCCATTTCAACATCCAGGACACCCATGCTGTTTGTCAAGGCAATTCCTGCTGCTTCTATATCATTTTTTGCATTCTCGAAAATTTCAATTTCTTTATTCGAGCTCAAATCGGCAACTTTCATCCGACTGCGGTAAGCAGACGCAATATCAGGTACCTGTACCGCAACATCACCTGTCACCTTACTTACACATGCCAGTCTCCACCCTTCGCTGTATTCCTCTTCGGAAATATGCCGGGTCTTGGGAGAATCTATATCACCCTCCAGAATTTTTACTTTGCATTTTCCGCAGGAAGCATTTCCGCCGCAGGGGGCATCGATGGCTACGTTTACCTTCCGGGCTGCTTCCAGCAGATTTTCATTTTCCTGGGCAAAGGTC
The DNA here is from genome assembly GCA_900543715.1 of uncultured Blautia sp. Taxonomy (GTDB): domain Bacteria; phylum Bacillota; class Clostridia; order Lachnospirales; family Lachnospiraceae; genus Blautia; species Blautia merdigallinarum. The sequence continues at coordinate 13,543 of UQSX01000061.1, read as the reverse complement.
GTGACATCCTCGCCGCTTCCGAACTTAAAAGTCACTTTAAACATAGGAATTTCTGCCTTTCTTTGTTTTATACAGGAACTGCCGCACGAAAATGTGCAGCAGCTCCTCTCTTCATGTTCATCTTTATCTGTTGATCAGAGTCTCTGCCGACTGCAGAGACCTTGGACCCTTCCGGGAATTAAAGCTCCAGATAAGAATCTGCATATAATGTATTGTTCTTCAGAACGTCACAGGATTTAATTGTCTCCATGAGTCTCTTATCGTTAGGGTTAACGATAGCAGATGTCAGGCCCTGCATCATAGCCATAGCAACCATAGCAGAGTCCATGATCGGACGGATATGTTTTGGCATACCGTTGGAGTTATTGGAAAGACCGCCTGTAGAATTCAGTCCCATATCGCTGAACATTTTGATAGCTTCCAGGATTTCCATCTGTTTCTCCTGCATACCTTTAACAACCAGGAATAAAGGATCGAACCAGATATCAGCAGCGTCCATACCGTGCTCCATACCTCTTTCCAGAAGTGTCTGGCAGTACATCATACGCTCGTCATTATCTTTTGCAAGACCTTCGCCGTTACACAGGGCAATACAGATCGCATCATTTGCTGCTGCCAGGTCAAGATATTCAATTCTGCCAGCTGCATCTGCGGAGTTTACAATAGGTTTTCCTTTTGCTCTGTTATATACAGAGATACCAGCCTCGATAGCTTTTTTGTTGGAAGTATCCAGTGCCAGAGGAACGTTGTCGAAGTTTGACTGAAGGAGTTCTACTACCCATTTCATTAAGTCTTCGCCGTCGTTCTCAGCAGGTCCGATGTTTACATCCAGGTAAACAGCGCCTGCATCCAGCTGCTGTTTTGCTCTTGCCAGAATCGGTTCAGGATCTCTCTCTGTAAAAGCTTTGTTTACTGCAGGTGCAGTTGTGGAAAGTCTCTCACCAATTGTAATAAATTTTGCCATAATGTTTCTCCTTTTATAAAAAATTTTCTTTTAACAAGCTCTTTTTGCAAACATTAAGCAGTTAAGTCTTTCAGGAATTTTACTAACTGTACAGCCTCCAGAGGAGCAACAATAATTTCCCATCCAGGAAGTTTGGACTCGATATCGCCTTTCAGTACGGCAACTTTTCCAGGAATAACCAGTTTTCTGCATTTTACTTTGTCTTCTACATTCTCTTTGATGTAAGTTGCAACAGAAGTGGAAGACAGTTTTCCTGCTGCCCATGCTGTCAGTACGGAAAGTCCGCCTGCATCGGAAATGATCAGGTTGCATGGAACACCGGAACGCTCCAGCTCGCCGGAAACAACGAAATATGTAAGAGCAAAGTCTACAGTTGTCAGGCACAGAGAATTCTCATCAGCGCCATTTAATGCGTAAATGCCTGGCTCAACCTTCATTGGTTTCTGAGGATCTGTAAATACGTTCTGTCTCAGACCGAACAGAGGAAGTGCCTCTGCGTAATCCAGAGTTTCCATAACAACGATAGAACCATATTTTACTGTGAACAGAGAAGCCAGGGCCTGCTGCAGATATCTGTCACCATGAGCAACTGCTGCTGTATTTACGATTGTAGGATAACCGAAAGTTCTGTCCTGATCTTTCAGTGCAGCGCGGCGGATCTGTACAGCGTTTGCATAAGCTTCTTTTACAGAAGCGCCTGTAGCATCGATCACCAGGTTCTTGTTTCCTGCTTTCTCTAAAGCTGCTACTGTATCATAGATTTCATTTAAGTCAGCGCCGGATACTCCCAGAACAACTCCTGCTTCTTTTGCAATGTCATTCATAGCAGCATAGTTTGCAGCTGTAGCACCGTTTAATACCGGTTTGCCATCCTTGCATACTTCCAGAGCTGCCTTTGCAACTTCTGCATCTTTGCAGCCCAGGATCAGAGTCTTACCTGTTGCTGCTGCTTTCTTCACCATTTCTACATAGCGGTCTTTGTCTGCACCATCTTCATAGTTCACATAAACCATTTCCACGTGCATTCTTTCACCGATACGCTCATAATCAACCTTCTGAAGTTCAGCAATCTTTGCGTCTACTGCTGCGTCATCCATGCATGTGCAGAGAGAAACAGCATATCTTGTCTTGCTGACAAAAGTTTTCTCATGTCTGAATAAAACAGTTTCTCCGCCTAAGGTGTATTCTCCTTCGCCTGTTCCAACCTTGATGGTCTTCATTGGGGGAGCAGTAGCCTCAGACAGCTCTGCCAGAGCTTCCTCAGACATATGCGGACATTTGGATATTTCCAGAGCGCCCTGAGCAACTTTCATAGCGAAAGCCATACATGTAGGACAGCCGCATTCCTTACAGTTTTTCTTTGGTGTCATTTTAAAGATTTGAATACCTGTTAATGCCATTTTTAATATCCTCCTGTTTTACGATTACATTAATTCTTTAATCATTTTTGAAATAGTTGCAACGGACTGAGGATGTTTCAGGATAACGGCGTCAGAACCGGATGCTAATACAGCAGCTGCTGTCTGAACTTCCATGCTGATTCCTCTCTCTTCCAGAGGACCCCACTCAGGCATATCCTCTTCAGTAGCCATAGCCTCTTTTACACTCCATGCTTCATCAGCAACTGCAGTGATGATAGGCATCTGCAGCATATTATCATTCTGAGATAAAGCAGCACCTTTAATACGGTCCATGGTAGAAACAACATATTCAAAACCATAACCAACTGCAGCAGAACCAACGTTCATTACGATGTCCTGAGCCTTAACTCCCAGCTGAGTCATAACAACGTTTAACTGTTTTGCAAGGTTGATATCAACGGCAGATTCAGCGCCTACTTTCTGGTTGTAAGCAAGACCTGCAGCAGCACCTACAGCTTTGTAGTTTTCTTCTCTTGCAGACATTACCAGAGCGTTCTTGCCCTGCAGAACTTCAGCTACCTTAGGAAGCAGTTCTGTATCTTTTTCAACATTTTTGCATCCTTCTACTACCAGAGGACAGGTAACAGCGTCTGCAACTTCCTTTACAACTTCGATCAGTTCATCAATGGATTTGTCTTCTCCGTTAGGATCTCCGCCCTCTAAGCGCAGGCAGACAAAATCAGCGCCTTCCATTGTCTCGGCTTTTTTCGCAATTTCTCCGATAGTAGAAGCGCCTTCGTAAAACTTCTGGATACCAGGAATATTGGAAGCAATACCCAGATCGGAAACTTCTACACCGATCTTCGGTGCATTTTCCATAGGAGCATCAAATGTATAGAAAGGAAAAGTACATTCTCCTCCTAATTTGATCGCTTTGTCTCCGCATCCAATCTCAACTGTATTAATGCTTGCATTGAACTTCTGTGGTTTCTGATTAAACGGCATTTCTATGAGCCTCCTTCATATTATTCTTTACAACAGGCGGTCCGGCAAAGGTACCGTCCCATTGTATATAAACGGCAAAGAGGTAAATGGCAGCCCTCTATTTTGCCGCCTACATTATACTACATTACACACAATATTGACAAGTTTCCCCTGTAATATTATACAAAAAACTATATAAAACTGCAGTCTGTTCTGTAACTTATTTGGAGTTTTTTTGTCAATTTACTTTTACACAGGAAACGGGAGGCCTCCTGCGAGACATCTCCCATTTCCCAATACTGCATATTTTAAAATTATTACATCATTGGTTCCATGCCCAGTGCAGGATGGTTCTTTTCTGTCAGGAATGCAACCAGTGTTTCAGGATCGGTAGCAATGGTCTCATCTCCGACCATATCTGTAAAGTTGTCGATTCCGTACAGTTCTTTGGCTGTTTTGTTCAGTCTCTCTGCAACGGTATCTTTCAGTTCCTTAGGCATCCATACAATACGCTCGATACCACCTTCTGCTTTCATGAACTTCTTAGAAGAAATGAAGTGTTTACCATGTCCCATAAATCCAGGTGTCTGAACGCCGCCGCCTGTCATGGAAGCCAGCTCTGGGAATGTCATTCCAAGAGGTGTCATTCCTGCATACTCACGGTTTGTAATAACAACGCCGTTGGAGAATGGCTCAATACCACAGATACACTCAAAGCATCCGCAGGAAGTCATTGGCTTCTCCATAATGGAGTACAGAGATACATCCTGTAAAGCGCCCTGGGAGAATTTCTGAACAGCTTCATTAACGTCTTCGTATTCACCGATTCTCTCATCAATTGGTCTTTCTTTTGTGATCACCTGACATGGTCCGTTTGGATCCAGCTGGTTTGTAGCTTTTGCATCCAGCCATGAAACAGCGCCGCAAAGTCCCAGACGTTCCGGAGTTACCACGCATACATGAGATGGTGAGAATGCCTGGCACAGGATACAGCTGTAGTAAACATCAACAGATTCATCTGTAAGAGTATCCAGACGCTCGTCACGTTTGTCAAAGGTTGGAATAGCAACTTCATGACGTACTCTTGTACATTCAGCAGGATCTGTATAGATAGTTACCTCACATTTATCAACAACTGCGTCAAATTCGTTTTTAACAGAAACATAAAGTACTTCACCGATATGTTTCAGACGGAAACCTGCGTTAAAAGCTTCTTTTCCGATACGGATACGGAGCATATCACGCTGTCCTGTATGGTATACGCCCTCGATGCAGTTGATGTAGTTGTGGAACTTACGCTCGATAACCGGTTCGAAGTCAGACTGCATATTCTTTCCAGCAACTTTTACAACATAGGCGATAGTGTTCTTGCTTCCCAGTTCCATCTCATCTACATCAGGACCTACAATGGTGATCTTGTGATCTTCGATTTCTGTAGCGTCTACAGCCTGTACCAGCTCAGCACAGTCTACACGTGAACCGTCGAACTCAACCTGCATATCGCCCCGGCGGATGATCTCGCCTTCAAATGCAGAAGCGAAAGCAACAGGAATATCGATATTTGTGATCTTAATCTTAATGTCACGGGCTTCCAGAGATGTTGCGTTGAATTTACTTACATCTGGCTGGCAGATCAGGCTCTTTGGTACTTCAGCTACGCCTTCCTGGTTTGTGATTACAGGGAAGCCTAAAGCAATAGCGCCAGCGCCGCATGCTACGATCACATCGTTTAAAGGAGCAAAAGCATTTACAAATGCAGGAACACGTTCCATTGTATACTTCATCAGATTTCCTGCATCTCCCGGTGTGATGTTACCGAAGATCAGGGCTGCTCTAAGAGCAACAGATACAACATGAATAACAGCTGTTACGTCTTTTCCTAAAGGAATAACACGAAGGTTTGCACCAGTCTTCATACCGGCCTCTGATAACTGATCGATGATATCGCCAACCAGTGTTACCAGGATACCCTGTGCCTGATAGCTCTTAACCAGAGCTACAGCTTCTTCTGTGGTAGGAGCTTTGCCTAAGATAACGGCTACACCTGGGATGTCTCCAGTTACAAGAGGTACACCCAGCTCACGGATCACAGCATCTGCCAGATGTCCGTAGCATGGCTCTTCATATGGAGTTGCACCGTCAATATATTTCAGCACTTCGATAAACTCAGCGCAAAGAGCAGTTGCAACACCGGACATGAAAATGTCATGAGTTCTGTTTTCTCTTGTCATAAGAGTTTTTACTACGCCCAGAGCGTTCTTTAACTCTCCTAAAGTACCAACCTTTACACCTGTTACAGCATAATAGCATGGCAGGCTGTATGCTGTGTTGGGGAAGCTGACGGCTTTGTCAGCACCATGCTGTTCGATAGCAGCGTTAATTGCATTTTCTGTCAATCCATAGACAGCGTCATTTCCGCTGAATACTGTTTCAAATAAAGTCAATGTTTTTTCCTCCTAACATCTCATAATCCCTGATCGATTATGTTTTTAATTTGTGTGATTTCTTCTTTTACTGTATTGCTGAAATCGTAAGGGGATTTTCCCCGACGATCTGCATCCATAACTTCTGTATTGTAGTGAATGAAGCCCAGGAGATCCTCCGCCGGTATACGGCTTCTGACAAATTCTTCATCCTCTGCATTTCTTACTTTGTTGGCAACTACACGTACCTGTTTCACACCCAGATCATCTGCAAGGCGCTTTACATTTTTATAAGTCTGTACGCTTCTGGCTCCCGGTTCGATCACAACGATAAACTGATCCATAGATTCTGTAGTTCCCCGGCCCAGATGCTCCAGACCGGCCTCCATATCCATGATCACAACATCGTCTCTGTGGAGGACCAGGTTATTGATGATCCTTCTGAGCATAACATGCTCCGGACATACACAGCCGCCTCCTCCTGTCTCCACTGTTCCCAGAACAAGAAGCTTTACACCGTTTACCTCTTTCGAGTATGTATCCGGAATATCGCTGACCTTAGGATTCAGTGTATAGAACTGATTATCCTCTCCGGCCCCTGTTCTCTCTTCAATGAGTTTTCTCATTTTAGTAATGGGGACTATAGAATCCAGGGTTTCTTCGTCAAAGCCCAGAGCCAATCCAAGATTGGCATCCGGGTCTACGTCTGCTGCAAGAACATGTTTTCCTTCGTCAGCATAAAGCCGGGCAAGGGTTGCGGCGAAGGTGGTCTTTCCCACACCGCCTTTTCCTGTAACCGCTATTTTCATGTCATTCACCTTTCCTAGTTATGTTTCAGAATTATCAGATGCCCAGGGCAGCTCTCTTTTCTTCGATCCTTGCCATCATGGCATCGCCTAATTTATCAATGTCTTTCTCTACAGTAAATGCTGCTTCACACCACTGTCTGGTGCCGTTTGTCAGGATTTCAACCATTTCGCTGGAACCTGAAGCGTATGGATCAACACCCAGGAAAGTATCAATACCGGAACCGATAACGTAGTTTCCGATAGATACTGCCTTTTCAGACATCCATTCCGGAGCACAGCCAACAACCGGCAGCTGTGAAATATGAAGGCCTGCATCTTTTGCAAGGGTAGCAGCCAGAACCAGCATACGGGAAATATCTACACAGGATCCCATATGAAGAACCGGAGGAATGTCAGCCAGCTCGCAGACTCTCTTCAGACCATCGCCGCAGACATCCTTGGCAGCCTTATCCATAAGGCCGGCTTTTGCAGCCGCCTGTGCGGAACAGCCGGAAGCGATAACGATGATATCATTTGCCAGCATCTTCTTCATCAGCTCGATGTGCGCCAGGTCAGGACGTACCTTCGGGTTATTACATCCAACCATAGCTACAGCTCCTCTTAATACACCAGAGGTAATACACTGAAGCAGTGGTTTTGTGGTTCCGAGTTCGTCAACCTGTGTATTGGCAACGCCGTCCAGAGCTTTTACGATAGCTTCTGTAGAATATCCTACAGTTGCTTTCTGTTTCATCTGCGGGATATATACCAGTTCAGGTTTTCTGTTCTTGAAATTCTCGATGGCCAGCTTCACAATCTGAGTTGCTTTTTCCAGTGCGGAATGGGCATCAAAGCGGATAAACTCAGAATCCGGCATCTGTGCGATCGGAGATGTTGTGATGAACTTGGTATGGAAACATTTGCTTAAAGGTCCTAATGCTGGGAAGATACACTGTACGTCAACTACAATGGCTTCGCAGGCACCTGTAAGTACTACATTTTCCTGCTGCAGGAAGTTACCTGCCATTGGAATTCCACGGCGCATTGCAACTTCGTTGGAAGTACAGCATACACCAGAAATAGTAATTCCTTTTGCTCCCATTTCTTTTGCATAAGCAACCATTTCAGGGCTGTCTGCCACTTCGCAGATCATCTCGGAAAGGCTGGGATCATGCCCGTGAACAACGATGTTTACATTTTCCTCAACCATAACACCAAGGTTTGCCTCTGTTTCAACTGGCTTTGGTGTACCGAAAAGCACGTCAGAAAATTCTGTTCCCATCATGGAACCGCCCCATCCGTCAGAAAGTCCTGCACGGATCGCCTGTTTTACCAGAGCTTCCGGTTTGGATGAGCAGCCCATATGAGACATATGTAAAGAACATGATACCTCTCGGTCAATGGCCCGAGGTGCCAGTTCATTTTCCTCCCACAGTTTCTGCTGGGATTCCGGAGCTCTCTTTAAGAATCTCTGAGTTCCGAAAGGCTTTCCGTATTCCATAAGGCCTTCATAAGCTACCTCATGAGCCAGATCATAAATGTCTTTTCCCTCTGTCTCAATTCCCCACTCTTTTGCAATGCGGATCAGTTTTTCCGGATCTTTTACTTTATAGCATCCGTCTGCAGCTGAAGCATAAAGAGTGTGGCAGATCTCACGTCCGTGATCGGAATGGGTAGCAGCTCCGCCTGCTGTAAACTTCAGATAATTACGTCCTACGATGCCGTGAACATCACAGCCGCAGATTCCTCTTGGGGCTTTCTTTGTGATACGGCATGGACCCATTGTACAGATACGGCAGCAAACGCCTTCTTCTCCAAATTTACAATGGGGTGTCTGGTTCTTTACACGAGCCTGCCAGGAATCAGCGCCTACTTTTGCACCTGTCTCCAACAGTCTCGCAGTAGCAGCTTCAAATTCTTCTACTGTAGTTAATCTGAATTCACTCATGTTATCCTCCTTTATGTCGCCTCTTCTCTTAAAATTCTAATTTGTCCACAATTTCCCGAATGGCTATTTTTACAGGCGAGTCCTCGGGAAGGTCAACGGTCGGCGTGCCGTCACAGTCATAATCATAGACTGTTTCATTTTGTGGTACTACTCCCAGAAGATGCAGGCCCTGTTTTTCAATCTCATCTCTGGTACCTTCATTGAGCTCACCATTGGGAGCCCGGTTTACAATCAGACCTATCTGCTTGGGATGCATATTGCATTCCTTGATCAGCTGAGCAATTCTGCCAGCAGCCTGCACTCCTCTTCTGGAACAGTCACTGACAAGAATGGCTGTTTCCATATTCGGAAGCACTCCTCTGCTGATATGCTCCATACCGGCCTCATTATCCACAATAATGTAGGGGTAATTCTTCTCCAGTCTCTGGAGCTGTGCCTGAAGGAGTCCATTGACAAAGCAGTAACATCCTTTGCCCTGGGTACGCCCCATAACCAGCAGATCGAAATCATCAGATTCCACAAGAGCATCATCAAACTTAAACTCCATATAATCTGCCTTTGACACTCCTGAGGGAATAGGGTTCTTTGCAGCCATCTCTGCGCCTGCAACTTCCTCTCGGATATCTCCCAGTGTGGTTTCTACTTTCACACCCAGGACTTCGTTCAGATTGGAATTTGCATCCGCATCCACAGCAAGAATCGGGCCCTTCCCTTTTTCTCCCAGATACTGTATGATCAGTCCCGTTAATGTTGTCTTACCTACGCCGCCTTTACCTGCGACTGCAATTACATGTGCCATATGTCAGGCGCCTCCTGAATTTAAATTTTAAACAAGTGTCCTAAGTCCGGATCTTTCAATAATCTCCGATACGTCTTTCCACTTATTTAACGCATACAAATGGATACCATTTACACCAAGTGCCCGGTATTCATCAATCTGTCTGACGGTATACTCGATACCCTCTTCTTTAAACTCTTTTACCTTTTTATCGTAGAACATATCCAATGGTTTGCCGTCAGAATCCTTTGGATTAAAAGGATTTGGAAACAGCCAGTGTCTGGAAATCATTCTGGACAGTTCTCGGTCCATGACACATCCGTTACGGGACAGCGCCATATTGATCGTGGCAGCCTGATCCAGGATCGGCATGATCCCAACATCCACCGGCATGGTCACACCCGCTTTGCGGATAGCGTCCAGCCATCGTTTAAACTGTTCCATGTCCCAGCAGAGCTGAGTCATAATATAGTCAGCTCCGTTATCCTGCTTTTGCCTCAAAACGGAAATATCCGCTTCCAGACTTCGGCAAGCGATATGCCCTTCCGGAGAACCTGCTACTGCAATCTCAAACTTATCCCCATATTGATCTTTTACAAATTTTACAAGATCTGTGGCATAATCGAAATCTCCGCAGGTCGTAGTCTCACCCAAAGGAAGATCTCCTCTGAGAGCAAGCATATGATCTACGCCTTCTGCCAGATACTGATCCAGCTGCTCTTTGATGCCCTCCTTTGTGTTACGGATAACCGTGAAGTGAGTCACAGGAATGGGGCCAGCTTTTTTTATCATCTGGCAGACTTCCCTGTTCGCTCCTACGTTCCCCCCTCCAGCTCCATAGGTACAGGAAATGTATTCCGGCTTATATCTGCACAAATGTTCAATCGTGCCCGGAAGGTTTTCCATACCTTTCTCGGTTTTCGGCGGAAACAGCTCAAAGGAAAGGAGCATTTTCTCCTTCATAGCCTCTGCTAGTTTCATTGGTCTTTACCTCCGCATATTGTGTTTTATTTTAAGGGGTTTCCCCATTAAAACCTTAGTTTATTCGCAGTCCAGCTTCACAATGCTGTTTGCCAGATCCACCATCAGGATTCTTCCTGTGATAGTTTTGGTCTCTCCCATAATATCTCTGAGGATTACTTTTTCCCCGTCCACATCGATACGGCTGACCATCTTCAGGATCACGGTATTGTCACTTTCTTTCTGAACCGTTGCAAGACACATGATCTACACCTCCTTTAAGTGTTCTTTTACCAGTGTCAGAGCCAGTCCAAGACGCATATTTCCTTTCTGGAAATCTGCCACTCCTTCTTTAATTGTCCTGGCCGCATCTTCCATGCCCAGCTTTTTCAGATTTTCTGCCATCTGATCCAGTTCCTGTGCATGATGTTCGTTGTGGGAAAGCATATAGTTTAAAAGAGCCACAACTTCCTGGGAACAGTTTTCCTGGCAGTTATCGCTGCAGCTTCCGCAATGTTCATGCTGATGAGCTTCTCCTCCGTGAGGGATCACATTACCATTTTCATCTTTGATTAAATGCATTTTTCCATCCTTTCCAGGCCCTATTTTGTATTTGGGCGCACTGAATGACAATTATTTATCAATTAGCTTCATTATACATGGTTTCCTGTCTTTTATCAAGCTATTTTATGTATTTTTCTAAGTGCTTTCCGCCCTGTTATTTCCTTTCATTTTCACGGTTTGTAATTTCTATGAAATCCCGGAAACTCCAGCTCCTTTCTTTTGTGGATTTTTAAATTTTCCATGCAGCTAGAGCAGGCGGAATATGCTGGATGTGGATTTTACAGGCCTCCTAAGGATGGTTACTCGAAACAAATTATGAATTTTAATAATTATGTCTAACAATCTTCACATTTTCATGATATACTATCTAAGATTGTAAAAAGGAGGTTTGGTGTATGTCTTTTGGCGAACATGTGATTCATCTAAATGACGGAAGAGAAATGCCGTTGTTAGGCCTTGGCGTCTACAAAGCTACTGATGACGGAGAACTGAAACAGGCCATAGCCGATGCTGTTTCCTCTGGCTACCACTTGATTGATACAGCTTCTTTCTACAAAAACGAAGAAGGAGTCGGTAAAGGAATACAGGCTCTTACGATACCGAGAGAAGATTTATTTGTTACTACAAAAATTTGGAATACCGCCCAGAGAATCGGGGATATCGAAGACAGTTTTAACCGGAGTCTGGAGCGCCTGGGACTGGACTATGTAGACCTGTATCTGATCCACTGGCCTGTGCCTGGCTGTTTCGGAAATACCTGGAAAGCAATGGAAAAGCTGAGAAAAGATGGAAAAATAAAATCTATCGGCGTGTCTAATTTCAGCATCGCCGACCTGGAGCTTCTGCGGACAGTTTCAGATGTGGTTCCCGCTGTAAACCAGGTGGAATTTCACCCTCTGTTCAACCATCCTGAGCTGAAAACTTATTGCGAGGAAAAAGGAATCGCACTTCAGGCTTATGCACCTTTGGCAAGAGGCGCTTATCTGAAGAGTCCTCTGATGATCGAGATCGGCAAGTGTCATCAGAAAAGTCCTGCCCAGGTCGGACTCCGCTGGCTCATCCAGCAGGGAATCGGCGTAATCCCCAAGTCAGTGCATAAAGAACGGCTGGAAGAAAACAGCCAGATCTTCGATTTTGTTCTCTCTGAAGAAGAGATGGCAGCCATAACTGCTATGGATATGCAGCAGCGTGTAGCCGGAGTTCCTGAGGATATGGTTCCTTATATCTTATAACCGATTCAAAGGCCCTCTGACAAACAGACAGAAAGTGGTCTCTGGCTCTACATAGTATTTTGCTGTATGCAAAAGAGGTCTTTTCTCTCTGAGGGACCGGTATCACCGGTTTCCTTCAGGGAGAAAAGGCCTCTTTCCTGATGCAGGCTTTTATTTTCTTTGGTCCGGTTTACTCGGACTTCCAGGAGACATCCCAGGATTCTATTTTTTTATCCCTGAGCATCAGATCCTGAACAGCAAGATCCGGGGCTTTTCCCTCGAACAGGACCTGGTTCACCTGTTGGATGATAGGCATTTCCACCTGATACTTTTTGGAAAGTTCCCATCCGGCTTTTGCAGAATACACGCCTTCCACCACCATCTTCACTTCTTTCATGGCTTCTTCCATGGTTTTTCCCTGCCCCAGAAGGATTCCGGCTCTCCGGTTCCGGCTGTGTTTGCTGGCACAGGTAACGATAAGATCTCCAATACCGGAAAGGCCATAGAATGTCTCCGCTTTCGCTCCCATAGCCATTCCCAGCCTGGTGATCTCCGTGATTCCTCTGGTGATCAGTGCTGCTTTGGTGTTGTCTCCATATCCCAATCCGTCTGCTGCTCCCGCCGCCAGAGCAATCACATTTTTCAAGGCCCCCCCAAGCTCGATGCCCAGCACATCTGGACTGATATAAGCCCGAAATACAGGACTCATGAAAATATTCTGTATATATTCCGCAGTTTTCCGTTCTTTTGCTCCTGCCACGCAGGTAGTGGGAAGTCCCCGGCTGACCTCTTCTGCATGACTGGGTCCGGAAAGGACGCAGGGAACTGCTTCCGGTATCTCTTCTTCAATGATATCTGTGAGGGTCATCAATGTACCCTCTTCAATTCCTTTAGATACATTTACGATCAATTGACCGTAACGAATGTATGGTTTTATATTTTTCGCAGTCTGTCGGACCGCCACAGATGGAACCGCCATGATCAGGATGTCCTTTCCTACCAGAGTCTCCTCCAGATCATTGGTGATCTCCAGGGCTTCCGGAAGATAAACGCCCGGAAGCTTCTCCCGGTGTTCTCTTGTCTTTGCAAGTTCTTCTGCCTGGGCCTGTCTGTGTGACCAGAGCATAGTGTTATGTCCGTTATTTACCAGAAGTATCCCAAGTGCCGTTCCCCAGCTTCCCGCACCGATAATTCCAATATTCGCCATATATCTTACCTCTTTTTACTGAGAAAAATCTTGTTTTCATTTCCATGCAGGAGGCGGCCGATATTCTGTCTGTGCCTCCAGTAAGCCAGAGCCATCAAAAGAACAGCCACCACGTACATTTCATACAGCACCGGCTGGCTGCAGGGATACATGCCGGCCTGCCCGAAGATCACAAGGAAGATCACAAAGCACAGATATCCGGCCAAAGAACACAAAGATACGTAATGGGTGGTGAAGAACAGGACAAAGAAAACCACTGTGCAGATCAGGAAGAGCCTCCAGTCAAAAGCCAGAAGAAGGCCTACCGAAGCAGCGATCCCTTTGCCGCCTTTAAATTTCAGGTAAAAAGGAAAAT
>UQSX01000060.1 GCA_900543715.1 uncultured Blautia sp. | reverse complement strand
CTGTTTTCCGGGCTTAGAGGAATCAATTTGACTACAGTAGAACATTTTACGCCTAAAAAAGGGGAAAATGCCTGTGAAATTCTATTAAGCAAAATAGATGAACGACGACAGAAGCGAGATAAAGACAGCCAGGGGATGATTTATCATATTGAGTATGAGCCTCGTTTGATACTTAGAGGGAGTACCTCATATCCGCGATGCCTGTAGTCAGAAGAAAAGCCAGTTTTTCTATGCATTTTGAGCCATGTTTTATTATGAGAATTTGGCTTTTAACGTCAGGTTTTCATTCTTTTCTATGAACTTTCTCCTTTTCATAAAAGAAAACCAGTGGTATAATAATAGTAATTTTTACGGTTCGTTCTTATTGGACGAACCGATTTGTTTATGAATGAATCTATGACAGAAAAGGGGTAAGAGCTATGGCGGTTCAAATGATTGGAATTCCCAGAGGGCTGATGCTGTACAGGGACGGTATTTTATGGAAAAATTATTTTGAAAATCTGGGCTTCCAATGTATAGTCAGCGGAAAAAGTGACAGAAAAATCCTGGAAGAAGGCGTTCAGCTTGCTATTGATGAAACTTGTCTTCCTTTTAAGATTTATCTGGGACATGTGAAAGAGCTGACTGGCAAATGCGATGCGATCTTTGTGCCCCGTATGGGAGGCTATGAGCCGAAAGAACGGATGTGTACCCGCTATCAGTCTCTGCCGGATCTGGTGGAGAATATTTTCAGAGGAAGTACTGTGCGCATATTATCCGTCAGCTACGACTGGTATGACCATACGAAGGAAGAAAATGTTTATATGGAACTGGGATTAAGCCTGGGAAAGACCAGAAAAGAGATAAAAAAAGCTTATAATCAGGCAAAAAAGACACAGGAAAACTGGTTTAAGGCGCAGGAGAAAAAGCAGGGAAAAATTCTGGAGGGAAATAAAACAAAGATTCTCCTGGCTGGACATCCCTATGTTCTCCACGATGCATATATGGGCAGTGAAATAGCGGAAATCCTGAAGAAAATGGGACATGAGGTTCTATATACAGACTATGTTAACAAAGAAAATGCTTTAAAAAGGAGCTATCATTTCTCTAAGGTGATGCCTTGGATCATAAACAGGGAGATAACAGGTGCGATCATGCTGCTTAAAGATAAAGTTGACGGCATTGTACTGGTCAGCGCTTATCCCTGCGGCCCTGACGCTCTTGTCAATGATATGCTGATAAGAAAGATTAAAAACATTCCGGTTCTCCAGCTTACATTGGATGCGCAGGAAGGTATGGCAGGGGTAGAGACTCGAATCGAAAGTTTTACGGATATTATTCAATATCAGAAAGCAGGCGGTTATGGAAATTAATTTTGACGACAGAAAAAAAATTGCCTTTCCACGGTTTCATCATTATGATTATGCAATCCGCTATATTGCAGAACAGGCCCTTGGACTCCATTATATACAGCTTCCTCCTGCTACAAGAGCGACGGTGGAACTGGGCAGCAAATACAGCCCTGATTATGCATGCGCTCCTTTTAAACATACGCTGGGCAGCCTGATCGAGGCCTTGGAGGCTGGGGCAGATGTTGTTGTGGAAACCGGAGGCCTTTGCAGACTGGATTACTATGGAGAACTGCAAAAAGAAATTCTGAAAGAATTGGGATACCATTTTGAATTTATTAATTTGGCTGAATATATGGGGGGAAAGAAAAAAGAGTGGCTGAAACTGGCGAAAGAATTGAATCCCCGGCTGAAGCCTGCCAAATTTGTGACCGGGGTTTATGAAGGAATCAAAATGGCCGAATATATGGATGAAATGGAAGCACTTTACTATCAGAACGCCGGATATGAGGCGGAAAAGGGCAGTCATCGGAAAGTTATGGATCAGTTCTATCTGGACATGCAGATTGCAGAATCTAAAGAGGAGATCAAAAATGGCTATCAGAAAGCAAAATCCGAGATGAGCCGTCTGGAGATCAGGATACCGGAGAGACCTATCCGTATTGGAGTGGTGGGAGAATATTTTACGGTCATGGACGCACATGCCAATCTGCAGCTTCAGGACAAACTGAGCAGTCTGGGCGCGGCAGTATACCGTTATATGAGTGTGACAAATTGTCACTTCAGGGCAAAAGAAGCAGCTCTGCGGCCAAAGATCCGGGAATATGTAAAGTTCAATATGGGTCCTACTACCACCTGGACGGTAAACTCTGCGATGGACTATGCCAGACAGGGATTTGACGGGATCGTTCATGTAAAATCTTTTGGATGCACACCGGAGATTGATGCGGTTTCTGTACTGCAGAATATCAGTAAGGATTTCCATATTCCAATTCTGTATTTAAGCTATGATACGCAAAACAGCGATACGGGACTGGATACCAGACTTGAGGCATTTTACGATATGTTGGAAAGGAAGAAAAAGATACTGCGATGAAGAAAAAAGCATATTTGGGAATTGATATAGGCTCAATTTCAACAAAAGGTGTAATCATTAATGAGAGTAATGAATTTCTGGCAGAATGCTATCTGTGGACCGAGGGAAACCCCACAGAGGCTACAAAGAAGGTACTGATCGAACTCCAGAAAAACTTTCATGAAGAGGACTATGAGATTGTAGCTTCCGGAACAACAGGAAGCGCCAGAAAATTAGTGGGAAGCATGATCGGCGCACAGGTGGTAAAAAATGAGATTACCGCACACGCGGTAGGAACTACCACGATTCACCCGGACGTACGGACGATCCTGGAAATCGGAGGTCAGGATTCTAAGATTATCTGTGTAGAAAACGGCGTTGCAGTTGATTATGCTATGAATACTTTGTGTGCCGCAGGAACGGGAGCTTTCCTTTCCAGCCAGGCCCACAGACTTGGCGTGGAGGTGGAAGACTTTGGCAGAATTGCGCTGTCTGCAAAAAGAGCGGCTCCAGTGGCGGCCAGATGTACAGTATTTGCAGAATCAGATCTGGTCCATAAACTGCAGGTTGGTTATCCAAGAGAAGAGATCATAGCAGGGTTGTGCAAAGCGGTTGCCGGCAATTATCTGAATAACGTGGCCAAGGGCAAGAAGATTATCTCCCCGGTTGTTTTCCAGGGCGGCGTGAGCAAGAATGAGGGCGTTGTGAAAATGTTTGAAGAAGAACTGGGTATACCTGTACTTGTTGATGAGAAAGGACATCTGATGGGAGCTTTTGGCATTGCGGTTTTGGCAAAGGAGAGCCGGCAGGAGGGAGCCTTTGACTTCCATGTGACAGATATGGAATTTAAGACAAGAGAAGTAACCTGTGGAAAATGCGCCAATCACTGTGAGATCATTTGTGTATATAGAGACGGAAAATTAATTGATTCCTGGGGAAACCGCTGTCCAAACGGAGAAATTACAGCAAAAAGCAGGGAAAGAGAATGCTAATAAATTAAAATATTAATAATAGGCTTAATTGATATTTTGGTATCTGTTTTGACACATAGAAAATTCATGCTATAGTTATAGAAGAATGAATAAAGAAAGGTCATGGTAAAAGTATGGATTGGAAAGCATATTTACAGAAAGAAAAACAATGTGGATGCGGGAAAACACATATTTGTGATATTGAGGAGATCATTATTGAAGAAGGGGCAGTCAGACGCCTGCCTCAGATTTTAGAAAAACATACATATAAAAATTTGTGTGTGGTCAGCGATATCCACACAGAACAGGCGGCGGGCATGGCAGTTTATGAGGAGCTTGAGAAAGGAGGCTATTCCTTTGAAAAGGTGGTATATCAGGAAGAGGAGCTTGTACCCGATGAAGAGGCCCTGATCTATCTTTTCACCCGGGTGCCTGATAACTGTGATCTGATCATTGCCGTGGGAAGCGGGACGATCAACGATCTTTGCCGCTATGTCAGCTATAAGATGAAGATTGATTATTATATTGTGGGAACAGCTCCCTCTATGGATGGATATGCGTCCAATGTCTCCCCCCTTATTATCCGGCATTTAAAGACCACTTATGAGGCACGTCCGGCCAGAGTCATCATAGGAGATCTGGATATTATTTCAAAAGCCCCGCTGCATATGATCGCAGCAGGCGCGGGCGATATCCTTGGAAAATATGTGTGTCTTACGGACTGGCAGCTTGCCCATATTGTCAATGGAGAATATATCTGCACAGAAATTATGGAGCTTGTCCGGGAATCCATTAAGAAAGTGGCAGAAAATGCGGAAAAGGCAGCCAAGAGAGATAAAGAAGCTATTGGAGCCATCATGGAAGGCCTTGTACTAAGCGGCATTGCTATGAGTTATATCGGGAACTCCAGACCTGCTTCGGGAAGCGAGCATCATATGTCTCACTACTGGGAGATGATGTTTCTTCTGGACGGACAGCCGGATCCCCTTCATGGCACCAAGGTGGGCGTAGGAACAGTTATGGCCATCCGACTTTATGAAATGCTGAAGGAAAAGAGAGATATGCTGTTTCCTTTGGAAGCCCCTTCCTTTGATTATGAATTGTGGGCAGAAGAAATAAAGAAAGCTTATGGCCCGGCAGCCCAGGGAGTCCTTGAACTGGAAAAGAAGATCGGAAAGAACTCTGACCAGGAAGTGATCAGGAGAAGAACGGCTTTTAGGACTCACCAGGAAGAAATTTTTAAAGTGATCGATGAGCTTCCCAGAGCGGAAGAGATTATAGAGATTTTGAAATCTATGGAGGCTCCATACTACCCTGCTCAGATGAAAGTTTCAGAGAAAGTGTTCTCCAGAGGGATTTATTATGCAAAAGATCTGCGGAACCGGTTTGGCCTGCTTCAGATTTTATTTGATCTGAACCTGCAAAGGGAATTTACTGAGCAGCTGATCCGGGAAACCTATTACTGCGGACAGTAAAGCAGGCGGCAGCGTCTCTGGGGATGTTAGGCGGCAGCTCCGAAGAAGAATATCCGGGGATCTGCTGCAGGATTTTAAAACAGATGGGAGAAGTGATCATTATGATGTATCGGATAGAAAATAAGGAGCTCAGGGTAGAAGTATCTGCCCTGGGAGCTGAGCTGCAGAGTATTTACGATAAGAAAAAGGAGAGGGAAGTGCTCTGGCAGGGAGACAAGAAATACTGGGGAAGACGTGCACCCATTCTTTTTCCAAATGTGGGAAGACACAGCGGAGACTTCTATCTCTGGAAAGGAAAGAGATTTGATACAAAGCAGCATGGATTTGCAAGGGACATGGAATTTATCTGTGTGACAGAATCTGAAAACCAGATCGTGTTTTCTCTGAAAGATACAGAAAAGACAAGAGAGTATTTTCCCTTTGCCTTTGAACTGAGAATCAGCTATATCCTTTCCGGAAGAGCGCTGCAGGTGACATGGGAAGTGGATAACCGGGATCAGGAAACCATGTTCTTTACTATTGGAGGTCACCCGGCTTTCCGAGTGCCTGTACTGGAAGATACTGTTCAGACAGATTATAAACTGTTATTTAATAAGCAGGAGGAGCTGAAATACCGGCTGATCTGTCAGGGAGAGGGGACGGCGGACCCCTCAAGGTCTTATAAGCTTCCGCTGGAGAAATATGGAGAGCATTATGGATGCAGTATTCGTCAGGATATGTTTGACCGGGATGCTCTGATCTTTGATGACGGACAGATCCAATGGGCAGCCATCGGGTATCCGGACGGAACACCGTATGTTTCTCTGGAGTGCGGCGGTTTTACAAATTTTGGTATCTGGTCAGTGCCCGGAGCGCCTTTTGTCTGTCTGGAACCTTGGATGGGACGGTGCGATGATCGTGACTTTTCCGGAGAAATCCGGGAAAAACCAGGAATTCTGAAGGTAGATCCTGCAGGCACTTTCCAAAAATTTTATGAGATCAAGGTTTATTAGCAGAGGGTTTGCCTGGAATATAAACGCAGAAACAGGTTGACATATGGCCGGAAGATATGTTATAAATAGTTTATTAGATTAAACCGTTGAAGAAGAGTAAGTACTTTCTGAATAGCAGCTGGGCTCAGAGAGCTGCTGGTGGTGGAAATGCAGCGTCAGTCTCAGAGAGGAATGGACTTCTGAGGGCGAGCGGAACTTACAGTATGCAAGCCGGAGATAAAACTCCGTTACAAAATAAAGCAAATGAAGTATGCAGTAAGTGGATATGAAAATATCAATTTGGGTGGCACCGCAGGATTTTAACTCTTGTCCCATGGAACAGAAATTGTTTCCTGGACAGGAGTTTTTGTCTGTATACAGGAATTCTATTTGCTTCTGCCTGAAATATGCGGTAAAAGAGAGAAAGGAGAATAAAATTATGGCGAACAGTAAAGAAATCCCCTACAAAATTTATCTTGAAGAAAGTGAGATGCCAAAACAGTGGTACAATCTCAGAGCTGATATGAAAAATAAACCAGCACCTCTGTTAAATCCAGAAACGATGAAGCCTATGACTGCAGAAGAGCTGGGACAGGTTTTTTGTCAGGAGCTGGTAAGCCAGGAGCTGGATGATACCACAGCTTATATTGATATTCCTCAGGAGATTCAGGACTTTTATAAAATGTATCGTCCTTCACCTTTGGTAAGAGCGTACTGCCTGGAGAAAAAATTAGGGACTCCTGCAAAGATTTATTATAAGTTTGAGGGAAATAATACAAGTGGAAGCCATAAGCTGAACTCTGCCATTGCTCAGGCTTATTATGCAAAGAAACAGGGGCTGAAAGGCGTAACTACAGAGACTGGAGCAGGACAGTGGGGAACAGCCCTTTCCATGGCCTGCGCTTATCTGGGACTTGACTGCCAGGTGTATATGGTAAAATGCTCCTATGAGCAGAAACCTTTCCGGAGAGAAGTTATGAGAACATACGGAGCTTCTGTAACACCTTCTCCTTCTGACACTACAGAAATCGGAAGAAAAATCTTAAAGGAACATCCAGGGACATCAGGAAGTCTTGGCTGTGCTATTTCTGAGGCTGTAGAGAGAGCCACTCATCAGGAAGGCTACCGTTATGTGCTGGGAAGTGTGCTGAACCAGGTACTTCTTCATCAGACAGTAATCGGACTTGAGACGAAGACAGCCCTTGATAAATACGGTATTGTTCCGGATATGATCATTGGCTGCGCCGGGGGAGGATCTAATCTGGGCGGACTGATCTCTCCATTTATGGGCGAAAAATTAAGAGGAGAGAGGGATTACCAGATCATAGCAGTGGAGCCAGCTTCCTGCCCAAGCTTTACAAGAGGAAAATTTGCATATGATTTCTGCGATACAGGTATGGTGACGCCTCTTCAGAAAATGTACACTCTGGGCAGTAATTTTATCCCTTCTGCAAACCATGCGGGCGGTCTCAGGTATCATGGAATGAGCTCCATCTTGTCTCAGCTTTATCATGACGGACTGATGGAGGCCAGAACTGTTGAGCAGACCTCTGTGTTTGCGGCAGCAGAAGAGTTTGCAAGAGTGGAAGGTATCCTTCCGGCTCCGGAAAGTGCCCATGCTATCAAAGTGGCTGTGGATGAAGCAAAAAAATGCAGAGAGACTGGAGAAGAAAAGACCATTGTCTTTGGACTGACAGGAACCGGATACTTTGATATGTATGCTTACCAAAGTTTTAATGACGGAACGATGACAGATTATATTCCTACAGATGAAGACCTGGAGCAGGGCTTTGCGGGACTGCCAAAAGTACCGGAAGATCTGATGTAAGGCTTATCATTTGCTTTCGTCTATTCCTTGAATATTTTGCAGATGAGAAGAGAAATGTAGAGTAAAAAAGGATTTACTTTTTCTGTATGGATGTGATATACTGAGCCTTGTGCGATAAGTAGAATAAATAATCGCGGCTGACAGGACCGAAAGGGGTCAGGTGAGGAAAGTCCGGGCTTCACAGGGCAGGATGCCAGATAACGTCTGGTGGAGGCGACTCCAAGGACAGTGCAACAGAAATGTACCGCCGGAGTAATCCGGTAAGGGTGGAAGGGCAGTGTAAGAGACTACCGCCTTCCTGGTAACAGGAAGGGCACATGTAAACCCCATCCGAAGCAAGACCGAATAGAAAACTATGTGGCTGCCCGTCACGTTTTCAGGTGGGTCGCTTGAGCCTGCCGGCGACGGCAGGACTGGATAGATGATTATTCACGACATAACCCGGCTTATCGTTCTGCTTATCCTAAAAAGAAGGTGTACCCAAAGTTCCTTTTAACAGGAGAAAGGGGTACACCTTCTTTTTGTCCTCACGTATTTTATGTCTGCTGACCCAGGAGATAATCGATAAACTGCTGGGCAGTCCTTCCGGACAGGCCGCCGTGGCGCAGTTCCCAGGCATTGGCCTGCTGGAGAAGTTCTCCCTGATCCATGTTCAGGCCATTCCGCTTTGCCAGAGCCAGTACGATCTGCTGGAATTCTTTCTTGCTGGGCGAGCCAAAGTAGATTGTTACGCCGAAACGGTATACCAGGGACAGTTTTTCCTGAACGGTATCGCTGGTATGCAGATCATCATCCCGGTCTGCTTTGTCACTGAATTTTTCACGGACCAGATGGCGCCGGTTAGAGGTGGCGTAGATCAGGATATTATCCGGTTTCCGTTCAAGACCTCCTTCGATTACGGCTTTCAGATATTTATATTCAATTTCAAAATCTTCAAAGGACAGGTCATCCATATAGATAATAAATTTGTAATGCCGGTTCTTGATCTGAGCGATCACATCATTGAGATCTTGAAATTGGTGCTTATACACTTCAATGATGCGCAGCCCTCTGTCATAATACTGGTTGAGAATTGCCTTGATACAGGAAGACTTACCTGTTCCTGCGTCTCCGAAAAGAAGGCAGTTGTTGGCCGGTTTTCCATTTAGGAAGGCTTCCGTGTTGTCGATCAGTTTTTTCTTGGCAATTTCGTAGCCCACCAGATCATCTAAATGCACATGGGCAATTTTGGTAATAGGAACGATTTTTACCCTTTGGTCGCTGGGGCCGTGTTCCAGGCGGAAAGCCTTATGAAGCCCCAGCTTTCCTACTCCGTAATCTTTATAGAAATCCACCATATGCTCCATGAACTCTTCCGGGGAATCAGAGGCAGCCAGAAGTCCGCTTAAAGTATTGAGACGGCTGCTGATCCGCTCGTTAAACTGTTTGCTTCCGTGGCTGTCATTTTCATATTCGTTGATCAGATGGCAGCAGGAGGAGGAACCGTAAAAATTTTCAAAGGCTGAAAAGTCCAGGTTAAACAGGTCTTTAAAAATAGCAAAGTCGTGAAGGGCAAGCTGGTTGATCGTGCCTTCCACAGGCCCTGTGATCTCGCAGGCAGTACTGAAGGCGTTTTCATGATTTGCCAGCAGATAAGTGAGATAGCTGTGCCACAGATTACCGGTAAAACCATAGGTACTGGCCATTTCCACCAGCCGGTTCATGCAGCTGTAAAACAAAGATTTGGATTTGTTAGGTTCCTCTGGTTCCAGACAGCAGATTTCCAGCGCTCTGGACATATCTTCCAGAATATCTCCCTGCTGAAAGTTCCTGTATAAGATACATTCGTCAATATTAAACATGTTTTTGTTTCCTTTCCTAATAATTGCCGTGAATGCGGAAATTCTGTGTCTCGGCTTCAAGGCCTTTCAGTGCGTTTTTTACAGCGCTGTCACTTAAATTTCCCTCAAAATCCACAAAGAAACGATATTCCCAGTTGCGTCCGCGGACCGGACGGGATTCAATCTTGGTCATATTCAGTCCGTTATAGATAAAGTGTGACAGACTGTTGTAAAGACTTCCGCTTTCGTGGGGAAGTTCATAACTGACACTGATTTTTCCTGCATTGCGGCAATAGATCTTATCCTTGGTGACAATTATAAATCTGGTGGAATTTCCGGCGTTGGTGAAAATGTTTTCCTTCAATACGGAAAGACCGAAAAACTCAGCAGCATAAGGGCTGGAAATGGCCGCCTGAGTCCGGTTTCCCTCTTCTGCGATCTTCTTTGCAGCTGCAGCCGTGTTGCCGAATTCATGGGTTGTCCATTCTCTGTGAGTCTCCAGAAATTCTCTACACTGCATAAGAGCCTGAGGATGAGAGTAAATGTCTCTGATCTCGTCCAAAAGAGTTCCTGGAAGACCTACCAGAGCATGCTGACAGGGAATGATCTGTTCACCTACGATCACATGGTCATATTTCGTCAGCAGATCGTAATTGTCCTGGACGATCCCGGCCGTAGAATTTTCTATGGGCAGTACGGCAAAATCAGCCTCGTGATTTTTAATGGCCTCCATGGCATCCTTCCAGGTATCCACATGGAAGCTTTTAATATTTTTTCCAAAGAACGTGTTCATGGCCGCATAGCTGTATGCACCTTCCACTCCTTGGAAGACCACGGTAACACCCTCTTTTTTCAAAGCGTCTACGGGAGAAAAAAGAGGATCGTTGTTGTTCTGATGCTCTTCTATAAGCTGATACTGGCGTTTCCGGCTGATGGACATGATCTGCCGGTAAAGCTCATAGATTCCCCGGCTGTTGAACTCCCCGGCGGCCTGATGACTGAGCGTATTCAATTTTTCTTTCTCTCTGACCGGATCAAACACTGGTTTTCCTGTTTCTATTTTAAAACGGGCTACTTTTTCAGACACAGCCATTCTTTTTTCAAAGAGTTTGACGATCTGCCTGTCGATATCATCGATTTCTTTTCTGAGCTGGGTCAGGTCTAGCATTGTATCTTCCTTCCTTTTCCATAAAGTTATCATGCTTATGATACACCGAGGGATTTTCTCCTGCAAGTCCTTTATTCTAGAAAAAATATAGAATACCTGATAAGAGTTCATCTTATTTTGGCTTTTATACAATGTATGAAGAGGGAAGAACAGGGGCATAATATTGGAATCCATGAATAAAATTAAGATCCTGAGAAAAGGAGAGGAAGATATGAAAGGAGATTTTCTGCGCTGCGGAGCCACAGGCTGGTGCCTGGAGATTTTCTGGACGGGTCTGCATGCGATAGGGAGAAAAGAGTGGAAGATGATGGGCCAGTCCTCACTGTGGATGTTCCCAATATACGGTATGGCCGCCTGTATAGGCCCCATATCCAGATATTTAAAAAAAATTCCGGCTATATTTCGGGGCGGCCTGTATATGACCGGAATCTTTGCAGCAGAATTTGGCACCGGACTGCTTCTGAAACATTACAACATGTGTCCCTGGGATTACAGCCGTTATCCTCTGAATTATAAAGGAGTGATCCGACTGGACTATGCGCCCTTGTGGTTCTGCACCGGACTGCTGTTTGAAAAAATATTGTCTCATGAAAAGTGAAAATTCTTGAAATACCCCCGGAACTGGTATATGATAGTAAAAAAGTCAAACATATACAGGAGGTAATCTATGAGACACTTAATGAGTCCGTTGGATTTATCCGTAGAGGAATTGGATAAGGTTTTGGACCTTGCCAATGATATTGAAAGAAATCCGGAGAAATACGCTCATAAATGTGATGGAAAGATCCTTGCAACTTTGTTTTATGAGCCAAGTACACGTACACGTCTCAGCTTTGAGTCTGCAATGCTTCGCTTAGGCGGAAAGGTCCTGGGGTTTTCCAGTGCTAATTCCAGCTCAGCGGCAAAAGGTGAGAGTGTAGCGGATACTCTCCGGATGATTTCATGTTATGCGGACATCTGTGCCATGCGCCATCCAAAGGAGGGTGCGCCTTTGGTCGGATCTATGGCATCCCAGATTCCGGTGATCAATGCAGGTGACGGAGGACATCAGCATCCTACTCAGACTCTGACAGACCTGCTCACCATCCGTTCCATGAAAGGACGCTTGGATAATATCACTATTGGTCTGTGCGGAGACCTGAAATTCGGCAGGACCGTACATTCTCTTATCGAGGCATTGGTGAGATATGAGGGCGTAAAGTTTGTGCTGATTTCCCCGGAAGAGCTTCGTATACCGGACTATATACGGGAAGATGTATTAAAGGCCAGCGGCCATGAGTTCCAGGAAGTGGAGCGGCTGGAAGACGCCCTCCCCGAACTGGATCTTTTATACATGACCAGAGTGCAGAAAGAGAGATTCTTTAATGAAGAAGACTATGTAAGGATGAAGGATTTCTATATTCTGGATAAAGCAAAAATGGAGCTGGCGGGACCGGATATGCTGGTACTCCATCCCCTTCCAAGGGTAAATGAGATCTCTGTGGAAGTAGATGCAGATCCAAGAGCCGCTTATTTTAAACAGGCAAGATACGGTGTATATGTGCGTATGGCACTGATCCTGAGTCTGCTGGGAATGGGGGTGGAATTATGTTAAATGTAGGACAGTTAAGCGAAGGCGTGGTGCTGGACCATATCAAAGCCGGCAAGAGTATGACCATTTATCATGATCTGGAGCTGGACAAGCTGGACTGCTGCGTGGCCATTATTAAAAATGCCAGGAGCAATAAAATGGGAAGAAAAGACATCATTAAGGTGGAATGCCCTATTGATACCCTGGATTTGGACATCCTGGGCTTTATTGACCATAATATTACAGTAAATATCATTAAGGACGGAGAAATCGTAGAGAAGAAAAAACTGAGCCTTCCCAAGGAAGTCCATAATGTGATCAAATGTAAAAATCCACGGTGCATTACTTCCGTAGAACAGGAGCTGGAACAGATTTTTATCCTGTCAGATCCTAAGAAGGAAATTTACCGCTGCAAATACTGTGAGGAAAAATATAGAGGAAGCAGAAATAAATAAAAAGAAAAAAGGAAAAAGTTGTCAAAACAACTTTTTAAAACAAAAAAATAGAGTATAATTACGTCAGGCAGAAAATTGCTGAATTTAATAAAAAAATCGGCAGTTTTCTGCCTTGTTGTTTATAAAAGGAGAAACAGAAGAATGAAAAAAATAGAAACAAGGAAAGCTGTGGGCCATGTGCTGTGCCATGATATTACCCAGATCATTAAGGATGAAAAAAAGGGCCCTGTCTTCAGAAAAGGACATATTGTCCGGGAGGAAGACATTCCGGTGCTTCTTTCTGTGGGGAAGGAACACCTCTATGTATGGGAAAAGGAAGAGGGAATGCTCCACGAAAATGAGGGAGCCGAGATTCTTCGTGACATCTGCAAAAATCAATATATGGAAGAATCTGAGATCAAAGAAGGAAAGATTGAACTGACTGCCTCAGCAGACGGTTTGTTTAAAATAAAAAAAGAAAGACTCCTGGCGGTCAACTCCCTGGGAGAAATGATGATCGCCTGCCGCCATGGGAACACGCCGGTAAAAAAAGGCGACAAGCTGGCCGGTATGCGGGTGATCCCTTTGGTGATCGAGGAAGAAAAGATGAAGAGAGCCAGAAGGGCAGCCGGTGAAGAACCGATTTTTTCTATTCTGCCCTATAAAGAAAAGAAGGTGGGGATCGTCACCACAGGCAGTGAGGTTTATAAGGGATTGATAAAAGATGCATTCGGGCCTGTTCTTGCAGAAAAAATGGGAGAATATCCTTCCAGGATCCTGGGACAGAAGATCGTGGATGATAAGAAAGAACATATCACAGAAGCCATACGGAAATTTTTAGAAGAAGGGGCAGATCTGATCCTGTGCACCGGAGGAATGAGCGTAGATCCCGACGACTGTACCCCGGGAGCTATCCAAAGTCTGGGAGCAGAAGTGATTTCTTACGGCGCACCGGTACTGCCGGGAGCCATGCTTCTGGTAGCTTATTATCGGGAGGCTGACCGGACAGTTCCTATCCTGGGACTTCCGGGCTGCGTCATGTATGCGAAAAGAACGATCTTCGACCTGGTGCTGCCCCGGATCATGGCAGACGATCCCATTACCTCAGAGGAGCTGGCTCTTCTGGGGGAAGGCGGTCTGTGCCTGAACTGCCCGGTCTGCATATACCCAGCCTGTGGTTTTGGAAAGGGCTGGTGATCATGGGAGCAAGAGGATTTTATCAGGAGCTGGTCCGGCAGATCAGTGAGAAGAGAAAAGCAGAAGTGATCACTTTTCTTAGCGGACCTGATCAGGGGAAAAAGTATTTTGCCAAAGACAAGGCTTTTACAGAAGAAGATCTTGGAACAGAAGTGTACCGGGAAAGGGTGTATGGAAGACCTAAGGCGGTCATATTGGGCGGCGGACATGTATCTAAGGAGTTGGCAAAAGTTCTGGCGCTGCTGGATTTTCAGGTAACTGTGGTGGACAGCCGCGTGGAATTTGCCAATAAAGACAGATTTCCCGGCTGTCAGGTCTGCTGCAGAGAATTTGACCAGTGGCTGGAGGAAACCCCGAAAGACGGATTTGAATACTATATTATCATCACCAGAGGACATAAGGAAGATGAACTCTGCCTTAGGAAGATTTTAGAAAAAGAGTACGAGTATGTGGGAATGATCGGCAGCAGAGGAAAAGTGGCCAAGACCCTTGGAAAACTGGAAAAAGATGGATTTCCCCGGGAAAAGCTCTGCCAGATCCATGCACCCATAGGTCTGCCCATTAAGGCCCAGACGCCTGGAGAGATCGCAGTCAGTATCGGGGCGGAGATCATACAGGTGAAAAATCAGGTCCCCAGGGTGGTCCTGGAAAAGGAACTGGCCCAGGCTGTCAATGACCGGGAATTCCAGGTCATGGCCACAGTCATTGAAAAGAAAGGCTCTTCTCCCCGGGGAGCCGGTACCAGAATGGTCATTGCTCCTTCGGGAAAGATCAGGGGAACTATAGGGGGAGGAGCTGTAGAGGCTGCTGCCATCGCTTATGGAAAACAGATGGAAGCAGACTTTGCAGTTCAGGAATACCATCTGACCAATGACGCTGCCGCAGGACTTGGTATGATCTGCGGCGGCGGAGTAAAAGTTATGTTTGAAAAACTTTAAGGAGGAAATACATATGAAAAAAAAGAAATCTATTTGTAATGGCAACACTGAGTCTTGGTCTGGTATTTGCAACGGGCTGCGGAGGAAGCCAACAGGAACAGACTGAAGAAGGAACTGCTGCAGAGACTAGCGAGGAAAGTACGGCCAAGGAAGCCGGCAGCGCCGACCAGGAGGAGACCACCAACATTCTTATTGCTGCCGCTGCAAGTCTGGAATATTCTCTGGAAGATGAGCTGATCCCCATGTTTGAAGAAGCGCATCCGGAGATCACAGTGGAGGGCACTTATGACAGTTCAGGAAAACTCCAGACTCAGATAGAGGAAGGGCTGGAAGCAGATATTTTCTTTTCTGCAGCCACTGCTCAGATGGACGCTCTTACAGAGGAAGGACTGATCAAGAAAGATACAGTGACAGATCTGCTGGAGAATAAGATCGTTCTGATCGCTGCAAAGGGAGAAGAAGAGAACTATACCAGCTTTGAAGATATTGCAAAAGCAGAGACGCCGGCTCTTGGTGATCCGGCCAGTGTTCCTGCAGGCCAGTATGCCCAGGAAGCTCTTACCAACCTTGGACTGTGGGAGGAGGTTTCTGCAAAAGCCAGCTTTGGGACCAATGTGACAGAAGTTCTTAACTGGGTGGCCGAGGGAAGCGCTCAGGCAGGCATTGTCTATGCCACTGACGCAGCGACCCAGGAAGGAAATGTGACCCAGGTGGCAGAGGCTCCCGAAGGAAGTCTGGCAGAACCGGTCCTGTATCCTGTGGCTATGGTGGAAAATACCCAGCATCAGGAAGAAGCTCAGCTTTTCCTGGATTTCCTCCAGAGCGATGAGGCTGCTCAGGTATTTGAAAGCTATGGATTTACAATGAACAGGTAGGAGTATATATGGATTATTCGCCGATATGGATTTCCCTGAAGACCGCAGGGGTCACGATCCTGGTGGTGTTCTTCGTGGGGCTGGCTGTGGCTAAAGCCGTGGCATCATTGAGGAAGGAAAAGCTGAAGATGATCCTGGACGGGATCCTGACCCTTCCTCTGGTGCTGCCCCCTACGGTGGCCGGTTTTTTCCTTTTGTATATTTTTGGCGTCCACCGGCCGGTGGGAAGCTTTTTTATAGAATATTTCAGTGTTCGGATCGCTTTTTCCTGGGGGGCTACGGTGCTGGCCGCAGGGGTGATCTCTTTTCCGCTGATGTACCGCTCTGCCAGAGGAGCCCTGGAGCAGGTAGATGAAAATCTGATCTTTGCAGCCAGGACTCTGGGATTTTCAGAGTGGAAGATTTTCTGGGAGGTAGAGTTTCCCCAGGCCCTTCCCGGCATTGCCAGCGGAGGGATTCTGGCTTTTGCCAGGGGACTGGGAGAATTTGGGGCCACTGCCATGATCGCAGGAAATATTGCAGGAAAAACCAGAACGCTGCCTCTGGCAGTATATTCCGCAGTATCAGCAGGCGATATGGATACGGCAATGTTCTATGTAGGGATCATTGTGTGCGTTTCCTTCCTGGTGGTGGTGTTGATGAATTATTTTACGGGAAAAGAGAAAAAAGGGCGTAAAACATGAGTTTATATGTAGACATTGAGAAAAAATTCAAGGGATTTACCCTCAAGGTAAAGTTCCGTACAGAAGAGGGGATCCTGGGAATCCTTGGAGCCTCCGGCTGCGGAAAAAGCATGACGCTGAAATGTATCGCAGGGATTCTGACTCCGGACAGAGGACGGATTGTTTTAAATGACCGGATACTGTATGATTCCGAAAAGAAGATCAATCTGAAACCGCAAAAAAGAAAAGTAGGATATCTTTTCCAGGATTACGCCCTGTTCCCAAATAAAACGGTAGAGGAGAATGTGTGCTGTACCTTGAAAAAAAAGACTGGCAGGAGGGAAGAAAATGGATCCGTTTTTTCCGGCTTGACGGACTGGAAAAATTATATCCCCATCAGCTTTCCGGTGGACAGAAGCAGCGGACTGCTTTTGCCAGAATGATGGCCGCCAGGCCGGAGCTTCTCCTTTTAGATGAACCTTTCTCGGCGCTGGACGCTCATCTGCGGGAGAAA
Organism: uncultured Blautia sp.; assembly: GCA_900543715.1. GTDB lineage: Bacteria > Bacillota > Clostridia > Lachnospirales > Lachnospiraceae > Blautia > Blautia merdigallinarum. Next base: position 682 of record UQSX01000060.1, on the reverse strand, counting down.
CTCCAGGCAGAGCTGAGCGGGATCCTGAAAAAGCTTGGGCGGGACACTATTTTGGTGACACACAGCCGGGATGAGGCTTACCGTCTCTGTCAGAAGCTGATGATCATGGACTGCGGAAAAAAGGTATGCCAGGGAAATACAAAAGAAATCTTTGACGAACCGGTATATCTGGAAGCTGCACAGATTACCGGGTGTAAAAATTTTTCACCTGTGAAATAAGTGGATGAAAGACATTTCCTGGCCCAAGACTGGGGAATCTTTCTGCAGGAGGCCTGTCCTGTGAAGGAGGCAGACTATGTGGGAATCCGGGCCCATTATTTTACACCGGCCCAGGAGGAAGGGGAAAATATATTTCCCCTGTGCAGAGCAGAGATCACAGAATCTCCCTTTGAGATTTACGTGACCTTCTTTACAGGAAAGGAAGAAGCAGGGACAGAGCCTCTCTGGTGGAAAATATCTAAAGAAACCTGGTATGGAGAGATGAAAGAGCAGCTTCCTCCTTTTGTCAGGATTTCTCCCGGAAATCTTATGTTTTTAAAGACAAAAGAGGACTAAAATGTGGAAAATCCGCAGAAAACACTGGACAATTGACAAGGAAAAAGCTATTATTTATACAATGCGGAAATATATTCTGTTATAGGAAAGTAGATTTAAGAAGTCCCGAAGGAGGATATGAAATGAA
>UQSX01000059.1 GCA_900543715.1 uncultured Blautia sp. | reverse complement strand
AGAAACCGCCATACTCCACCCCTCCAAAATCGCAATATCATACTTTAATACTGACTGTATTATACAATATAATCCTCTCACTGAGAACAGACGGTCCCTATAGTCTGATTTGAAAATCTTCTAATATGGAAATTATATTTTATTTCTTTATAAAAACCTTAAAATTAAATGTTACCCTCTCTATATCAAAAACAGAAAGGAAACTACTATGAAGAAGAAAAAACACAAATTTTTACGCATTGCTCTATTGCTCCTGTTTGGATCAGTACTTCTGGCTCTCTCAGTTTTTATGCACTTTGGAGGCTTTGGCCCAGGAGAAAGCGCAGACCCGGAAGAGTTTGCCTCTTATGCAGGCAGCGTACAGGATATTTCTATACCAAAAGAAGCCCGTGTCATCGCTCTGGGAGAAGCCACCCACGGAAACGCAGAATTCCAGGAGCTTAAGCTGGAAGTGTTCAAGCTTCTTGTAGAAAAATACGATGTACAGGCTTTTGCACTGGAGGGAGACTACGGAGGCTGTGAACAGGTAAACCGCTATATACACGGTGGAGAAGGAACAGCTCTTGAAGCAGCCCAGGCCATTGGTTTTAAAATATACTCCACCAAGGAGATGGCGGAACTGATTTCCTATATGCGTCAATATAATGAAACAGCAGCTCCTGGAGAAGACCTCCGGTTTTATGGCTTTGATATGCAGAGATATTTATACAATTTCCGGTTCCTGACGGAGGCATGTAAAAAAGCCGGCGTGGATACAGAGAATCTGGAAAAGCTTATAGACGGAGAAGAATGGAACAGGAAGTATAACTATAAAGAAAGAGTACAAATCCTATCTGATGTAAAAGCCCAGCTTGAAAATCTGGAAAATACTGCCCAGGCCGTCCACTTCGCGGATATATTGCTGCAGTACTTAGATTTCCAGGAAAAATCTGATACGATTTCCCAAGATTCCTTAATCACATTAAGAGATAAGCTTATGGCAGAAAATATCAAATGGATAGCCGAGCAGGAATCCCAGTCCGGACATGATCGGATATTTGTGGCGGGGCATAACACACATGTGGCCCGTTGGGGAAGTTATGATTCTATGGGAACCCTCCTTGCAGATAAACTTGGAAAAGGGTATTATGTCATTGGCACAGATTTTTATAAAACCTGCTGCAATCTCCCGGTCCTGCCTTCCGGCAGACGGACGAACCAGGTGTTTTATTCTCATGATCCCCTGGCAAATGCAGCCAAAAAGGCTGGTTTCGACATCTGCTGGCTGGACTTTTCTAAAATATCTCCTGATTCTCCCATGGCAGATCTGGTCAGGGAATATCTTTATCTGGGAAATCTTGGCGAAGGCTATGCCTGGTATATGCATCTTCTGCCACCCAGCTACCGGTTGTTCCAGCCTCCGGCAGTCCTGTATGACGGCATGATATTTGTGACAAAGGCCACCCCTATCGAGATTATAGACAGCAAATGAAAACTGGAGGAAATGTTATGGCAAAACTTTTAGTTATAGATGATGACCCGGATATGCTGAATCTGATCCGGAAAACACTGGAAAAAGACGGCCATCAGATAGATATTGAAACATCACCTGCCTTGCTGCAGCCTGACCGGTGCCGTCTGTATGATCTTATATTATTAGACGTGATGATTCCCGGAGAGGACGGATTTTCTTTCTGCCGCCGTATCCGGGAGGAAGTAGACTGTCCCATTCTGTTTCTGACCGCCAGAACAGAAGACGCAGCTCTTGCAGAGGGCCTTGGTCTGGGCGGAGACGATTACATAAAAAAGCCCTTCAGTATCACGGAGCTCCGGGCTCGGGTAGGCGCTCATCTGCGAAGGGAAAGCCGCCAGCCAGTTCATACACTGAACCGGGGAGGACTTCGTTTTGATATGCAGGCAAAAACCATTTCCACAGAAGAACATTCCTTATCCTTTACAAGAGGAGAATATGGAATCTGCGAATATCTGGCCCTCCACCCCGGACGGGTTTTTACCAAAGAGCAGCTATATGAAGCAGTTTTCGGCCTGGATGCTGAAGGAGATTCCTCTGCTATTGCAGAGCATATTAAAAATATCCGGGGAAAGCTGAAATCTGAAAACTTAAATCCTATAGAAACGGTTTGGGGGGTGGGTTACAAATGGCGAAAAGACAGGGTTCTCTGAGCCTTTCTTTTGTACTTCTGCGTTTTGCCCTTGTAATGCTTGGCTGTATGCTGCTGTGCTGTCTATTATGGCTGGCTGTTCAGTCAGGACTTCAGACTGCCGGCATAATCTACCACGGCTCTGTTTCTAATCAGCAGGTAGAAGAAATGCTGGGAGGCCATCCTGCTGCTTTTGTGGCTCCCGATGAGGACTTTCTGGCAGAATATGCTTTATTCGACCCAAACGGCGCTGTGCTGGAAACCAATACAGAGGGAAACAAACTGGATTCTCTCCGGGAATTTTTCCAGACAGTTCCTCAAGATGTACATATTATCCGGTACAAATATGAAGATGGAAGTACCTTAGTCATCCACTGGCATTACAGACGAGAATTTACTGATCCGGATCTTCGGACTCTTCTGCCCCCATTTGAGTATTTGTGGTTCTTCACCCTCGGAGGAGCCCTGGTCCTCTGTCTGATATTAAACACCCTGTGGCTCCGCAGATATCTGGCATCCAGACTCAGGCTGTTTGGTGAAGTAAGCCAGAAGGTGGGCGCTCAGGAATTGGATTTCGTCATTCCCCAGGCAGGTATACGGGAATATGACCAGGCTCTGGATGCTATGGAGCATATGCGGGAAGCTCTGCATCGTTCCCTCTCCTCCCAGTGGGCTGCACAGCAGGAACGGGAAGGAGAAATCGCAGCTCTTGCCCACGATTTAAAAACTCCTCTTACTCTCATAAGAGGCAACGCCGAACTTCTGCTGGAAGAAAGCTTACCGGAAGACAGCCGGAAAATGGCAGAAACCATTGCAGCCAGCAGTCAGCGGGCTGAAGGCTACGTTGCCGGACTGCTGGAAGCCTGTGCAGGAACCGAAGAAGAATTTCAAAGCTGTGATCTGGCCCTTCTTTTTGAAGAACTCTGGAAAAATGCCCTCCCTCTTGCTGCTGCCGAAGAAGTATCATTGAAAAGAGAGTCCTCTCTCCAGGGAACTGCCAGTCTTCAGAAAGAGCATCTTCTTCGGGCTCTCGGCAATTTGATTGAAAATGCCATAGAACATACTCCAAAAGGCGGAAATGTATATCTGAATGGTTCCATGACAGAAAGTGGCTGGCAGATTACAATACTCGATGAAGGCCCCGGCTTTACCAGGGAAGCGCTGATCCACGGTACAGAACGTTTATGGCGGGGTGATACTTCCCGCAGCTTTGACGGTCACAAAGGCCTGGGGCTCTGGATTGCCAATCAGGTAATAAAAACCCACTCCGGAGACCTGGAGCTTAGTAACTGGACTTCAGGAGGAATGGTTACAGTTAAACTGCAGACAACAAAATAATAAACTGCCCTATCTGTTGGAAATCGCAGACAGGGCAGCCTTTTTTCTCACATACATATCTTTATTATTTCAGGCCTTTGCACAATGGAATCAGGCAAAGCAGTATCATGATGCCAACCAGACCCACAATAATGCCTAAAATCATATTTCCCCATACCATTGTGAAGCACATGCCGACTCCCAGAGCCAAAGCTCCTACAATCCCGGCAACTGCTGTCAGCACTGCTTTCCCGCTGATCTTTATAGGCTGCTTATGCTCCATTTTCCGCCATACAAATACTGTGATCAAAGCAAATACAATTCCCACACATCCTACAATAATTCCCGGTCTGAATGCGTTCCACTCCGGAATCATAGCCATGCACATTCCCAGTGCAAAAAACAAGCCGCTGATAATACCTAAATTCAATGCAACAAAACTACTTTTCTTCATTTCGAAGACCTCCTCTTATCCTTTTTTGATTACAGGAGGTATCATATACCTTGTTTGTTTCGTTTTTGTTTTAGTTTTGTTTTTCTAATATTAATAAGAACAGCTTTCTAAGAAAAAAGAACCCTTCAGGATTCTTTTCTCTTAGAAGCATAATAAATCATACTGATACCCAGCAGTGCAATAAGTATACATACTGCCATTCCCGTAAGCGCATTCATTCGGTTCACATCTAAGTTGCTGGTGTTCTGAAAGGATGCCAGCATAGTTGTCTGCAGCGTAAGCATTGACACAAGGGCATCGGCCACTCCTATATTCCGGATAGTGATCAGAATGGGTGACTGCATCTTTCTTACCTTGACCATATTGATCACAGCCATAGTTGTTTTATAAAAATGGTTAATGTCTTTCTTCATCTTATCCAACGTCTTTTCAAATTCCGCTATTCCCCCTCTCTTTTTATAGGATAACTATATCATAGTTTTGTTTCATTTTTGTTTATTTTTGCTAAGTTTTAAAATTTAACAATTCTGAAACAAAAGTCCGGAAAATAATTCTATTAAAATCTGCATTATCAGAAGCCTCACAGAAAAAGCTGCCGTACCAGTAAGTCGCAGGTACGGCAGCTTTTCTTTCGGTCTCTTTTTACTTTTTATATCGGCAGCTCCATTTCATGAGCCATATTCACAAAACCATATTTTTCATATAAAGGCCGCCCCATAGCAGTGGCTTCCAGAGAAATAGCTGTGATTCCCCTGTCCTTAGCCTCTTTCACAAGAAGATCTAATGTCTTATAGGCAATACCCTTTCTTCGATATTCTGGTCTTGTATACATATTCATAATATAGGCTTTTCTTCCTGTTGGATTATGATATGTAGGCATAACCTGAAAGAAGCTGATTCCTCCTGCACCTACGAAATCATTTTCCTCAAAAACCAGATATGCCATATGGTTCCCGTCACAAAGAGCTTTTTTATAGTATTCATAAGACTGCTCTTCTACCTCCGTCATATCAACATCTTGAGATAATTGGTTGGCAGCCCTCAATATCTCTATTCTTGTTTCTGTTAATATATCCAGATCTTCAATGGTTGCCTGTTTGTATAAAAATGCCATCTTAATCCTCCTGCAATCCTGCTACATTCCTTTAAAAACCTTTTTACTTCTGAAAGATATCAATAGCATGGCTGGTAACTCCCGCCAAGTCTTCTCTTTCACAGGTAGCAAAATGATACTTTAAATATAACTGAAAAGTTTCCTCGTCCATAGCGTCAACAGCTTCTCTCATAAACAAGGCACAGCCGTCTGTCCTCATCATAAGTATTATAAAAGTCTATTAAATATGGATTTATACTCATTTTCTGCCCCCTGATTTCCTTTAATCGCTGTTTTTTCTTTTCTTATAGCAGATAATCTGGGGCTCTGTGCCATTGCATTTATAGGAACAGACCAGAAGGTATTTATCATCCCCCACAATCCCATAACACCGGTCACTTTCGGGGATTTCTATCTGATTGCCCCAGTATATGTTGCTATCCTCCAGCAGTTTTACAGTCTGTCCATTAGCCAGCGGATACTCCAGATTAACGAAAAATCCGTTCAGCAAGTTCAGATCTTTTACCTCCAGGTTTTCAATCCTAAGACTGTTAAATTCATCCATCAAGTCCTTTTTGAATTTATGAAACGCCTCAGTGCCTCCCTGCTTAATAATCTCAGCGGCAATACACCTGCCGCCGAAAGGGTGTCCTTCTGTTTTTATACAGCCTCCGCATTCCTCTCTTCTCTTACATTCCTCACAACAGTTCAAACCGCAGATTGCCTGCATAGCTATACCTCCTCCTATCACTATAAGCCTTTTTTCGAATCAAATGTAACGTCTTACTCTTTTCATATATTCTCTGTATGCTTCCTCAAATTTCTGTATACACCATCTCTCCTCAGCCAGTATTATCCAATGAGCAGAAATCTGAAACAACATCACCACCCCCAGCAGTATCCATGACTGAGTCAAAAGAGCCATACCTATAAAGCAGATGAAATAAGCAACATACATTGGATTCCGTGAAAACTTGTAAAGTCCCTTATTGTTAAAACCCATCTCGTCAGGAAAAGAAAAATTGACCATTGCAGCCGAGCATAAGCCAAGTCCCAAAATGTAACTGACAATCCCTGTATAAAACTGCCAGGAATTCTCTATCAGAACATTCAGAAAAAGCAAATATACAAACATTGCAATATTTGATATCTGATAGATATAATAGGCTGCTTTTTCCCTCCCCTGTACCGGTGCAAAATAGGCTGCCCTAGCCAGGGATTTCGGATTTAAAATGAAGGGCAGCAAGAATCTGATCATCAAAAAAGGCAAAAGTAAGAAAATTCCATTCATAGTCATTATAGATTGATTGATTTTAATTTTTTCACTGTATCATACATAATAGCAAGGCATTTTTCAAATTCTTCTTTTGATACAGTATAAAAATCATCACCGGGATATCGTGCATCAAAATAAAAATCTGTAAGATAGGCCAGACCTATGGTATCCAACTCTAATTCTGATTTTATATCGTTTAATTTTGCTGCGATTTTTTTCAGGCTGTTTTTTCTGAGCAATTCTGAAACATCTTCCTCTAAAAGCATCCGATCTAGATATCCCTTTAAAAATTTTTCCGCAACCTGCTGGCATTGTACTGCTAATTGGTTATAAATTGTATTCCCGGTTTTCAGCACAGCTTCCAGATATTGCAGGTCATTTTCCGCAATGTCCAGATAAGTATTTTTAATCATCACACTACCTCCAAAATTAATTATGTCTCCTTTGTAACGTCTCTTTTTGCAGCTATCCATTCTCCTTTAGTTTTAAATTGGACAAATGGGTATAATCCTGCCCTGCTACTCATCCTCAATAAAAATACTCCTATAATTCCTTTAATTTCCCCTCTTCCAGATAGTAAATGTTTTCCCATTTATATCCATAATCAGAGTTTTCTTTGGAAATGTGCGGTTCGAAAGTGAAATAAGAAACTTCGCTGAGCTTTTTCTTATTGCCCTTCTCTATATAAATACGGTCTCCGCTTCTTCTCTCGATAGAATGTCCCAGATTTCCAAGAAAGTCAAGATTCACGTATCCCTTCTCAGTAATCTGTTTGTTCATATGATAAAAAAGTTTTTCAAAGGGTACCAGAAGGAATCTGCTCCCAACTCCAGCATTTTATCCTCACATAATTTTCGAACTTCTATGAGACTCATTCCGGGCTCCAGCACCCTTTTTATATATTCCATAGTCTCTTTTCCAATATCCTGCACTGCTTATAGTCCATACATCCTCCTATGGGGCAGATTCTTCCCCATCTTTATGAAGATAATAGCAAATCTCCTTGACATACACAATAAAATTTCTGCAATATCCCATAAAAAGCCTGCCCTGTACTGTTTTTGCACAAAGCAGACTTTCTATGAATTACTCTTATTCACATTTCAAATTCGATATCTCTCTGCGGAAATATAAAGCCATTCAGCTCTTTTTTCTTTTCAGCTTCATCTCAGATATGCCCAGGCCGACTAGGGTAAGCAGAACTCCCAGAGCTGACATCACTGTTATCTGCTCGTGTAGAATAAGGGCTGAAGCAATCACCGTGATTACCGGCACCAGGTAGATATAAATGCTGGTCTTCACAGCTCCCAGTTTCTTTACGGAAAAATTCCAGGTAACAAAGCACAGTGCTGAGGCTCCTGCTCCCAGATAAAGGATATTCAGCAGGTTCACAGGTTTTCCCAGAGGTGCCAGATTCAGCCTAAAGTCCAGCAGAAAAGAAGCTGGTATCATAAACAAGATACCATAGAAAAAAGTCCTCCGGGTAGTCAGCACCACCGGATAGCCCAGACTGCTGATTTTTCTGGAAAGAATAGAGTATACTGCCCACACCAGAGCCGCCAGCAGTGCCAAAAGGTCCCCTGTAGGATTCAACTTAAGTTCTGCCCCATTAAAACTGATCATCACGATTCCAGCCATAGCCATGAGAAAGCCTATGAAAAAAGGAACCCCCAATTTTTCCTCTTCCTTCATGAGTATATGGGCCAGTATGGCGGTGAAAAAGGGAGCAGCAGAAATGATCACTCCTACATTAGAAGCCAGAGTATAAGTCAGGGCAATATTTTCCAGAAGGTAATATAGGCAAATCCCGCATAATCCTGCGCCTGCAAACAACAGCTCTTCTCCTGTCCCTGTCGTTTTTAATTTTCTAGGGCTCAGCAGCAATAAAAGCACAAATCCAATAACAAAGCGGAACACCAGTATTTCTATAGGCTGAAAGTCCTCCAGCAACACTTTTGTAGAAATGAAAGTAGTTCCCCAGATAAGAATGGTCAAAGCTGCTGTTAAATGTCCTATATAATTTTTCTTCTTCATATCACTCTTATTCTGTCCTTTCTTTTAAATTAGTCCCGTTCTCTTTAGTATCCTCTTTTATCCGGTAGATTTCTCGGTAGCTGCCGGGAGGGATCCCTGTAAAACTGGTAAAATAATTGGTAAAATGGCTTTGGTCTGAAAATCCGTTTCCCAGTGCTGCTTCTAGCTCTTTTATTACGTTTTTGGAAAAGGCGGGCAGTTCTCTTTTTCCCGTCAGTTCTATTGTCAGTGTCGTCATTACTTCTTTGGAGATATTCAGACCTCTGTAATCCAGGTCTTCCCCATCTTCCTGAGAACAGGAATGGTTGTCTCCCGGGTGGAAAGGAAGGATATCTCCTCCAGTCACTATAATATTCTCTGCCTTTACAGGAAAGCTTCCGTCTGCCTTTTTCACGTTTCGCCATTCCTCCTGCCAGCCTTTATTGTACCATCTGACCGGGCAAAAGGCTTGTAAAATATCTTCATCTGAGGAAAAGTTCACCCCGGATTCAATCCCTGTGCAGTTTTGAATCCGAGGTGATATTATATTCCCTAATATTGAGGTCCTAATGTATTATTTTTCCACCTCAAAAGGCAGCCTCCCAAGAATATCTCTTTCCATATCCACGCCAGGATAGACCTCTATTAGTTTTAACCCTTTTGGTGTCAGCCGAAAAACACAGCGTTCAGTTACATACAGCACTTTCTGTCCATTGGCTATGGCCCGCTTCGCTGAAAAGCTAATGCTCCCAACGCTGTCCACAAATTTTGGAACAGAACCTTCTTTATGAATTGTTACAACGCCTTTTTTCTGGGAAACTTCCAGTCCCTTTGTATTGAAAGTCATACAGAATACAACCGTTGGCGTCTTCGCCGTAATATTAGCAAAACCACCGATTCCGGCAAAAGCCCCTGTTCCCCGATGAGCATTGACATTTCCTTCCTTGTCCACTTCCAGTGCTCCCATAAAGCAGATATCCAGACCACCGTTATCATAAAGGTCGAACTGATTGGCCATATCATAAACCGAAGAAGCGCCGATCATGGCTCCAAAAACTTCTCCCGAGACAGGAAAGCCCCCAATCCCCCCAGACTCAACTGTAAGAGTGACCATATCCAGCATCCCGTTTTTTCTGGTATGTCTGGAGACCATTTCTGGTATTCCAATACCGATGTTAACAATATCATCTACCCGTAGCTCCTTTGCTGCCCGTCTGCCGATTATATTGCCTACCACACTGTTTTTTGTCTGCTTTGAGGAAACCGTGTCGATTTTTTCATTCCACATGCTCCAGTCCTCATAGGGAATTTCAAAACTTCCTGTCAGAGCCTTATAGGCTTCGTTTCTCTCCTCAGGCTCTGCCACCACAATAGCGTCCACCAGACATCCCGGAATAATAGCATTTCTGGGACGAGAAGGTCTATCAACCAGACGGTCTACCTGTACAATCACCTTCCCACGGTTTGCCTTTACAGCCTGGCAGATAGACAGCGCATCGCCGGACATAAACATATCATCAAAAGAAATATTTCCCTTTCGATCTGCTGCGGTTCCTTTTATCAAAGCAACTGTAATTTTAGGCAGTTTATAGTAGAGGAATTCCTCTCCATCCACTTCCACATATTTCACCAGAGAATCATCGATGGAAATTCTGTTAATGCCAGGTCCCTCTCTCCTGGGATCTACAAAAATATCCAGTCCCACTTTGGAAAGCGCCCCCGGCAGCCCTCCGGCCTGGGCTCGGATTGCATGGGAAATGCAGCCCAGGGGCAAATTATAAGCCTCAAAGCGGTCCTCCAGCACCAATTTCTTCGTACTCAGCATTGCTCCGAAGTGACCACAGATCAGTCTGTCTACCGCCCCCTCCCGAATATAGCCTTCTGCATTATGTTCTTCATCCCAGACCCCGAAACCGGCGCTGGAAATAATCGTCAGATGCCGCGGTGACTGCATCCTCTGATATCTTCGATAAATTGCCTCGTGAAGTTCCACCGGATTTTCAATACCAACAAAAGAATTGACGCAAATACAATCTCCATCCCGTATCAAACGTATTGCTTCATCCGCATTCATTATTTCATACATGACACGCCTCTCCCCCTGGATTTTCTGTTCACACATCCTGTCCCGTTTTTGAAGCAATGCACACTGCCTCCGCCCGAAACCTCTCCGCAATGTCCAAAAACAGCACAATATGTAGATAATACTATCAGAATCTTTTTTCAAAGTCCAGGGAAATTCCGGCCTCTCTTCATAACTTTCTCAGCACTCTATTTTTTCTCTTTATACAAGCTGTTTATAAAGCTCTCTGTCCATATCCTTAAATACATTAAAGATGATCCTGTCAAAATCCGTCTCATGCTCTTCCAGAAATTTCCTTACTTCAGACACTGCAATTATAGCAGCCTCCTCATTTGGGAATCGAAATTCTCCTGTACTGATACAGCAGAAAGCAACAGAACGTATCCCATGTTCTGCACAGCATTTCAGGACATTTTCATAGCAGCTTCTTAAATCTTTTTTCAGCTCCTCTGTCAGCCCTCCATAGACAATAGGCCCTACTGTATGGATCACATACTCTGCCGGAAGATTATATCCTTCGGTCAGTACTGCCCGGCCTGTAGGCTCCTCATAATCCTTGCCATATTGGACCTTTCGGTGTTCCATATACTGGCTGCATGCCTCTCTCAGTTCAATTCCTGCCGCACTGTGGATTGCATTGTCAATGCAGCCGTGACAAGGATGAAAGCAGCCCAGCATCTGAGAATTAGCTGCATTCACAATAGCTCCCACCTGCAGTCTGGTAATATCTCCCTGCCAGACAGATATCTTATCCCCAAAAGGCCTCCGGCTTCCATACTGCCGGACCGCTGTGGGAATCTCTTCCAAAGTTACAATCCCCTTTTCCACTGCTTCCTTCCGGAGAAAGTCATCCTGTACTTCCAGAACCTCAGGGTCCATAGCCCCCGGCATACGGATATTCATCAGAGATCGGAAAGCTCTCCGCTTCTCCTGATAATCCTCTCCAACTTCCAGATCCTTGTACCAAAGAGAGTCCTTCTTAAATTCCTCCAGCAGGTAATCCAGTCTATCTTCCTGTGTTTTATTGATCATTACAAATTCAACCTCTTTCCTGTGTCTTTAGCAGACTATTATATGTTGTATGTTATGCATACTCCTATTGTAAGTTTCTATGTTACATTCACATAAACGATAATAACAGTTTTGTTTTGTAATGTCAACAGTTACATCAAACTCTATTTATTTTCAATGCCTGATAATTCCGGATTTTTTATCCAACTTCCATCCTCTGCTCTCAAATAGGGAAGAACCGCTACAATTGCTTCAGATTTCATAGGGCCGTAAATATGCGGATATGTCCGTCCGCAGCCTTCCAGATCCTCCCATTTTACCGGGGCATCCAGCAAATCCTTTCCAGGGTACTTCTTCCCCTTCATTTTTTCCCACACTTCTTTCTCTATACAATGCAAAATCTTCATTTTTCTCTTTCCTTTTTCATTTTTTATCAGTACTCTCAGTGTACAAGGGACCACATGGTCAGAATGGCTGAATTTTTCATTTCACCAGTAGCTGTATCAATATGTAAGCCACAAGAAAGATTGCTCCGTACAAAACTGCCCATAAAAGGGAATACCGGTAAAGCAGAAGTACACCCAGCAGCACCGGAACAATGACTGTTTTTCCCACACTTACATAATTGGGTCCCGAAGCTGTCATAGTCGTAAAAGAGCTTACCTTTCCTTTTTTCTGGAGAAAGACCAGTACCAGTCCGATAATTGCCAAAACTGTGGCAAAAATCATCAACCCCACAAATAAACCTTCCATCTTATTCCCTCCTCATATTCTTTTTCCAAAATCATAAAGCCCCGTAAGCGCCTGCTGGATTCCACTTTTTCAGAAAAATCTGTGGTATCTGCAGGCCTCTTACAGGGGCCTTTTTATCTTACCGCGCCAATAAGCTGGCAGATATCCTCTATTTCATTTTTCTCCATATATTCCCGGATTCCATCGATGATTTCCAGTGTAGCATATGGGTTCATAAAGTTTGCGGTTCCCACTGCCACTGCAGAAGCTCCTGCAAGAATAAACTCCAGAGCGTCCTCTGCATTCTGGATACCGCCCATACCGATTATCGGAATCTTTACCGCCTGGGCAACCTGATAGACCATCCGCACTGCTACTGGCTTAATGCAGGGGCCGGAAACTCCTCCGGTCTTGTTGGCCAGAGCAAAGGTCCTTCTGTTTACATCAATTTTCATTCCCGTAAGGGTATTGATAAGAGAGACTGCGTCTGCGCCCCCGGCTTCCGCCGCTTTGGCGATTTCTGCAATGTCCGTTACGTTGGGGGTCAGCTTCATGATCACCGGCTGTCCGGCAACTTTCTTGATCTGAGCTGTCAGCTCTTCCACATGCTTTGGATCCTGTCCGAAAGCCAGGAAGTTAGCATTTACATTTGGACAGGAAATATTGATTTCCAGCATATCCACTGGCTCCTGAGCCAGTCTTTCCACCACTGCCAGATATTCTTCTGGAGCATGTCCGCAGACATTGATGATCACTTTTGTATCAAACTGCTGCAGGTAGGGAATGTCTCTTTTGCAGAACACCTCTACTCCCGGATTCTGCAGACCAATGGCATTCATCATTCCGCTGTGGATTTCTGCAATACGGGGCGTCGGATTCCCTGTCCAGGGAACGTCTGCCACACCTTTGGTCACCACTGCTCCCAGCTTATTTAAATCTACAAACTCACTGTACTCTGCTCCTGAACCAAAAGTTCCGGAGGCTGTCATTACCGGGTTCTTTAATTCCACTCCCCCGATCTTTACTTTCATATTCATTAAAGTTCCACCTCCGTACTTAAGAATACAGGACCATCTTTACAGATTCTCTTGTTATGGACCTGAGAATGGGCATCCACCTCTTTGGACTTGCAGACACAGGCCAGGCAGGCGCCAATGCCGCAGGCCATCCGTTCCTCCATGGAAATGTAGCAGGGAATATCCTGTTCCTGGGCATAGGCCTTAATGGCCCGCAGCATGGGAGCCGGCCCGCAGGCAAAGATCAGGTCTGCTTCCAGATGATTCTCCCTGATAGCGTCCATAACATTTCCTTTCGTTCCCAGGCTGCCGTCCTCTGTAGCTACAACAAATTTCCCGGCTTTTTCAAACTCATCCTGAAGGAAAATATTTTTATCCCGGTATCCGGCGATCACTGTCACCTCTCCCTTGGCTTCTTTTGCGGTCTCCAGCATAGGCGGAATGCCAATGCCTCCTCCCATAAGAAAGACTCTCTTTCCTTCTGTCTCCTCCATGGGAAAACCATTTCCCAGAGGACCAAGAATCTCTATAGTGTCTCCTGCTTTTTTCTGAGAGAACTCTGCAGTCCCCTTTCCTGCGATCCTGTAGACAATACGCAGGGCCCCTTTTTCTTTATCAATCTCACAGATACTGATCGGCCTTGGCAGGATCCTGCCGGAATCTTCACAGTACAGAGAGATAAACTGTCCCGGCGCCGCCTGCTCTGCAATTTCTTTTGCTGACAGCCACATACTGTAGATATCCGGGCTGATCATCTCCTGGCTGATAATACTGCTGGTCATTTTTAACTTTGCCATGGTTTCCTCCTTATTTTGCAGCCTTCAGGGCTCCGTCAATATCCGCAATCATATCTTCTACTGCCGCTCTGGAAGCGTCTCCGAAGTTCTCTTCTCCGAATTTTGCATATTTTTCCTGTTTGTAGGCAGCAATGATGCCTCTGGAGGAGTTTACGATAGCTCCCAGTCCGTCTTCATTAAAGAAGTGTACCAGATCCTTTCCCTGACCTCCCTGAGCGCCATATCCTGGAACCAGAATGTAAGCTTTAGGCATGATCTTTCTCAGGATCTTGCCCATTTCCGGATAGGTAGCGCCTACCACAGCGCCTACATAGCTATAGGAATCTCCCATGCATTCTTCTCCCCACTGAGCAACCTTTTCTCCCACCAGTTCATAGAGAGGTCTGTCGTCAATGATCCGGTCCTGGAACTCACCGCTGGAAGGGTTTGAGGTCTTTACCAGCACAAAGATTCCCTTCTTTTCTTCTTTGCACACATCGATAAAAGGCTTAACCCCATCAGAGCCCAGGTATGGGTTCACAGTGGCAAAGTCTTCATCAAAAGCAGCGATCTTATTATCCCCTACCTGTACTTTTCCCAGATGTCCTACTGCATAGGCAGCAGATGTGGAGCCGATATCTCCTCTTTTAATATCTCCGATCACAACCAGATCTTTGCTCTTGCAGTAATCTACGGTCTTTTTATAGGCTATAAGTCCGGGAATGCCAAACTGCTCGTACATGGCGATCTGAGGTTTTACAGCAGGGATCAGGTCATAAGTTTTATCCACGATTTCCTTATTAAACTGCCAGATAGCTTCTGCCGCTCCTTCTAAAGTCTCACCATACTCTTTAAAAGCCTTCTCCTGAATATGCTTTGGGATATAATTCAGCATCGGGTCCAGGCCCACTACGATAGGTGCGTTTGTTTTCTGAATTTTTGCTGTGAGTTTATTGATCATTTTTCTTCTTCCTCCAGGTATTCTTTTTTTCAGCAAAAAGGCAGACCCGACATAGATGTCTGTTTCTGTCTGCCCTGATGTATCATGTAGGGGTCAGGCATACCTGATCCCGGCATCTGTTTATTCGCTCTGGTATGCTATCTTTCCATCACAGATAGTAGCTTTTACCATTCCTTTTACCTTCCAGCCGTTAAACGGTGTATTCTTTCCCTTTGATAGAAAAGTCATGGAATCAATCACATATTCCTGATTTGGATCGATGACCGTTACATCTGCCGGTTTTCCTATATCCAGGGTACCCCTGTCAGAGCCTATGATCCTGGCCGGATTATAGCTCATCTTCTCTGCCATCTGCATAGGAGTCAGAACTCCCTTGTCCACCAGCTGGGTGATCGTAAGGGCCACAGAGGTCTCCAGTCCTACGATGCCAAAAGGCGCTTTCTGCATAGACTGCTGTTTCTCCTCCCTGCTGTGGGGGGCATGGTCTGTACTGATCACATCAATAATGTCATTTTTCAGTCCTTCCAGAAGAGCCTGGCGGTCTTTTGGTGTCCGTAAGGGCGGATTCATTTTAAAATTTGTATCCCCCGGCACCATATCATCAGATGTCAGAGTAAAATGATGAGGGCAGACCTCTCCGGTCACAGGAAGCCCCTCTTCTTTCGCAAGTCGGATCATCTCCACACTATCCTCTGTAGAACAATGGCACAGATGAAGTCTGGCTCCTGTCTCTTTAGCAAGCACAATATCTCTGGCTGCGATCACATCCTCCACTGCGTTACTGATTCCCGGAAGTCCCTGCTCTCTGGAATGCTGGTCCTCATTTACACAGCCTCCGTTTACCAGATTCTGGTCCTCACAATGGGCAAAAACTGGGATATTGTGTTCTGCGGCAATCTCCATAGCTTCTTTATACAGCTTTACATTCATCACGGATTTTCCGTCTTCACTGATAGCTGGGATTCCCGCCTGGATCATCCCCTCTATATCCGCCAGTTCTTCTCCCTTCTGCTGTCTGGTCACTGCGCCAATCTGCAGCACATGGATGGGAGCCATTTCTTCTGCTTTATTCACTACATACAGCACCCGGTCCGGGCTGTCGATAACCGGTTTTGTATTGGGCATAGCCAGGATTGTAGTAAATCCTCCTCTGGCTGCTGCTCTTGAACCGCTTGCTATATCTTCTTTATGGGTCAGCCCCGGGTCCCGCAGATGTACATGCAGGTCAATAAGACCAGGCATCACATAGCAGCCCTGGGCGTCAATTACTTTATCCGGCTGACAGGAAAGTTCCAGGGAAACTCCTTTTTCCTTGATCACACCGTCCTCAATATAAAGGTCTCCGGTTTCGTCAGTCTTATCCGAGGGATTTAACATTCGGCCGTTTTTGATCAATATCTTCATTTTGAAGCACGTCCTTTCTCCTTAGATACAGGCTTTATTAAAAAATTTCATTGTTTTTATAGTAACATACACATTTTCTTTCGTCAATTCCACTTTTCCCTTGACTTTTGATATTATACCGAATATACTAGAGGTGTCAAAAGGTATATTGGATATAAATATTAAATGGTTTTTAGAGATTGTATTATCATTTTTATACACAATATTATCTCTAAAGACCATTTAATTTTTTTATCCGAATATATTCATGTTTATTCTTTTTATTTTATGGAGGTAACATTATGAACAAGGGAACTGTAAAGTGGTTCAACGCTGAAAAAGGATATGGATTTATTACCGGCGAAGACGGACAGGACGTATTCGTTCACTTTTCCGCGATCAACGGTGAAGGTTTTAAATCCCTGGAGGAAGGCCAGTCCGTAACCTATGACCTGACAGAAGGCGCTCGTGGTATGCAGGCAGCTAATGTAGATAAATTATAATCTTGTTTAAGAAGATCCTAAAAGGAGACGCCTTTTCATTGGGCGTCTCCTTTTCCATGCCGGAGCAAATTTATTGCTGCAGCTGCCGATTACTCTGTCTCTGAAAGTCCGTTGAGATAATCTGAGAGGGCTGTTACATCCATTTCTGTGGTCACTACTTCCTGCTCTGCGTCAGGATCCTCTCTTGTCACCAGATCATAAGCAGAATATCCGATCCAGCCTACCATTGCAAGACACACTACTGTAACAGCGATTTTTTCTAAAAGCAGGATCCTTTTTTCTCTTTTTTGCATCTTATCTCTGTTGTTCTTTTCTTTCTTATATTTGTCTACTTTCTGCTGACTCATAAAAATCTCCTTGTACTTCTATTCTTTAACAAGAACTTTTGTGATCTCCCCAATATACATCACATGATAGTCCTTCTGGGGATACCATTTTTCATCATTGCTTCTGTCATCAAAATTTTCGGGCGGCATAGGTGCATGATACATCTTTCTGCATACTAATACAAGATCTGCCTCTTCAAAGGCCATAGTATCTCCTGCCTCCACAGGTGTAAGACCTGCTTCTGCCACCTTATCCCGGTCTCTTCCTGAAACGCTTCCCAAAAAACTGAGAGCCTTTCTGTACTCTTCTTTATAGAAAGACAGTGTAAAGGTATCCTTGGCATCAATAAACTCTTTCGTATATCTCTGGGGTCTGATGTAAACAGTTACTGCATTCTTTCCCCACATCACACCTGCGCCGCCCCAGCTTGCGGTCATAGTGTTAAACTTTTCTCTGTCTCCTGCCGTAACAAGCATCCACTGTTTTCCGATTCTTTCAAAAGGATTAAATTCTACGGATTCAATCGGAACTTCTTTAAATCCCATACTCTCATTCCTTTCTTTTTTTCTTTTCCTATCATACCCCAGGTATCGGGGAATGTCAAATCTTCCTTTGATTTTCCCCTTGACCTTCAGGCTAAATTTCATGTATACTAGTCTATGAAAAGAGCATTTGCGAATTATAGAGAAGTTCGCA
>UQSX01000058.1 GCA_900543715.1 uncultured Blautia sp. | reverse complement strand
GAAGGAGAAAAAAGGAGTTTGGCATTTATATGACCCTGGGAATGGGGAAGATGCAGATTTCCAGGATCCTTCTGGGCGAAACCTTTCTCATTGGACTTCTGTCCCTGGCTGTGGGACTGCTCATAGGAATTTTCGGCGCCCAGTTTATGTCTCTTCTGGTAGTCCGTATGTTTAACGGTGTTATGGACGGATATCAGTTTGTGTTTTCCATGAAGGCTTTTTGGAAAACGATCCTGTATTTCGGCATTCTGTTTTTGATCGTGGCAGTATTTAATCTCATAAGTCTTTCCAGATATTCTCTGGCAGGTCTGCTGTCTGCAGGAAAGAAAAATGAGAAGATACGGATGAAAAATCCGGTACTCTGTGTATTGATATTTCTCCTGGCAGCGGCAGATCTGATCTTTCAATATTATCAGGTGAGCCATCCTGAGACACTCACCACGGGAAAGATCCTGCTTATCATTCTGGCAGGCTGTGTGGGAACTTTTCTGTTTTTCTGGTCCCTTTCAGGGTTCCTTCTGCAGATTTTTCAGAAAAGCAGGAAATACTATTTCAAGGATCTTAACGCTTTTATCCTCCGGCAGATCCACAGTAAGGTAAACACCATGGTCTTTTCCATGACCATTATCTGCCTTATGCTGTTTCTGACGATCTGCGTCCTGGGAGGAGGTCTGGGGGTCAATTTCAGTTTTCAGAAAATGCTCCGTGAACTGACGCCGGTGGATGCGAATTTTACGGATCTTTCCGGAGAGAAGGTCAGTACAAAACTGGAAGAAAAAGGATTTGACCTGTCCCTTTTAAAAGAAGGGTATGTGGAGGTCAGCTTTTACAGCAGCCCGGACCTTACTATGAGAGATACCATGGATCGGACAGGACTGGATGCAGAGGCCTCAGGGCTGGCGGCGAATCTTGCGGGAAATGAAAATCAGGAAACCATCATGAAAGAATCCGAGTATAATCGTCTGGCCGCTCTGTACGGTATGGAACCTGTAGAAGTAGACGAAGATACTTACGCCATTGTCAGTGATTATGAGGTTACAGATGAACTGAGAAATCAGCTTTTGGAGGCTGGAAAGGCGATCAGTCTTAATGGAAAAACCTACCGGCCGGCTTATGAAAGCTGTGTTTATGGATTTACGCAAATGATGGCCAATCATGGAAATACAGGAATTTTTATCCTGGCCGACGATCAGGTGAGGGAAGAGTGGAAAGGCAGCAGCTTTCTGGCAGCAGATTACCAGGCAGATACACAAAAAGAAAAAGAGCAGACGGACCGGGAAGTTATGAAATATGATGTTGCCAATATGTCAGACGGTTTCCTGATCAATACAAAAATAGATATCATTGCGGTAAGCGGAGGACTTTCTGCTGCAGTTACTTTTATATCCATCTACCTGGGAATTATTTTTCTGATCTGCAGCGCCGCCATACTAGCTCTGAAAGAACTTTCCGAGAGTTCCGACAACAAAGACCGGTATGCCATGCTGCGAAAGCTTGGGGCTGATGAGAAAATGATCAGCCGGGCCCTTTTTGGACAGATCGGCATATTCTTTTTTATTCCCCTGCTTCTGGCAGCGGTCCATTCAGTCTTCGGAATGATTTTTATAAAAATAGGCCTTCAGAGCATAGGACGGATCGATTATTTCTCCTCTGTTCTTGCTGCAACAGTGATTTTTATCCTGATCTACGGAGCCTATTTTTTACTTACCTATTTTGGAAGCAAAAGGATTATCCGAAATCCTTAATGCCACATAAAAATCCGGATTTTTGTCATACTAACTGTGGAAACAAAATTTAAGGAGGAAATGATCATGACAGAAATTTCGGTATTAGACCTTCAGAATCTTCGTCATCTCATCGGCGGTTTTGACACTACCCACTGTAAAATGCAGGATTATGCCCATGAGGCTCAGGATCCTCAGGTAAAACAGTTTTTCCAGAAATCGGCCCAGTCAGCCTTGGAAAGCAAGCAGCAGCTTATGAAGTTTTTACAGTAGGAGGTGGAAAAAATGACAGATAAGACAATGGTGGCAGATACTTTGGCAGGAATCAACGGTGAACTGGTACGCTACGGAGAGATGATCTCTCAGACAGAGAACTCTCAGTTAAAGCAGGTGCTTAAACAGATGCGGAATCAGTGCGAAATGTCCCAGGAGGAAATCTATCAGATCGCCAGAGCCAAGAGCTATTATGTTCCAGCAGCCTGTGCAAAGCCTGAAGAGGTGGCCCATGTGCGCTCTGTACTCAGCCAGCCTGCTGTTCAGTAATTAGTTTTTCACTGTACTGGAGCAGGACTGTCAGAAAAATCCCTTTCTGTTTCCGGAAGATCAGCTTCTGGAACGGAAGGGGATTTTTTACAGTTTTACCTGGAAAAGATCCGGGTAAATTTGTCTAATTTCATGGGATTTACACAGTCCTTTCAAGCATGCTATAATTTACACACAGCAGATCAAAGCTATGAAAAAACATCCTGACTGCAATGCATTTCCTGTCTTTTTCTTATATGGATAAAGTCTTTCCGAGATCCATCCGGAATCCCCAGATACACAACAGAAGAGAGGCAGAGCCTCTGCGAAAGGAAAAAGAAACAGTTGACAATCCCGAAAAACTATACTATTATGGGATACATAAACGAACATAAGTTCGTGATTGGAACAGCGAAATAAAAGGAGAAGAAAAATGGCACAGATGGTGAAAGAAGATAAATTAAAGGCCTTAGACGCCGCTCTCGGTCAGATCGAGAAACAGTTTGGAAAGGGTTCTGTTATGAAGCTGGGAGATTCTGCGGCAAATATGAACGTGGAGACTGTACCCACCGGCTCCCTGAGCCTTGACATCGCTCTGGGAATGGGGGGAGTTCCAAAGGGCAGGATCATAGAGATCTATGGACCTGAGTCCAGCGGTAAGACCACGGTGGCTCTCCATATGGTAGCGGAAGTACAGAAGAGAGGCGGTATTGCAGGATTTATCGATGCAGAGCATGCTCTTGACCCTGCCTATGCAAAGAATATCGGAGTGGATATTGACAATCTGTATATCTCTCAGCCGGACAATGGAGAGCAGGCTCTGGAGATCACAGAGACTATGGTCCGTTCCGGGGCAGTAGATATCATTATTGTGGACTCTGTAGCTGCCCTGGTGCCCAGAGCGGAGATTGAAGGAGACATGGGAGATTCCCATGTGGGACTTCAGGCAAGACTGATGTCTCAGGCTCTGCGTAAGCTTACTGCACATATCAGCAAGTCCAACTGTATCGTGATCTTTATCAACCAGCTCAGGGAGAAGGTAGGCGTGATGTTCGGAAATCCGGAAGTTACTACCGGCGGAAGGGCCCTGAAATTCTATTCTTCTGTCCGCATGGACGTAAGAAGGATCGAGACACTGAAGCAGGGCGGAGAGATGGTCGGAAACCGTACCAGGATCAAGGTTGTGAAAAACAAGATTGCTCCGCCTTTTAAAGAAGCTGAATTTGATATCATGTTCGGAGAAGGAATTTCCAGAGAGGGCGATGTGCTGGATCTGGCTGCTGATCTGGGAATCGTAAATAAAAGCGGTGCCTGGTATGCCTACGATAATGGAAAGATCGGACAGGGCAGGGAAAATGCCAAAAAATATCTGAAGGAAAATCCTGCTGTCCGGGAAGAAATCGAGAGAAAAGTGAGAGAGCATTACGGACTGGCTGCAGAGGAAGGAACAGAGAGGCCAAAAGAAGAGCCTTCCCAGGAAACCCTTCATCTTGACACAGAGGCAGAATCATAATGATCGTTACGGAGATCCGGCCTGTGACAAAACAGAAATATCAGATAGACGTGGAGGGAGAGCCTGCCTTTGTTCTGTATAAAGGGGAGGTCTCCCGCTACCATCTCGAAAAAGATAGAGAGATTTCTGCGGAAGTATACAGGGAGATTGTAGAAGAGGTTCTTACAAAGAGGGCAAAGCTCCGGGCTATGCACCTTCTGGAGCAGGGAGACCGAACGAAAAAGGGACTTCGGGAAAATCTGCTGAAGAACGGCTATCCTTCAGAAGCTGTAGAGGAAGCCATGGCTTATGTGGAATCCTTTCACTATATTGATGATAAGAGATATGCCCTGACCTACATACAGAATCAGAGCGGAAAAAAAGGCAGAGCCCGGATCCAGATGGAACTCCGGCAGAAAGGAGTTCCTCAGGAATATATTGACCAGGCTTTTCAGGAAACAGAGGAGGACACAGATGCCAGAGGAGTGATCCGGGAACTGATCCTGAAAAAAAGAAGAGAACAGGGGCCCATGGAGGAAAAAGAGCGACAGAAGCTTTATGGCTTCCTTATGCGCAGAGAGTTTTCTTCATCAGATATCCTTTCTGTGCTGCGTGAGTTTTAAATTTGCCATGGATAGCTGGGCCGTGAACAGAAGCTTCCTTGTATAAAATATACATAGAGCCCCTTCCGAAATCTTGGTTTTATGTTGACTTTTTTGTGAAATCAGTATAAAATTATACTGTTGTATACGTACAATGAAAATTTAATAAGGAGGTGCTCCTGTGGCAATCAATGTAATCATTGCAATCGTTGCTGTAGTTGTTACATTGCTGATCGCAGTTCCTGTTACTGCCAATATTTCTGTTAAGAAAAAGACAGAGAAGGACGCAGAGACTATCGGAACCGCAGAAGTAAAGGCAAGAAGCATTATAGATGAAGCATTGAAGACTGCTGAAACAAAGAAGCGTGAAGCTCTCCTGGAGGCAAAAGAAGAAAACCTTCGTACCAAAAATGAACTGGAGAAGGAAACCAAGGAGAGAAGAAACGAGCTTCAGAAGTATGAAAAGCGTGTTTTGTCAAAGGAAGAGGCTCTCGATAAGAAGGCAGATGCTTTAGAAAAGAGAGAAGCCGAATATGCAGCAAAGGAAGCAGATTTAAAGAAAAAAGAGAAAAAAGTCGACGAACTGCAGGGACAGAGAATACAGGAACTGGAAAGAATTTCAGGCCTTACCTCCGAACAGGCAAAAGATTATTTGTTGAAAACTGTTGAAGATGAAGTAAAAATTGACACCGCCAAGCTTTACAAGGAATTGGAGAGCAGGGCAAGAGAAGACGCAGACAAAAAAGCAAAAGAATATGTAGTAACTGCTATACAGAAATGTGCAGCAGACCACGTGGCAGAAGCTACAATTTCTGTTGTACAGCTTCCAAGCGATGAGATGAAAGGAAGGATTATCGGTCGGGAAGGCCGTAATATCAGAACCCTTGAGACTCTTACTGGAGTAGATCTGATCATTGATGATACTCCTGAGGCAGTAGTGCTTTCAGGATTTGATCCGATCCGCAGAGAAGTAGCCAGAATCGCTTTGGAAAAATTGATTGTAGACGGCCGTATCCATCCGGCCAGAATTGAAGAAATGGTAGAAAAAGCACAGAAAGAAGTCGAGACCATGATGCGGGAAGAAGGCGAAGCCGCAGCATTGGAAGTCGGGGTACACGGAATCCATCCCGAACTGATCAGACTTCTTGGGCGTATGAAGTTCCGTTCAAGCTACGGTCAAAATGCTTTGAAACATTCTATTGAAGTGGCCCAGCTTGCCGGCCTTTTGGCAGGAGAAGTCGGAACGGATATACGTATGGCAAAACGAGCAGGACTGCTCCATGACATCGGAAAATCCATCGACCATGAAGTGGAAGGTTCCCACATTCAGATTGGTGCTGACTTATGTAGAAAATATAAAGAATCCCAGACGGTTATTAATGCGGTGGAGGCTCACCACGGTGATGTAGAGCCTGCATCCCTGATCGCATGTCTGGTCCAGGCTGCCGATGCAATTTCAGCGGCAAGGCCCGGAGCAAGAAGAGAAACTTTAGAAACCTATACCAACAGATTAAAACAGTTAGAAGATATTACAAACTCTTTCAAAGGAGTGGACAAATCTTTTGCTATTCAGGCAGGAAGAGAAATTCGTGTTATGGTAGTACCTGAACATGTCAGCGACAGCGATATGGTACTTCTGGCCAGAGATATATCCAAACAGATCGAAGCTGAACTGGAGTATCCGGGACAGATCAAAGTAAATGTAATCCGCGAGTCACGAGTAGTGGACTACGCAAAGTAAAGTCGACTTTAAATCTATCAGAAAAAGACCCTTACTTTCGTAAGGGTCTTTTTCTGATAGAGAGACTATTTCCCGATTCAGAATCATAGACTGTAAAGGGTGAAGTTGATGAAGAAAAATTTACGTCAGTTTCTTTTGCTGTATCTGGCAGGGTTTGCAGGAGGTATCCTGATGGCGGATCTCCTTTTGCGAAAGACAGGGTATCAGACAAGTTTGATCTCCGTATATCTGGGAGCTCCTCCTGACTGGGAAGGAAGCCAGCTTTTCGGAGAGCTATTTTTTCAGAGGGGAAGCTTTTTCTTTGTAGGGGCAGTCTGCGGCGTTACAATCGTAGGCATGGTTTTCTTGACGGCGGGGCTTTTGTGGGCCGGATTTTTAGGTGGAAATCTGTCCGTCCTTTTTTTGACGCAATGGGGAATAAAGGGAATGGGAGCGGGGATCTGCTGTCTTTTTCCACAAGTGCTTTTTTATATTCCCGGCTGGTTTCTTTATTTTTTTGCGATCATGCAGATGAGCAGAAAATCTCTGGCAGGACAGAGGCGCAGCCGGGAAGATTATAAGGCCTACTTTTTCTTCCTGGCTATGGCGGGGATCCTGCTCCTGCTTGGAATCTGGGCAGAAAGTTATGTCAATCAAAAAGTGATAAGCTGGATTTTTACATTTCTGAGTTGAGTTCATAAAAAATTTACAAATCATTCTTTACCACATGTAGTGGGAAATAAAAAGCCTGTTTTCGATATGTTGTGGGAAATGTCAAAATAGCAGGATTTATAAGGACATTTGTAAAATTTAGGGTTTGATTTTTTACCAGATCTTGATATATAATCGAACTATGTTTACAGAAGGGAAAAGAAAGAATGAAGTGCGAGATACAAGAATTCATTGACTATTTACATAATACCAGGGGCACTTCAAAAAATACAGAAGTTTCATACCAACGAGATTTGAGAAAGTTAGAAAAGTATTTGACAGAGGGGGGATTTGAAACCGCGGAACAGATTACTTCTACGGTTTTGAATTCTTATGTCCTTTATATGGAGCGGAAAAACTTTGCGGCTTCTTCTATTTCCAGAAGCATAGCGTCTATTCGTGCTTTTTTTCAGTATCTGACTAACAAGTATGGCTGGAAGGAAAATCCGGCAGAGAAACTGAAGGCACCCAAGATCGAGAAGAGAATGCCGGGAATCCTGACCATAGAAGAGGTGGACTTGCTCCTGAAGCAGCCCAAGGGAAATACAGCTAAGGGAATCAGAGACCGGGCAATGCTGGAACTGCTGTATGCCACTGGTATCAGGGTGAGTGAGCTGATCAGCCTGAAGGTAAAAGATATTAATTTGAAATTAGGCTATCTGACCTGCAGCGGCGGTGAAAAAGAAAGGGTGATCCCTTTCGGAAGCACAGCAAAGCAGGCTGTAGAACAGTATATGGAGGGGGCCAGAGATCAGCTTCTGGGAGATCAGGAGAGTGATTTTCTTTTTCTGAATTGTTCGGGCAAATCCATGAGCCGCCAGGGCTTCTGGAAGGTGCTGAAAGGATACGCCTCTTCGGCAGGGATCCAGCAGGATATTACTCCACATACTCTTCGCCATTCTTTTGCAGCCCATCTTGTACAGAACGGGGCAGATTTAAAAAGTGTACAGGAAATGATGGGCCATTCTGATATTTCCACCACACAGATATACATGAATATGAATATCCATAAGATCAGAGATGTGTATATGAAAGCGCATCCCAGAAAATAAAAAGACTTTCCCATACAGCCAGGGAAAGTCTTTTTATTTCATGACAATATACAGTTCGCAAGAATGCAGTCTATTGTTTAGCACAATTCAGCAATGGTGTAAAGAAGTTTTTCAGTATCTTCCCAGCCAAGACAGGGATCTGTGATGGATTTTCCATAAACATGGTTGGGACCGATCTTCTGAGCGCCTTCCACCAGATAGCTTTCGATCATAACACCCTTCACCAGTTTCTGGATATCCCGGGAGATCAGACGGCTGTGAAGTACCTCTTTTACGATACGGATCTGCTGTTCAAATTTCTTCCCGGAGTTCGAGTGATTGGCGTCAATGATCACTGCCGGATTCTGCAAATCTCTCTTTTCATACATTTCCAGGAGGAGCTGCAGATCTTCATAATGATAATTGGGAATCGTATTGCCGTGTTTGTTCACAGCACCCCGCAGAATCGTATGGGTGAGAGGGTTCCCTTCAGTTTTTACTTCCCAGCCTCTGGAAATAAAATCATGTCCCCCCTGGGCGGCAACAACAGAATTCAGCATTACTGAGAAGTCTCCGCTGGTAGGATTTTTCATTCCGGCTGGGATATCCAGGCCGCTGACCATCAGACGGTGTTCCTGGTTCTCTACAGAGCGGGCGCCGATGGCCACATAGGAAAGCAGATCTGAAAGATAATGCCAGTTGTCGGGATAGAGCATTTCATCGGCAGATGTAAGCCCAGTCTCCGAGATAGAGCGCATATGCATATGGCGGATGGCCAGAATACCTGCCAGTACATCAGGCTGAGCTTCCGGGTCAGGCTGGTGCAGCATTCCTTTATAACCCTCCCCTGTTGTCCGTGGTTTGTTGGTGTAGATCCGGGGAACCAGGACCAGACGGTCTGCCACTTTGCCCTGGACTTCTGCCAGACGGTTGGTGTATTCACATACAGAATCTTCATTATCTGCGGAACAAGGTCCTACGATCACCAGAAACTTATCAGAATTTCCAGTGATCACATCCTGGATCAGACGATCTCTGACCGCCTTTATTTTTTTTATTTCTTCGGACACAGGTGTCTGAGCCTTGATCTGGTCCGGAGAAGGAAGCTGTTTAACAAATGTAAAACTCATGGGATTCTCCTTTGTATCTTAAATTTAATATGTCAGTTTAATAGAAAAATTATAATACAAGAAGCTGCGGTTGTCGATACTTTTTCTTGGCAGTCAGGAAAAGTATTCTCTTAAAAAGTAGAGAGAAAGTCCGGTTACCAGCAGCTCACTGACGATCAGACCCCACAGATATCCCTGGATGCCATACTCCGGAATAACGAAGAAGACAAAGGCAATCCGCACTCCAAGCCCTACAGTGTTCAGTATAAAAGACTGATTGGCAGCGCCAAGGCCGTTTAAAATTCCGTTTAATGTTCCGGAGAGATAAAGACAGGGACAGATAAAGGAAAGGGTTTTTATAAATGTGGCGGCAAATTCATTTTTAAAAAGGACCAGGCCCAGAAAGTCCCCGGCAAAAAAGAAAAAGGCTGTGGATAAAAAGCCAAGGATCAGGCAATATTTTACAGAAAGAAGGATAGCCCGGCGGATAGCCTTCTGATTTCCCACTGCCTGATGCTCTGCTACAGAGGGCAGAAGTACAGTGGATACGGCATTTGTGACGGCTGAGGGGAAAAGTATGAGCGGGAGGGCCATGCCGGTGAGAACACCATAGACGGACAGGGCGGAACCGTTGTCCAGTCCGTAAAGCCGCAGGTGCCCGGGGATCAGCACAGATTCAATACTGTGAAGAATATTTACCAGAAGCCTGCTGCAGGTAAGCGGAAAGGAAAGGGTGATGATCTCTTGCATGACTTTTACGGGAGAGGTAAGTTTTCTCAGCCGATATCCGTGTTTCTGATAATCCCAGAGGATCACGAGCAGAGAAAAGAGCATGGAAACCAGTTCTCCGCCTAAGAGCCCAGCCACGGCCACCATTGGAGTCACTGGAAGTCCTTGCTCGGTCAGGATCAGAAACATGCCGTAGGAGACACCGACCCTGGCACATTGCTCCAAAAGCTGGGCGGAAGCAGGTACAGCCAGCTTTTTCCTGGCATAGTAGTAGCCGTTTATACAGGAATGGAGGGTGCCCATGGGAATGGAGAAGGCCATGACCTGCAGCAGAGAGGTACATCTTTCTTCCAGAAGGATATGAACGGCAAACCAGGAGGCATTATGGTAAAGGGCTGCAGAGACTATAAGGGCGATGGCCGTGGAGAGAGCCCCTGACAAAACAAAGATATCTCTGGCGCCCTGCTCGTCTTTTAAGGCAGCTCTTGCAGCGGTGAACCGGGAGATCGCTGTCTGGATCCCTCCCACAGAAAGAGCGAAACAGAGAGTGTGGATGGGGAAGATGAGCTGATAGATTCCCATGCCCTCTGCACCAATTGTCTGAGAGAGGAATATTCTATAGATAAAGCCGATGATTTTGGTGATGAATCCAGCCCCGGTGAGAAGGAGTGTTCCCTTCAGAAGCAAGTGTTTATTGTCCATATGATTTTCCTTTTGCCTTTTTCATAATATATTCCAAAATTCTCCTTGACAGAACATGGGAAAGATGATATCCTACACCCAGAACAGAAATCCGAGTAAATTGGTCGGAATTAAAAAGGGGCGATAACAGTGAAATTATCTACAAAGGGCAGATATGGACTGCGGGCCCTGATTGACCTGGCATTGTACGGGGAAGAGGAGGCAGTTTCCATTCAGAGTATCTCTGCCCGGCAGCAGATTTCAGACAGTTACCTGGAACAATTGGTAAGAAAATTGAAAAAGGCAGGCCTTGTGACCAGTGTCCGCGGGGCCCAGGGAGGCTACAGGCTGGCAAAGCCGGCCGGTGAAATTTCTGTGGGTGATGTCCTCAGAGCTTTAGAAGGCAGTATCGAGGCGGTTTCCTGCGGAGTGGAAAACAATGCTAACTGTCTGGGAAAGGATTTGTGTGTGGCCAGATATGTCTGGGAAAAAGTGAATAAAAGCATTCAGGAAACCGTAGATTCTATCAGGATCAGTCAATTGGTGGAGGAAAGCCGCCAAATGCAGGAGAAAGCTGAGTGTGATATAGAAAAATGTGAGAAATAGGAGAGGAAAGCTATGAAGACAAGAATTTATTTAGATAATGCGGCAACTACAAAGACAGCCCGGGAAGTAGTGGACGCAATGCTCCCGTATTTTACAGAGAGCTATGGCAACCCTTCCAGTATTTACGAGCTGGGACAGAGAAGCAAAGAGGCTATCACAAAAGCCAGGGAAGAGATCGCTCAGGTGATCGGGGCAAAGACAGAAGAAATCTATTTTACCGGGGGAGGCTCCGAAGCAGACAACTGGGCTATCAAGGCGGCATACGAGGCCTATAAAAATAAAGGAAACCATATCATTACCACAAAAATCGAGCATCATGCAGTCCTCCATACCTGTCAGTACCTGGAAAAACAGGGAGCCAGGGTAACATATCTGGATGTAGATGAGAATGGACTGGTGGATCTGGATCAGCTTCAGGAGGCCATCACTCCGGAGACGATACTGATCACGATCATGTTCGCCAACAATGAGATCGGTACGATTGAGCCGGTGAGGGAAATCGGTTTGATCGCAAAAGAACACGGTATCCTTTTCCATACAGACGCTGTCCAGGCTTTTGGACAGGTGCCGATAGATGTGGATGAGATGAATATTGATATGTTAAGCTCCAGCGCCCATAAGATCAATGGTCCTAAGGGGATCGGCTGTCTTTATATCCGAAAGGGCGTAAAGATCCGTTCCTTTATCCATGGGGGCGCTCAGGAAAGGAAGAGAAGAGCCGGCACAGAGAATGTTCCGGGGATCGTGGGATACGGCGTGGCTGCCCGTATGGCGGCTGAGACTATGAAGGAGCGTACCCAAAGGGAAAAGGAGCTGAGAGATTACTTTATCCGCCGGGTTCTGGAAGAAGTTCCTTTTGTACGGCTGAACGGAGAGCCGGTGAAACGCCTTCCTAATAACGCGAACTTCAGCTTTCAGTTTATCGAAGGAGAATCTCTTCTGATCATGCTGGATATGAAGGGGATTGCTGGCTCCAGCGGCTCTGCATGTACATCAGGATCTTTGGATCCTTCTCACGTGCTTCTGGCCATTGGACTGCCTCATGAGATTGCTCATGGATCTCTCAGACTGACTCTGGGAGCAGATACTACAAAGGAAGATCTGGATTATACACTGGAGCAGATTAAAGAGATCGTGGAAAAGCTGAGAAATCTGTCGCCTTTATACGAAGACTTTATCCGAAAACAGGAAAAAGCAGGAAATAATCCAAAAAATTGAAATTTGAAATACGGAGGAAAGAAAAATGTACAGTGAAAAGGTTATGGATCATTTTCAGAACCCCAGAAATGTGGGAGAAATCGAAAATCCCAGCGGAGTGGGAACAGTAGGAAACGCAAAATGCGGAGACATCATGAGAATTTATCTGGACATTGACGAGAACCAGATCATTCAGGACTGTAAGTTTAAGACCTTTGGGTGCGGCGCCGCTGTGGCTACCAGCAGCATGGCTACAGAACTGGTAAAAGGAAAGACCATACAGGAGGCTCTCCAGGTAACCAATAAAGCGGTTATGGAAGCTTTGGACGGACTGCCGCCGGTGAAAGTCCATTGTTCTCTGCTGGCAGAAGAAGCCATCCATGCTGCTTTGTGGGATTATGCAGAAAAGAATGGGATCAAGATCGAAGGACTTTCCAAGCCAAAGTCTGATATCCATGAAGGGGAAGAGGAAGAAGAGGAAGACTACTGATGGAAAAGAAGAAAGTAGTAGTAGGCATGTCCGGGGGAGTAGACTCCTCAGTGGCGGCCTATCTGCTGAAAAGGCAGGGATATGAAGTCATCGGCGTTACCATGCAGATCTGGCAGGAAGAAGAGCCAGAATTTCAGGAGGAAAACGGAGGCTGCTGCGGCCTCAGCGCTGTGGACGATGCCAGAAGAGTGGCGGCAAAGCTGGAAATCCCTTATTATGTGATGAATTTCAGAAGAGAATTCAAGGAAAATGTCATCGACTATTTTATAAGGGAATACCAGGAGGGAAGAACCCCAAATCCCTGTATTGCCTGTAACCGCTACGTAAAGTGGGAGGCTCTTTTGAAACGAAGCCTGGATATAGGAGCAGATTATATTGCCACAGGCCATTATGCCAGAGTAGAACAGCTGGAAAACGGCCGTTATGCTATCCGCAATTCTGTGACTGCCAGAAAGGATCAGACCTATGCTTTGTATAACCTTACCCAGGATCAGCTTGCCCATACACTGATGCCTGTGGGGGCATATACGAAAGAGGAAATACGTCAGATCGCCGAAGAAGCGGGAATTCCTGTAGCACATAAAAAAGACAGCCAGGAAATCTGCTTTGTACCGGATAATGACTATGCCGGCTTTATCGAGAAAAGTACAGGGGAAAAAATTCCCAGGGGAAATTATGTGAAAAGAGACGGTACCGTTATCGGAGAACATAAGGGGATCATTCACTATACTATTGGACAGAGAAAGGGACTGAATCTTTCCATGGGGCATCCGGTATTTGTTACAGAGATCCGTCCAAAGACAAATGAAGTGGTCATAGGGGAAAATGAAGAGCTTTTTGTGAAAAGTCTGGTCTGCGACCGGATGAATTATATGGCCATGGAGGAGATCAAAGAGGGAGAAATCCTCACCGGCAAGATACGGTATAACCACCCGGGAGCTCCCTGCACCTTAAAAAAGCTGGAAAACGGCAGAGTACAGGTGGATTTCCTGGAGTCTCAGAGAGCTGTAACCCCGGGACAGGCTGTGGTCCTGTACCGGGGAGAATATGTTGCCGGGGGAGGTATCATACTTGGCCCGGTAAGAGAGCTAGAGTTTTAAGAACTCTGGCTTTCTTTTTTTGAAGACAGTATAGTACCGGAAACCGCAGCTTTTCAGAAGCTGGCCGATCCTG
Organism: uncultured Blautia sp.; assembly: GCA_900543715.1. Lineage (GTDB taxonomy): Bacteria > Bacillota > Clostridia > Lachnospirales > Lachnospiraceae > Blautia > Blautia merdigallinarum. The sequence continues at coordinate 4,343 of UQSX01000058.1, read as the reverse complement.
TCGAAGCTGTAGGCAATATGTTCAGGAGAGTGGCCGTCTGAACCAAGAGTCAGGATCTCGCCTCCCAGCTCCCGGTAGCGGGCCAGAACCTTTTCTGTAGGGTTGGGATGTCCAAGGCCATATTTAAAGCCTGCAGTATTGCATTCCAGCCCAATCTGTTTTTCTATGAGAACTTTCAGGATTTCGTCCAGGATATCCTGATATTTTTCGTAGGAGTAGTCCCGGTTCTGGTTCGGACCGTACCGTACCACATAATCAATATGACCGCAGGTGTCAAAACAGGAAAAAGTCTTCAGATTTTCCAGCAGGACTTCAAAATAACGGTGATAAGCTTGATATTCAGTTCTTCCCTCAAAAAATGTCCGGTCATAGGGATCCATGTGATCTGCTACATGGGTGGAGCCGATGAGAAAATCAAAGGAAGCGGAGGCGGCGATTTCAGGGATTTCTTCTGTCAGATGGGGCTGAAGTCCAAGCTCCAGGCCAAAATAAATCTGAATCTTGTCCCAGTACTTTTTTTTCAGCTCTCTCAGTTTTTTTTCATAGGCAGGAAGATCCAGATCAAAGGAACAGTCCCCCTCTGGAAAATCAGGATCCAGGTGTTCGGTAAAGCACATGGCGGGAAGACCAAGCTGGATCCCCTTTTGTATCATTTCTTCCATAGGGGTGTCGCTGTCCCCTGAGAAAGAAGAATGAAGATGATAGTCACAATACATAACAGCAACTCCTTTTTTTGTAGATGTTTTTTACATAATATAAGCATTATAAGGGAAATTTCAGGGTTCTAGCAAGAGGAAAGAGGTTAAATTAGAGTTAAAACGCTTAGGAAATATGAAATTAGGCTTGAATTTTTGGACAAAAACGAGTACAATATGGACAAGGTTGATGTTTCTTTAACAATGTAGCTTACAACAGTTAAAGAACTCACAGAAAATCAATCACTTTTAGGAGGAATGAAAATCATGGCAGTAAAAGTAGCAATCAATGGTTTTGGACGTATCGGACGTCTTGCATTCCGTCAGATGTTTGGAGCAGAAGGATTTGAAATCGTAGCAATCAACGATTTAACATCTCCCAAAATGTTAGCTCACTTACTGAAATATGACTCTACACAGGGAAGATATGAGTTAGCTGATAAAGTTACAGCTGGCGAAGATTCTATCACTGTAGACGGAAAAGAAATCAAAATTTATGCAATGGCTAATGCCGCTGAACTTCCTTGGGGAGAAATCGGCGTAGACGTTGTTCTGGAGTGTACAGGCTTCTATACATCTAAGGCAAAAGCACAGGCTCATATCGATGCCGGCGCTAAGAAAGTTGTTATTTCTGCACCAGCTGGAAATGACCTGCCAACTATCGTTTACAATGTAAACCATGAAACATTAACAGAAAATGACAACATCATTTCTGCAGCTTCCTGTACAACAAACTGTCTGGCACCTATGGCTAAAGCATTAAATGACTTAGCTGAGATCCAGTCCGGTATTATGTGTACAATCCACGCTTACACAGGCGACCAGATGACTCTGGATGGACCACAGAGAAAAGGCGATCTGAGAAGATCCCGTGCTGCAGCAGTTAATATCGTTCCAAACAGCACAGGTGCTGCAAAAGCTATCGGCTTAGTTATTCCTGAATTAAACGGAAAACTGATCGGTGCTGCACAGCGTGTTCCTACTCCTACAGGTTCCACAACAATCTTAACAGCAGTTGTTAAAGGAAACGTTACAAAAGAGCAGATCAATGACGCTATGAAAGCAGCAGCTACAGAGTCCTTCGGATACAACGAAGATGAAATCGTATCCAGCGATATCGTTGGTATGAGATATGGTTCTCTGTTCGATGCTACACAGACAATGGTTCTGCCTCTGGACAACGGAACAACAGAAGTTCAGGTTGTATCATGGTATGACAACGAGAACTCCTACACAAGCCAGATGGTTAGAACAATCAAATACTTCGGTAAATTATTAAACAAATAATAATTTGCTGCTGAAAGTATTATAAAGGCTCATTTAAGGGTCCGGTCTACTACGGTATGGACCGGGCCCTTTTCGGCTATATAAAGAAAAGGAGGCATTTCCAATGCTTAATAAAAAATCAGTAGATGATATCAATGTAAAAGGAAAAAGAGTGCTGGTGCGCTGTGACTTTAACGTACCTCTTCAGGATGGAAAGATCACAGATGAGAACCGTCTGGTAGCTGCACTTCCTACTATTAAAAAATTGATCGCTGACGGCGGGAAGATTATTCTCTGCTCTCATTTAGGAAAGCCAAAGGGAGAACCGAAACCGGAATTATCCCTGGCTCCTGTTGCAAAACGTCTGACTGAACTGCTGGGACAGGAAGTAAAGTTTGCTGCTGATCCGGAAGTTGTAGGCCCTAATGCAAAAGCTGCTGTAGAGGCCATGAAAGACGGAGATGTAATCCTTTTGGAGAACACCCGTTATCGTGCAGAGGAGACAAAGAACGGAGATGAATTCTCTAAAGAACTGGCTTCCCTTTGCGATGTATTTGTAAATGATGCTTTTGGTACAGCCCACAGAGCACACTGCTCAAATGTTGGCGTTACAAAATATGTAGATACCGCAGTAGTTGGATATCTGATGCAGAAAGAAATCGACTTCCTGGGAAATGCTGTAAACAATCCTGAGAGACCATTTGTTGCAATCCTGGGCGGTGCGAAAGTTTCCAGTAAGATTTCTGTTATCAATAACCTGCTGGATAAGGTAGATACTCTGATCATCGGAGGCGGTATGGCCTATACTTTCTCTAAAGCAGAAGGCGGCAAGATCGGTGTATCTCTTTGTGAAGATGATTACTTACAGTATGCGCTGGATATGAAGAAAAAAGCAGCAGAGAAAGGTGTGAAACTTCTTCTTCCTGTAGATAACAGAATTGGTGATGCTTTCTCTAACGACTGCAATATCCAGGTAGTGCCTACCGGTCAGATCCCTGACGGATGGGAAGGCATGGATATCGGACCAGAAACAGAGAAGCTGTTCTGCGAAGCTGTAAAAGATGCCAAGACTGTTGTATGGAACGGACCAATGGGATGCTTTGAAATGCCAAACTTTGCTCATGGTACAGAAGCCGTTGCAAAAGCTTTGGCTGAAACAGACGCTACCACCATTATCGGCGGCGGTGATTCTGCAGCAGCAGTAAACATCTTAGGCTACGGCGACAAGATGACCCACATCTCCACCGGCGGCGGAGCTTCCCTGGAATTCCTGGAAGGCAAAGAACTCCCCGGCGTAGCAGCTGCAAATGATAAGTAAGCACTTAGCGATTGGCAAGCCGCAGGCGCAGACAGAGCTTAGTGCGCACTTAGTTCACCGCACTTAGTGAGGCAAGTCCGTAGGACGCAGTCCGAACTTAGTAAGGTGAACATACCCCTCCTGCTGTACAGCGGAGCGGGAACACACCCCTCTGCACCTGCAAGTTATAAAGAACAAGAAAGAAGGTAATTCCCATGGCAAGGAAAAAAATTATTGCCGGAAACTGGAAGATGAACATGACTCCCAGCGAGGCAGTTGAATTAGTAAACACTTTAAAACCATTAGTTGCAAATGAAGAAGTAGACGTAGTTTTCTGTGTACCGGCCATTGATATTGTTCCTGTAGTGGAAGCTGTAAAGGGAACTAATATCCAGGTTGGCGCTGAAAATATGTACTTTGAAGAAAAAGGCGCTTACACAGGTGAGATTTCTCCAAACATGTTAGTGGATGCAGGAGTAAAATATGTGATCCTGGGCCACTCTGAAAGAAGAGAATACTTCGGTGAGACAAACGAAGATATCAACAAGAAAATGCTGAAAGCTTTTGAGCATGGTTTAACACCTATCATGTGCTGCGGTGAGACACTGGAGCAGAGAGAACAGGGCGTGACCATGGACTTTATCCGTCAGCAGGTAAAAGTTGGATTTCAGGGAATTACAGCAGATCAGGCTAAAGAAGCAGTTATCGCTTATGAGCCGATCTGGGCTATCGGTACAGGAAAGACTGCTACAACTGAGCAGGCCCAGGAAGTATGCAAGGCTATCCGTGAGTGCATCGCAGAGGTATATGATCAGGCAACTGCAGATGCTATCCGTATTCAGTACGGCGGCTCTGTAAATGCTAAAACAGCTCCAGACTTATTTGTTCAGCCAGATATCGACGGCGGACTGGTAGGCGGAGCCGCTCTGAAACCAGACTTTGGTGCCATTGTAAACTACAATAAATAAAAGTGATTGAAAAAGAACTGCCTCCGGGACAGTTGAGGGAAAATCCTGTATGAATTTCTCCACTGCTCCGGAGGCGTTCTTTTATATTCTATAGGAAAGTCCTCCAGACTGTCCTAT
>UQSX01000057.1 GCA_900543715.1 uncultured Blautia sp. | reverse complement strand
TGAAGTATTCTGTTATTCAGTGAGTGATACCCGAAATGTTGCCAAATCGTTGCCAACGCTTAAACAAATTTGCTTGCAACCCGTATAAGCACTGGGTTTTTGGAGTTCATTTCATCACTCAAACTCAATCGTCGCCGGTGGTTTCCCCGTGCAATCATACAGCACTCTGTTAATGTGTTTCACTTCATTCACAATCCTGCTGGTTGTCCGTCCGATCACTTCCCATGGGATCTCTGCGCTCTCTGCTGTCATAAAGTCTGTTGTGGTCACTGCTCTTAATGCAATAGCGTAGTCATAGGTTCTTTCATCTCCCATAACGCCCACAGACTGCATATTGGTCAGGGCTGCGAAGTACTGGCCGATTTCCCGGTCAATGCCGGCTTTAGCGATTTCTTCTCTCCAGATAGCGTCGGCGTCCTGTACCATCTGTACTTTCTCAGCAGTTACTTCGCCGATGATACGGATACCAAGTCCCGGGCCTGGGAATGGCTGTCTGAAAACAAGGTATTCTGGTATTCCCAGCTCCAGGCCTGCCTGGCGGACCTCGTCTTTGAACAGGTCACGGAGAGGCTCGATGATTTCTTTGAAATCAACGTAATCCGGCAGTCCTCCTACATTGTGGTGGGACTTAATTACGGTGGATTCTCCGCCTACGCCGCTTTCTACTACGTCGGGATAAATAGTTCCCTGTACCAGGAAGTCCACGGTGCCGATCTTCTTTGCTTCTTCTTCAAATACACGGATAAATTCTTCACCGATGATCTTACGTTTCTTCTCCGGTTCTGTTACCCCTTTTAATTTTCCATAGAATCTTTCCTGAGCATTTACACGGATAAAGTTCAGGTCATAGGGGCCTTCCGGACCGAATACAGCCTCAACCTCATCGCCCTCATTTTTACGAAGAAGGCCATGGTCTACAAACACACAGGTAAGCTGGTTCCCTACTGCCTTAGAAAGAAGGACTGCTGCCACAGAGGAATCTACGCCGCCGGAAAGAGCGCACAGGACTTTTCCATTGCCCACTTTTTCGCGGATAGCTTTGATGGTCTCCTCCACAAAGGAATCCATTTTCCAGTCGCCGGCGCACTGACATACATTATAAACAAAGTTGGAAAGCATCTTTTTGCCTTCTTTTGTATGCAGAACCTCTGGGTGGAACTGAGTTGCGTAAAGGTTCTTTTCTATATTCTCCACAGCCGCTACAGGGCAGTCATCTGTATGAGCGATGATCTCAAATCCCGGAGCTGGTTTGGAGATGTAGTCGTTATGGCTCATCCAGCAGATGGTTTTCTCAGACACATTCTCAAAGAGTTTTGATTTCTGGTCTACAGTAACCTCAATCTTTCCGTATTCTCTTACAGGAGCCTTTTCTACTTTTCCTCCCAGAAGATGCATCATAAGCTGAGAGCCGTAGCAGATTCCCAGGATGGGAACACCCAGCTCAAAGATTTCCTTTGAATAAGTAGGAGAATCCGGCAGATACGCACTGTTGGGGCCGCCGGTAAAGATAATACCTTTGGGCTGGATCTCCTTTATCTTTTCAATATCTGTTTTATAAGAATAGATTTCGCAGTAAACATTACATTCACGTACACGTCTTGCGATCAGCTGATTATACTGGCCGCCAAAGTCAAGTACAATAACGGTTTCTCTCTTCAAGAAAGTGTCCTCCTGTTCTTCTTTATCTTCATTTAAAAACATTTTATCCAGTTTCCTTAGATATCAGCCTGGATTGTATACTTCATTATAGATTATCCCTATCCATTTTACAAGGAAAAAATCCCTGGGGCTTGGAAGGCAGAAATCCTCCAAACCAAATGCCGTACTCTTCCTGCCTTATAGTCTGCTGTGCCTGCTGCTGAACTGCATCAGTCTGCCCTCTATATTCTCATCTATCCAGCTCATCCACATATATGCTTATTTCTCCAGCTCTTTTATCACAATTCCCAGTCTTTTTGCCAGGACAATGGCCTGTTCCAGATTTACGATCACTTCCCTCAGTTCGTCCTTTGCATCAGAGATCACAATGCCTGTAATATCACACTCTGTAAAGTCAATATCCTTCAGCCAGGTCTTAAAGAAGCTGGCATTTTTAAAGCAGTCGTCCTTCCAGTCTACATTGGTGATATTACATTTGCTGAAGCTGGCGTCGGTAAAATCTGAATGGTAGATTTTCACATAGCTCATACGTACCGCATCCATGCCTGCATCTCTGAAATTGCAGTTTTCAATGGAGATATGGCGGATATTGCTTCCGTAAAAATCTGTTCCCAAAGCTTTACAGTTTTCAAAAGCACAGCTTTTAAAGCAGACATCATTCATACTGGAATTGGAAAAATCACAACCAATAAATTTCACATCTGTGAAGCTGGCTCTGTCAAAAGAGCAGCCTAAGAATTTACAGTTCCGGAACACTACCTGCTGAAAAGAAATATGATTTCCGTCAATTCTGGACAGAAAAGTCCCTGTAAACTGTCTTCTGAAGATTTCCCCTTCTTCTTCCCTGGCTGTTCGAATAAGCTCTGCTCCATCCTTTACCTCTGTCAGTTCTTCGGGAATCTTTGGTTCTTTAAATACTTTTTTGTTCATACTTTTTTCTCGTCCTATACCAGTGCCGCATGTTTCCATTTTCCTCTTATGTATCTTGTAACGAAACATATAGACCGGAACAGCCAGTCAATAGTCATGGCCACCCAAACTCCGAATACTCCCATATCCAAATATACTCCCAGCACCACGCTGAATCCTATTCGGAATATCCACATAGAAAGGATGGACATTCCCATCGTAAACTTTACGTCTGCCGCCGCTCTCAGGGTATTTGGCAGGGAAAAAGACAGAGGCCAGATAGTCACTACACAGGCAGAATGGTAGAACAAAATCTGTCGTGCATAGCTGCTGGCTTCTTCTGAAAGTCCGTAAATACTCACCACAAAAGGCACAGCCAGTACCACAAGAATATTAATTGCCAGGGCGGAAATATAAATGATCCTGATCAGCTTTTTGGTGTAATATTTTACCTGTTCAAAGTCCCCGGCTCCCACACATTGAGACACCACGGTAAGCATGGCAAAGCCAATAGCCATTCCCGGAAGGGTTGCAAAAGTAGCCACATTGTTGGAAACCGCATTCGCTGCAATAGAAGCAGTTCCGAATCCAGTCACAATGCTCAGCACCATGATCTTACCCAGCTGGAACATACTGTTCTCCAGGCCGTTGGGGATTCCGATATACAGGATCTTTTTCAGCAGAGACCAGTCTGTTTTAAAGGAAAAGGGATGATAAATGTGAACCATATGCTTCTGATTGTTCAGCATAAACAGCATCACAATACAGGCTACGGTTCTGGAAACTAAAGTGGGGATGGCAACTCCCTCCACTCCTCTGTGGAACCCATAGATCAAAACGGCATTCCCGCAGATATTAATGGCATTCATCAACAGAGAAGTCTTCATAGCAATCGAGGAATTTCCCATTGCCCGGAAAGCCGCTGCCCCTGCATTATACAGGGCGATCATAGGAATGGAGGCAAAGACGATCATCATATAGACATTGCAGTTATAAAGAACATCTGCCTCAATATTGCCGAAGATCACATGTGTGATCAGATTCCGTCCCAGATATCCCAGGATCATCACTGCCAGAGAAGCTTTAAGGGTAAAAGCCAAAAGCTGGTTTGTGGCTTTGCAGGCCATTTCTGTCTTTTTCTTGCCCAGGAACTGGCCGGCGATGACTGCTCCGCCTGTGGCAAGGGCCGTAAAGATATTGATGATCAGAACCATCACCGTATCAATGAGAGAAACCCCCGATACTGCAGCTTCCCCTACGCTGGACACCATGACAGAATCTGCCAGTCCCACAAAGGCCTGAAGGAACTGATCCACCACCAGAGGAAGGATCAGTTTCCGTAGGTCTGCATTGGAAAAAAAGAGCTTTTTCCTGTCCATTTTTCTTTTTTCTCCTCCGTATCTTTTTGATATCCCACATTATACGCTCCCGGATTCTGGTGTACAAGAGAGATTCTCAACTTTTTCTCTTCCACATAAAAAGACGGAAGCCTTCTCTGTCAAAAGACTTCCGTTAGTACATCGTCCCCTAAACAATTGGACCGATCACCCAGGATATTTTTTCGAGATGATATACTTGGCGGCTATGTGAGGATAAGGGCCTCACAGATAAGGATTCCCAGGAAAACAAGGTTCCACACCGTAAAGACTGCCATAAATCTTCCCTTTCTCCGGGGATATTCCACTGTATAAAATTTAAAGGAGATCAGACTTGCCAGTGAAGCCACCAGGGTTCCCAGACCGCCCAGATTAACCGCTGTAAGGAGAAGAGAAAAATTTCCTGCAAATCCCGACAGCAGGATGGCCGCAGGCACATTGCTGATGATCTGGCTGGTGAGGATCCCTGCCCACAATTCTTTTCCCTGGACAAGAGAAGCCAGCGTATTGCTGATCTCCGGGATCCGCTTCATATTTCCGATAAAAATGAAGAAACACAGAAAAGTCAGCAGCAAAAAATAGTCTACTTTTCCAAATAATCCCCGGTTCACTGCCAGCACAGCTGCCGCCACACAGATCAGCACCGGAATATATGGAAAGACCCGAAATACTACCAGCAGGCATAATAAAAGCAAGGCCGCAAATGCCAAAAGCTGGAACAGGTTTTTTCCTATCTGGACCTCTTTCTGCCCCTTTACTGCAATACTCTTTAAAGCTTCATTTTTTTCTGTAAAAAGGATACACACCAGAAGGATCAGGGAAAGGCCGGCATAGGGCCAAACTGCCCGTGCAAACTCTCCCATAGTAACTCCCGACATAGAATATAAATAAAGATTCTGGGGATTTCCTATAGGAGTAGCCATACTTCCCAGGTTGGCGGCAATGGTCTCCAGCACCACGATCCTCAGGATCCTGTCTTCCCGGCCTACCATCTGATATACCAATATGGTAAATGGTACAAAAGTGATCAGGGTCACGTCGTTTGTGATGATCATACTTGAGAAAAAGCACAAAAGCACCATAAGCACAGACAAGTTCCGCAGGCTGCTGGCCTTTTTCAGCAGGGTCTCTCCCAATAGGGAAAATATCCCCAGCCATTGAAATCCGGCTACAATGATCATAAAACAAAACAACAGGGCAAGCGTCCGGTAATCCGGATAAGTCAGATAGGTCGGATCCGGTCTCACCGCCGCTGCCGAAATAAGGGCAAGAAGAAAAGAGACGCAGAAAACCGTCTCTTTTCTAAAAAATTCTTTCAGAGTTTTCATGTAATGGTCTCCCTGCACATCATGCGAAATTTTTGCGCTGTCCTTGCCGAAAATCCCGGGATCACGGGCCTGGACTTGGACAAACAGCCCTATTATACATCTTGTTTTTCTGATATGCAATCATAACCCTGGCAAAAATTTCCCCTTCTTTTCATCCACAGGGCAGCTATGTCTCAGGCTGTTTCAGGCCAGCTCTTTTACATAAACTCCATTTACTTTTTCAAATCCCATTGTCTGCAGATAAGATTCATGAGGACCCGGCGTTCCTATAAAGATCATTTTGCGGATTCCATGATCTTTAAATTTTGAATAGAGATAATTTCCCACGGAACAGTCTCTGTATGCCGGCACAGAGTAGTCCAGAAGGACCTCCAGCTCACCCTCTTCCCCTTTCTTTCCAAGAAACAGCCCGGCAGGTGAAGCATCCTTGCAGACTACGTATGCAGTATCACATTCCGGCTGTTTTTCTTTAAATATTGGAAAGTATTTCTGGATATCTGTGTGATAAAAATCCATCATATACTGAACCATAGACTCTCCCGGCTTTCCTTCAATAAAATCATAATTTCTATCTGATTTCCGGAGGCGGACCAGATAATAAATATTAATCCCTACCAGGCAGAAATTCATAAGGGCTGTAGGATAGGATTGAATGATCATGGCGTAAACTGCAAAAATCGTTCCTCCCACTGCATTGATAATCCGAAGTTTTACTACGGAAGTCATAAGAAAGGAGATCAGCACCAGTATGGAGCCAATATATCCCACCAGCTCCACCATCAAATGTGTACTCACACCGTCTCCCCCTTAGTATCCATTCCCGGCATCCGGGCTGTTTTTCATGATCTTCACCAGCCTGCTTGTACCAAGTCTTTCAGCTCCCAGGCGGATAAATTCTTCTGCGTCGTCAAAGGAAGAAATGCCTCCGGCAGCCTTTACCTTCACTTCTTTTCCCACATGTTTTTTCATCAGTTCCACATCTGCAAAGGTGGCTCCTCCAATAGAAAATCCTGTAGATGTTTTAATATATTCTGCTCCTGCCTTAGTGACGATCTCGCACATTTTTATCTTTTCATCCTCAGTAAGAAGGCATGTCTCGATAATAACCTTCAGGATCCTGCCGCCGCAGGCCTGGTGGATCTGGCGGATCTCCTCTTCGATTTCTTCGTACTTCTTATCTTTCAGCTTTCCGATATTGATGACCATGTCGATCTCGGAAGCTCCATTTGCAACAGCGTCCTTTGTCTCAAATACCTTAGTGGCTGTGGTGCTGTAGCCGTTTGGAAAACCGATAACCGTGCAGATTGGAAGCTTTCCCTCTACATATTCGGCAGCCTGCTTTACATAGGAAGCCGGAATACATGCAGAGGCTGTTCCATATTTTATGGCGTCATCCAGAATCTGACGGATCTCCTCCCAGGCTGCAGTCTGTGTCAGTAAAGTATGGTCTACATATTTTAAAATCTCTTTTTTATCCATCTTAAATTCCTTTCCATTTCTTCTCAAAGATTTCTCTGATTTCCGAATCAAAGGCTGTATCGGCAGCATTTCGCAGCAAGGTAAGGATCAGTTCCTCATCCTGGCCGTACTGCTCATAAATCTGGGTCAGTTCCCTGGTCATCGTCGTTCCGCTTACCGTCCTGTTATCTGTGTTTATAGACGCCTTGATCCCTGCGTCCAGAAACTGACGGAGAGGGTAATCCTGCCAGGTTTGAACTGCTTTAGTCTGGAAGTTGCTTGTAGGGCACATTTCCACGCCGATCCCTGCCCTGGCATATGCTTTCATCAGTTCCGGATCTTTTTTCAGGGCAATTCCATGACCGATCCTGGCCGCTCCCAGTTCCCAGGCCTCCCGGACATTTTCCAGGCTTCCGGTTTCCCCGGAGTGAATGGTATAGGGCATGCCAAGTCTTTTTGCCTCCTGAAAAATGTTCCGGTACTGAGCCGTAGGAAAGGCGGACTCATCTCCGGCCAGGTCCAGGGCGCATACCCCTTCTCCCAGATATTCTCTGGCGCATTGGAGCATACTTAAGTTCTGTTCTTCGGTATGATTTCTCATGGCGCACACGATGATCCCATAATGTACCTGGAAATCTTCCTTGCCTCGTTCCATTCCTTTTCGCACCGCCTCGATCACCTGTCTGCAGTTTAAATTTTCATGGACGGAAAGCATGGGAGCGAAACGTACTTCAATATACTCTACCTTTTCTTTTGCGATTTCTTCCACAAAGGTATAGGCGCCTTCTTCCAGTCCTTTCTCGTCCTGAAGACACTGAAGAGGCAGGTCAAATTTCTCCAGATATTCCGTAAGACTTTTGCAGTCCTGGGATACGGTCAAAGCTTCCCTGGCCACTTCTTTCCCCAGGTGTCTTTCTATCATGGACTTTGTAAGAGAGCCGTCCAGATGACAGTGAAGATCAAGTTTTGGAAGCTGTTCTATATCCATATAATCACACCTTTTCTATAATTTTAGTAACCAGTTCTTTGAACTGAACGGAGACTCTGTCGGCAGTTTCCTGCACTTCTTTGTGATCCAGTTTTTTATCTGACAGTCCTGCGGCCAGGTTAGTGATACAGGAGATTCCTCCGATCTCCATTCCCATATGGCGGGCAGCCATAGCCTCGCAGGCAGTACTCATTCCCACAGCGTCTCCTCCCCAGATCCGGCACATCCGGACTTCTGCAGGAGTCTCATAATTTGGTCCGGTAAGCTGTACATAGACCCCTTCCTGGAGATGGATTCCGCATTCTTCGGCAGATTTCCGGATTACCTCCCGGATTCTTTTGCTGTAGACTTCGCTCATATCCGGGAACCGGTCTCCAAGCTCCTCCAGGTTTGGTCCTATCAGGGGGCTGGGGACACCTGTTGCGATCTGGTCAGTGATCATCATAAAATCTCCCGGCTGGAAGTTCTCATTGATTCCTCCTGCTGCATTGGTAAGGATCAGTTTTTTTGCTCCTAAAAGGCCCATTAACCTTGTGGGCAGCACCACATCAGACATAGAGTATCCTTCATAATAATGAACTCTTCCCTGCATGATCACCACCGGGACATTTCCTACATATCCGAAAACAAAACGTCCTTTGTGGCCTTTTACTGTAGACACGGGAAATCCTTCAATATCTGAGTAATCCACAGTAGTTTCTATCTTAATACCTTCCGCATAGTCTCCCAGTCCGCTTCCCAGGATCAGGGCAACTTCTGGTTTGAAATCTGTTTTTTCTCTGATACTTGCCAGGCAAGTCTTTAATTTATTTTCCATATTTCCACTCCTCTCATAAATCTTCCGCCAGGATTTCCGATATCATTTTTTCCATCCGGCAGTACTGTTCATAGTTAATGAGAATATAGCTTCCCTGGGTGGTGATCAACCCGCTTTCTTTAAATTTCTTAATGGAACGAGTGATGGTCTTTACACACAATCCCGTAAAATCCGACAGTTCCTGCCGGTCTCCTTTCATCTTCATGACCCCATTCTCGGCATATTTCCGATACCGTTTCATTAGAAGAAAGGCCACCCGGTCTGCCCCCTGGAGGAATAAAAGCATCCGGCTGTCCCGGGCCTGCTCCAGAAGGTATTCTCCCATCAGTCTGCTTTCCTGCTGAAGGGCTACAATGTCGGAATCCAGCCATTTTTTAAAGCCTTCTTTGGGAATTTTCAGCACTGTACATTTTGTCACTGTCTGAAGAGTTGTCTGGTATTTGTCCAGATTAATGATCACTTCCATCCCGCCGAAAGCATAGACTTTGTCGAATACTGTAAAGTCATAATTAATGCCGTAAATTCTGTAATCTGTGGCTTTGATAAGACCCTTTCCTATCAGGTAGATCATGTCTGCAGGCTCACCTTCCTGGACAAATATGGTTCCTTTTTCCAGTTCCTCCACCACAAAGGTATCCATCAGCCACATGGGAGCTGTCCGAAAATACACCTCAAACTGCTCTCTTCTCTCCTTTTCTATTTCGTTTAAAAAAGGCAGGATCTTTGCCAGATATTTGTTTTCCATCTTTCGTCACCTATAGTCCTTTTATATAGGAAGCACCTGTTTTCCTTTGATATATTTTGCTTGGATCTGTCTGTCCTCTGCCAGGTAGATCAGCCGCTCCAGCCGCTCTTTTGGAGAAAGTTCCCGGGCATGGCGGAGCATTCCGTCATCAATGACTACCGCGTCAAATTCATAGCCAGGCTCCAGACTTCCCACCTTTCCGAAGAATTCTCCTCCCCCTTTTGTAGCAAGATAGAATACTTCCTCTACAGTCAGAGGAGCAAGGCTCTCATCCTGTATCCTCCACCGAAGCTTTGAACACTGAATGGCCGCAGCCATGGCCCGGAACATGGAAAGGGAGGTGCCTGCAGCTACATCTGTGCCCAGTCCCATCTTCAGTCCCTGATCTAAATATTTCCTGGCCGGTGCGATTCCCGACGCCAGATTTGCATTAGACTCCGGACAGTGAGCAATAAACACTCCCTGCTCTTTCATCATCTGGATTTCCTTTGCATTGCTGTAAACACAGTGAGCCATGACAGTTGGGCAGTCTCCCCCGAAGAGACCGTGAAGCCGGTAAGCATCGCCATAGCATGTAGCTTCAGGACAGAGCTCCCTCACCCATTCTATCTCACTGAGATTTTCTGAAAGGTGAGACTGGGCTGGCAGCCGGTATTTTTTCTGGAGTTCAGAAAGTCTCTCCATCAACTCCTCTGAGCATGTGGGGATAAATCTTGGAGTCAGAATCGGCCTGACATTGGAAAGGCCTGCAGATGCCAGGAGCCACTCTTCTGTATCCTTTGCTGACCTTTCAGCGCTTTTCTCACAGAGTCCTTCCGGGCTGTTTCTATCCATATTTACCTTACCCACATATCCTGCCAGTCCTGCTTCCTCCATCTTTTCCATCAGCCATAAGGTAGCCTCCTTATGGCAGGTAGCAAAGACGCAGGCCCTTGTAGTGGAGCTGTGGAGCAGATCATCTATGAATATATGATACGCCTTTTGGGCGTATTCTGTATCCTGATATTTCTCTTCTTCCGGAAAAGTATGGGTGTTCAGCCAGTCAATCAGCTCCATGTCCATACCCAGTCCCCGAAAGGTGTATTGGGGAGCATGGACATGAAGGTCAACAAGCCCCGGAATGATCAGTTTCTCCCCGTAGTCCACACAGGGAATCCCTTTCCATTCCTCCGGGAGGGCCTCAAAGACTCCCAGGCATTTTCCGTTTTCGCATACTGCATACCCATGCTCTGTGGTCCGTATTTTGTTCTTATCTTCACTGTAACAGATATGGCCTTTGATGGCAAATATTTCCATGGGATCTTCTCCTTACTGATTTTTAAATTTTCTGTCCCCAGACAACGGGGATATTCCTTATCGCTGTCCTTTATCGTAGGGGATGCCTTCCGCTTTCGGCGCTCTGGAGTTCCTTGAGAACAGTGCCAGCACCACAAGAGAAATAATATAAGGAAGCATGTTGTAAACTGCACTTGGTATGTTCAGTGCTTCTAAAATATCGAATCCTGAATATACATTGGACAGAGCCCTGAATAATCCAAAAAGAAGGGCTGCCAGTCCGATGAGTTTTGGTTCCCACTGACCAAAGATCATAACTGCCAGAGCAAGGAATCCGAAGCCGGCAACGCCGTTCTCAAACTTCCATTCACTGACTCCTGCTGTAATGTAAACGATTCCTCCAAGGCCTCCGAAAGCCCCGGAAATCAGAACGCCTGCATAACGCATTTTATATACGTTGATTCCCACAGAATCTGCTGCCTGAGGGTGCTCGCCGCAGGCACGCAGACGAAGGCCAAATCTAGTTTTATAAAGAACAATATGGGCAATGATCAGAAGGATAACTGCCAGGATCATAAACCAGCTCACCTCAAAATTTCCGATCTTAAAGGCGGAAAACGCTTTTCTCTGTTCGATGTACTGGATCGAGGAAGAAACGTTGTTTACATTTTCTGACATATTGATCGCTTTTACAAATACTGTAGCTGCCGCTGTTCCAAGAAGGTTCATAGCCGTTCCGATAAGGGTCTGGTCTGCTTTAAAATTAATTGCCGATACTGCCAGCAGAAGAGAATAAACCATACCGAAAAGGATACTTCCGATCACAACTGCCAGGATCATGAGAGCCGCCGGAAGATTCCCCATGTATTTCATTACCAGAGCTCCGCCCAGGGCGCCGATGACCATGGTTCCCTCTAAGCCCAGGTTAATTACGCCGCTTCGTTCTGAAAAGCATCCGCCCAGGGCTACCAGCATCAGTACTGAGGCATAAATTAAAGTATATTGTAATAATAGTGCCATCCTTTTCTTCCTCCTTTCCTACTTTTTCCCTTTTCTGTTCATGCAGTGTTTAAAGAATAATACAAAGCCGCAGAAGTAAATGATGATCGCTGAGATCAGGTCAGAAATCTGGGCACAGTATACCATCTTATCCACATAAGAGCCGCCGCTTGTAATGTGCTGGATGAAAAATGCGGAGAAAACACTTCCGATAGGATTCAGTCCCCCAAGGAAAGCAGCTGCGATTCCGTTAAAGCCCATAGCCGGAACTGCTGTCTGGGCGCAGGACCACTGCTCAATCCCGCTCAGATAAAGGAATGAGGCTCCAAGTCCGGAGAGACAGCCTGCGATCACCATGGTAAGGATCATATTTCTTTTTTCTTTCATACCTGCGTATTTTGCTGCATTTTTATTCAGTCCTGTAGCTTTCAGCTCATATCCCAGTTTTGTTTTACTCATCAGGAACCACACCAGAATGGCGATAATAACCGCCAGAGGAATGGCAATGGTCACATACCGGTTGTTGGAAAACAGCCTGTCCAGTCCCAGACTTGGGATCAAGGCTCCGGGAGCATTGGTCTTCAAGGCCATTGTGTAGGTGGTGCTGGATTCTTTTACATTGGTCAGGAGCATATTCACACTGTAAAGGCTGATCCAGTTCAGCATGATTCCCGCAATAACTTCGTTTACATTTAAGTAAGCCTTCAGGATTCCTGCAATGCCGCCCAGGATTCCTCCGCCGATCATGGCTGCGATCATGCACACATACCAGGGCATCTGGAAGGCCAGAGCCAGGTAAAGGGCCAGCCCTGCTCCCACCGCATACTGTCCGGAAGCTCCAATATTGAAAAGTCCTACCTTATAGGCAAATAAGATAGACAGCGTACACATGAGAAGAGGGGCAGTCTTGGCCAGGGTACTTCCGAAATACTCCAGAGCCACTTCTGGTCTGGGGAAATATAAAAAGTTTTTCAGGATTGCGGTCATGGCGCTCCAGGCTTCTGCCGGATTGATGCATAACAGCACAACATATCCTACCAGCAGTCCCAGGATAATACAGATCAGAGAGGCGATCACAGTCTGTACACCGGCGATTTCCAGGAATCCTTTCTTTTCTTTTTTCGTATTCATATCCTACACCTCCTGTTTTTTAGCACCGGTCATATAAAGTCCTAATTCTTCAACCGTCACCTCATCGGGTTTGAATTCTCCGACCAGTTTCCCTTCGTACATTACCAGAATCCGATCCGGCACGTCCATAACTTCATCAAGTTCCAGGCTGACTAAAAGCACGGCTTTTCCCGCATCTCTCTGTTCAATAAGCTGTTTGTGAATGAACTCAATAGCCCCGATATCTACTCCTCGTGTAGGCTGCACAGCGATGAGAAGATCCGGATCCTTATCAATCTCCCTGGCAATAATGGCCTTCTGCTGATTTCCTCCGGACATGGAACGAACAGTAGTTGCCGAGCCCTGGCCGGAACGAATATCATACTCTTCGATCAAACGATCTGAATATTCCCGGATTTCTTTTCTCTTCAGCACTCCGAATTTATTCGTAAACTGAGGTTCAAAGTATCTCTGCAGCACCAGGTTATCCTCCAGAGAATAGTCCAGGACCAGTCCATGTTTATGCCGGTCCTCAGGAATATGGCTCATGCCCATAACAGAACGCTGGCGGATAGGAGTATGGGTAATGTCTTTTCCATTCATAAGGATATTTCCGCTTTTCAGAGGCTCCAGGCCAGACAGTCCGTAGACCAGCTCCGTCTGACCATTTCCGTCAATTCCTGTTACACAGACAATTTCTCCTTTCCGTACCTGGAAATTCACATCCTGAACTGCGTCTTTTTTGTTCTGTCCGCCAACGGTCATATGCTTTACGTCCAGCACTACATCCCCTGGTTTGGCAGGTTTCTTCTCTACTTTAAAGCTTACATTTCTTCCTACCATCATAGCGGACAGCTTCTCAGGAGTGGTATCTTTTGTCTCTACTGTACCTACATATTTTCCCTTCCGAAGAACCGTACATCTGTCAGAAACTTCCATGATTTCATTGAGCTTGTGAGAAATAAAAAGGATACTCTTTCCTTCTTTTGCAAGGCCTTTCATGATCTGCATCAGCTCTTCGATCTCCTGTACAGTCAGCACTGCCGTAGGCTCGTCAAAAATCAGGATTTCATTATCCCGGTACAGCATTTTCAAAATTTCCGTTCTCTGCTGCATTCCCACTGTGATATTTTCCACAATAGCATCGGGATCGATCTGGAGATGGTATCTGGAAGACAGGTCCATCACCTTTTTCCTTGCTTCGTCTTTCTTTAAAAATCCTCCCTGTACCGGCTCTGCGCCAAGGATAATATTATCCAGTACAGAGAAACATTCTACCAGCTTAAAATGCTGATGCACCATACCGATCCCCAAGGCGTTGGCATCATTGGGATTCTTGATCTGTACGGTTTTTCCGTCTTTCCGGATTTCTCCTTCCTCCGGCTGATACAGGCCAAACAGCACGCTCATCAAAGTAGATTTCCCTGCTCCGTTTTCTCCCAGGAGCGCATGGATTTCCCCTTTTTTCAGCTGCAGGGTGATGTTGTCATTTGCCACAATACCAGGAAATCTCTTGGTTATATTCAGCATTTCAACTGCATATTCTCCCATTTTTGTTTCCTCCTTTCTGTATTTTCCTACATGATCGATCCTTGTCTTTCGTTTACCTTGACAGATACCTCCGGCATCTTGTCAATAGAGTTGTCAATCTGGATCTCTCCGTCATAAATCTTCTGTACCAGCTGGTGATAATCCTCTACAGTAAAGTTTTCATTCCACTGAGTTGTATCTTCTGGAAGTCCCACATAATTTACAGATGTATCTGTTCCTGATACCAGACCCAGGTTCTCAATTTTTCCTACATGTTCTTCCCAGGTACCGTCTACAATAATCGAATTCAGCATAGCTTTTACAGTAGCTCCCAGGCCTTTCATAGCTGAAGTCACAGTCATTCCTTCTCCATATGCGTCAATAATAGGAGACTGGTCACTGTCCACACCGATCATTTTGCCCCCTACTTTCGCCGCAGCCTCTGCTGCTGAAGTAAAGATTCCGCCGCCGCAGGCAAATACGATCTCTGTGCCCTGGCTGAACCAGGTATCCATAGCTGCTGTGATCTCTGTGGAGCCGTAGAACTGTCCTCCATAGGCATATTCTACTTGAATCTCGTCTACAATTCCCAGTTCTTTGGCCGCGTCATTAATTCCCTGTACATAACCGAATCCAAACCGCATAACTGCCGGCACTGCCTGGCCACCCAGGAATCCCAGGTTCCGGTATCCCAGTTTTACCGCCGCATATCCTGCCATGTATCCCGGTATCTCTTCCTGGTAGACTGCACAGTATGTGTTCTCCGTATTATAATAATCTGAAGCCTCATAGGAATCCGGATCATCATAATATTTGCTTCCTACAGCTGCCGCAATGATATCTCCCGCCGTCATATCCAGGGCGATAAATTTCACATCCGGGTATTTATAAGTCACTTCTACCAGCGCCGGTGCAAAGATATATCCCGGCATAACAATGATGTTATATCCTTCTGCCACGGCCACATCGATCATGGCAATCCTGGCATAGTCTGTATCTCCATCTGGTTTTTTATAGGTAAAATCAATGTTGTTTTCTGTACAGTACTCCAGACAGGCTTCATAGGTCGTCTGGTTAAAAGACTGATCCGTGATATCCCCGCTGTCTGTGATCATGGCCACACGATATTCTGAGTCGCTGTTACTTTCCTGTGTTCCCGAAGGTCCGCATCCCAGGGCAGTAACCGCTGTGCATACTGCCAGAAACAATGCGGCAAGCCTTTTCAGTTTTTTCATCTCTTCATTCCTCCTTTGTCAAAGTTTTATTTTATATATGAAAGCAATGAGGTTCCGATGGTCTGTTCCGGCATGTCCAGTCCGAAATTCTCTACAATGGTAGCGCCGATCACCGCAAAAGTATCCTGTTCCGGCAGCCTTCCGTTGCCTTCCATGGATTTGGAGTATGCCAGGAAAGGCACTTTTTCTCTCGTATGGTCTGTTCCTGTATAGGTAGGATCATTTCCATGATCTGCTGTAATGATCAAGAGGTCATCGTCTTTCAGATTTTCCAATAAAATCTCCAGTTTTTCATCAAACATTTCCAGCTCTTTTGCATAGCCTTCCGGGTTTCTTCTATGTCCCCATTTTGCATCAAAATCCACCAGATTTACAAAACAAAGTCCATGAAAATCCTTCTTGGCAATGTCTATGGTCTGTTCCATACCGTGGACAGATGACTTGGATTTGTAGGCTTCTGTAATGCCTTCTCCGTCAAAAATATCTTTAATCTTTCCTACGGATATCACATCCAGTCCATGGTGTTTCAGCACGTCCAGAGCGGTTTTCATCGGTGGTTTCAGGGCATAGTCATGGCGGTTGCTGGTCCTCTCAAATTCTCCTTTCTTCCTGCCCACATAGGGTCTTGCAATGACTCTTCCCACTCTCCACTCTTCTTTCATGGTCAGCTCTCTTGCAATCTCGCAGCAGCGGTATAGTTCTTCCAGACCAAAGGTCTCTTCATTCCCGCATATCTGGAGCACAGAATCCGCAGAAGTATAGACGATCATATGTCCGGTGGCAATCTCTTCTTCTCCCAGCTCATCAATGATTTCCGTTCCGCTGGCACTTTTATTTCCGATTACTTTATGGCCGGTTCTCTTTTCCAGCTCCTCGATCAGTTCCTTAGGGAAGCCATGCTCTGTAAATGTTTTAAATGGCTTCTTAGTCTCAATTCCCATAATCTCCCAATGGCCGGTCATGGTATCTTTCCCGTTGCTCCGCTCTCTCAGAGCAGCCTGATATCCAAGAGGATTCTCCACAGCAGGCACCTGACGAAGGGGCGTTAAGTTGGCCATTCCCAGCTTCTGAAGGGTGGGAATCCGAAAATTTTCTACGGATTCCGATATATGTCCCAGGGTATTCACTCCAACATCTCCAAACTTTTCTCCGTCAGGCATAGCCCCGATTCCCAGAGAATCTATTACGATGACAAATACACGTTTATATTCTTTCATTTCTGTCCTCCTTGCCTCTCAGTCTGCCAGATTTCCAGGGCCGAATCCCTGGGGCATCAGCTCTTCCAGCCTGTATATTTTATAGTCTTCTTTCCCTTTTGCCAGTATGATCTGGAATTCCTTTGGACTGCAGAATTCCATCATAACCTGCCTGCAGACTCCGCAGGGAGGGGTATAATCATTAAGCTGTCCCTCCGGGCCTCCCACGATACAGATGGCCTCAAAATCTCTGACTCCTTCACTGACTGCTTTGAAAAAAGCCGTTCTCTCTGCACAGTTTGTAGGAGTATAGGCTGCATTTTCAATGTTGCATCCCGTGTAAATCTGTCCATTTTTCCCAAGGAGGGCCGCTCCAACTTTAAAGTGGGAATATGGTGTATAAGAGTAGGAAAGCTGAGCAACTGCTGTATTGATCAGCTCCTGTATCTTTGCTTTTTCCATAATTTCCTCCCTTATTTCTCTGCCTTTTGGTCTGCCTTGATCAGATTTCGGATTGCCTGTACCGCTACCCGTATAGCCATATCTGTATCATGGACTACAGGGTTCTCCAGGCCTTCTTTTTCTCTCTCCTGATTTGCCATAACCAGGAAACAGGAACCTGCCCGAACTCTCAGATGGCTTGCCACAACAAAAAGAGCCGCTGATTCCATCTCTGAAGCAAGGCAGCCCAGCCGTTTCCAGGCCTCCCATTTATTGAGAAGTTCATAACTCACCGGCATTCTTTCCGGAGAATGCTGTCCATAGAAAGAGTCCTTACACTGTACCACACCCACGTGATAAGGGCTTTCCAGCTCCTCTGCTGCCTGGATCAAAGCATTTGTCACCCGGATATCTGCCACCGCCGGAAACTCAATAGGCGCATATTCTTTACTGGTACCTTCCATGCGGATAGCGCCGTTTGCGATGACAACGTCTCCGCTCTTCACATCCAGCTGCATGCCTCCGCAGGTTCCGATCCGGATAAAAGTATCTGCTCCTGACATGGTCAGCTCTTCCATGGCGATGGAAGCAGACGGTCCGCCGATTCCTGTGGAAGTAACGCTTACCTTCACACCGTCCAGATATCCGGTGTAGGTAACATACTCCCTGCTGTCTGCCACCAGCACCGGGTTATCAAAATACTTGGCGATCTTGGCGCAGCGTTTGGGGTCCCCCGGAAGGATCACATAACGTCCCACATCTCCTTTTCCTACCTGAATGTGATATTGTTTATTAGCATCTTCTGAGTAATTCATAATCATACCTTCTTTCTTTTTTGTTTTCGTTCTTTGTTCTACCTGCATCTTACCTTTAATTTAACATCTAAAAAAGGACTCGAGTCCCTTTTTATATATTTACGTGACTTTTCACAATTTTCTTTTTTATTTTTTATCTATTTTTGCCAAATATAAAAAAGCTATCCTATATATACTTTGTCGTTTTGAATTATATAAGCGATCTTCATTTATAAATCCAGGCATAGAAAAAAGTCTGTGTTCCGGGCTTAGGCCCTTTCACAGACTTTTCTCAATATTTCTTGAAAAATGACCGGCTATGCATGCTGATGCAGGTATTTCTCCCTGGTAGCCAGTCCGCCCCGGATATGCCGTTCTGATTTGTTTACGTCCAGCACCACCCTGGCCCGGGCGCAAGAGAGGGGTTGATCTGGAGAGGACGTTCGGTAACGTCTGCTGGTGTCAAATTAAGAATAAAAAATAATCAAAATTCCTCTTTGCATCTCCATTATATATAAATATTTAGATCAATCCCCAAACAAATAATACATGTCAGATTTTTACATGTTTCGGACATAGTACCCTATTACAAAATTCCTTGTCTTTTAAGCGCTTCTTTAAGATATCTTCCAACCTCTTTCTCAATTTTGTCTTTTCCAATCATTGTATTTTCATAAAATATTGTTCTATATCCAGATATATCAAAAGGTAGTCCTGCCCTCTTGTCCCTTTCACACAAAAGAATTACTTCCTTTCCTATTGCATGTGCATATCCTAATTCGTAAAACACATTTGGATTATTCGGTGTTATATCAGCAATAATAATATTTGCCGTTTGTATATATTTAATAATATCATCCAAAATAACTGAACTATTTGATATTTCATCCGCTCTAATCGGCTTAATATTATTTTTGTCGCATAATGGTTTTATAACTCCATCATACAATTGGTCATATATATCGCCAAATTGTGAAATAACAAATACTTCTGGAGGTTGGAAACTTATTTTACAATCTGTGAAAGTTATTTTCCTGCTTCCCGATGTCCAAATTCCAATTGAAGATCTTCTAATTGGATT
>UQSX01000056.1 GCA_900543715.1 uncultured Blautia sp. | reverse complement strand
TGAAAAAAGGGAATTCCGACGCTTTTTTCAGGGAAAAGTACTTGACAAAAAACAGATGCCCAGGCCATGGGAGCAGATGCGATTATCTGTACCAGATTTTCTTCTGCAACAGTAGCCCAGGGAGCCGCCGAGATCATGGCCTACGGCACAGCGGTGAAATTTCAATAGTAGAAGCGATTCAGTAGAAAAGACTGCTGGCAGAGAACTCTGACCGGAAAAAGTTCCGGCGGAAGGTCTTTGCAGCAGTCTTTTTCTGTTCTGCTGAAAATATTCAGAGATTTCCGGATATGGAAGGAGGCGCAGGATCACATATTTTTCAATATTTCTTGTTTTGTTTTCAAAAGGACCTGGGCCAGTTCTTCCAGGCGTTCATCAGTCATTCTGGAAGCCGGAGCCGAGATGGAGAAAGCATATTTTGCCCTTCCCCGGTAATCTGGGAGACCTACGGCAATACAGCGGACTCCCAGCTCATTTTCTTCATCGTCAAGGGCATAACCTTTTTCCCTTGCCTCTTTAATGTTCTCCAGAAATTGGGTATAATCTATAATAGTATGAGGTGTCAGTTTTCGGATTGTGCTGTGTTCCCAGATGGACTGTATCTGATCCTCCTCCATGTCAGCGGCCATGGCTTTTCCTACGCCGGAACAGTAAAGAGGGATACGGCTTCCTACCTTAGAGACCATTCGGACAGAATTCTGGGTGGACTCTTCTTTGTAGATATACACAGCTTCAACACCGTCCAACTGGACGAAGTGGACAGTCTCTCCGGTTTCCTGAGCCAGAATTTTCAGGCTGGGACGGACGGCATCCAGAATGTCCATATGTGCCAGAAGCTTATTGGAAAGGCCAAGGAGTTTCAGAGAGAGGCTGTATTTTCCGGTTTCACCGTCCTGCTTTACATAGCCCATGTAGATCAGTGAGCTGAGAAGGCGATGGAGGGTGCTTTTATTTAAGTCCAGCTGTCGGCAGAGATCGGCCAGTGTGACGGAGCCTGTGTCCGCCAGGGTTTCCAGTACAAGAAACAGTCGGTCTGCTACCTGGATAGGGTTTTTATTTTCCATGATCAAACACTCCTGTTTGTGAAATCATAATATTATTCAGGCGCTATTGTAACACTTTCAGAAGATTGTGGCAACTGGAAAAAATCTCTTGACTTTTTTAGTCACAGTAGTATAATGCAGTTAAAGACATACCACATGACGAAACAACATTTCATAATATGAAACGAAAAATGTATAAGGAGGAAGTATTATGAGCACAGCAGCAGAAAGATTTGCAGAGTTAGGTGTAGTACCAGTAGTAGTTCTGGAGGATGCAAAAGACGCAGCGCCTCTGGCAAAAGCACTGGTAGAGGGAGGTCTTCCCTGTGCAGAGGTAACATTCCGTACAGCAGCAGCTGAGGAGTCCATCCGGATCATGGCTTCTGAATATCCGGATATGTTCGTGGGAGCAGGTACAGTTCTGACTATTGACCAGGTAGACAGAGCAGTAGCAGCAGGAGCTAAATTTATCGTAAGTCCAGGATTCGATCCTGAGATTGTAGACTACTGTCTGAGCAAAGACATTCCTGTATTCCCGGGAGTTATCACTCCTTCTGAAGTGGCTCAGGCTGTTAAGAGAGGATTAAAGGTTGTAAAATTCTTCCCGGCTGAGCAGTTTGGGGGCGTAGCTACTATCAAAGCTATGGCAGCTCCTTATGTAGGACTGAAGTTCATGCCTACCGGCGGCGTAAATGCAAAGAACCTGGAAAGCTACTTAAGCTGCGACAAGATCGTTGCCTGCGGCGGAAGCTGGATGGTAAAAGGCGACCTGGTTAAAGCCGGAAAATTTGACGAGATTAAATCTCTGACAGAAGAAGCCGTAAAACTGGCTGCTCAGATCAGAAATAAATAAGCAGGATAACAAGCATAGAAATTATAGAGGAGATATGATGATGGCAAAGAAAGTTGTTACTTTTGGTGAAATTATGTTAAGACTGGCCCCGGAAGGCTATTATCGTTTTGTTCAGGCAGATACTTTTGGTGCTACCTACGGCGGAGGAGAGGCAAACGTAGCTGTTTCTCTGGCAAACTACGGATTTGACGCAAAATTCGTTACAAAACTTCCAAAACATGAAATCGGACAGGCAGCTGTAAACTCTCTGAGAAAATACGGCGTTGACACAACCGATATCGTTCGCGGCGGAGACAGGGTAGGTATTTACTATCTGGAGAAAGGCGCTTCTCAGAGACCTTCCAAGGTTATCTATGATCGTGCTGGATCTTCTATCGCTACTGCTTCTTCCTCTGATTTTGACTGGAAGAAAATCTTTGACGGTGTAGAATGGTTCCACTTTACAGGTATCACTCCGGCTCTTAACGACGAAGTGGCAAAAATCTGTCTGGAAGCCTGCAAAGCAGCAAAAGAAGCCGGTGCTACTATTTCCTGCGACTTAAACTACAGAAACAAACTGTGGTCTAAAGAAAAAGCCGGAGAAGTTATGGGCGAGCTGTGCAAATATGTGGATGTATGCATTGCAAACGAAGAAGATGCTGCCGACGTATTCGGTATCAAAGCTGCAGATACAGATGTAACTCAGGGTACTGTAAACCATGAAGGATACAAAGACGTGGCAAAACAGCTTGCTGACCGTTTCGGATTCCAGAAGGTAGCTATCACACTGAGAGAGTCTCTGTCAGCAAACGACAACAACTGGTCTGCTATGCTCTATGACGGAAAAGACTACTACTTCAGCAAAAAATATAAAATGCACATCGTAGACCGTGTAGGCGGCGGCGATTCCTTCGGCGGCGGACTGATCTGCGCATGCTTAAATGGTTATGACGCTCAGGCTACTATCGAATTCGCAGTAGCTGCTTCCTGCCTGAAACATTCTATCGAAGGTGACTTCAACATGGTATCCATGGATGAAGTGCTGAAGCTGGCAGGCGGAGACGGTTCAGGCCGTGTTCAGAGATAACTAAATATCGCTAAATGAGAACCCTTATGCCATTGGGGAACATTTATTAATAGAAAGGGGTGTCCTGGGAAACATTTATATATTTTCATACTGTTTCTCAGGACGTCCTTTTGTTATAACCGGGGAAAATAAAAGTGGAGGTGTAAAAAAATGAAAAAGGACTTTGACCTGCTGTCGTTGGGAGAAATCTTACTGAGACTTTCACCGCCGAACAATGAAAGGATTGTAAGAGGTGAGACCTTTCAGAAACAGGTAGGAGGAGCGGAACTGAATGTGGTTTCAGGAGTTTCTCTTCTGGGGCTGCGGACCGGAGTGATCTCCAAGCTGCCTGACAATGCTCTGGGAACTTACGCAAAGAACCGTGTCCGTTTCTGCGGTGTCAGTGATGACTATCTGGTCTATGACCAGGATCCGGATGCCCGCCTGGGTATTTACTACTACGAAGACGGAGCTTATCCAAGAAAGCCAAGTGTGGTATATGACAGAAGACATGCGTCTTTCTGTAAAATTTCTCTGGATGAGCTGCCGGAATCCATGTTTTCTTCCACAAAGTGTTTCCACACCAGCGGAATCACCCTGGCTCTTTCTGAGAATACCAGAAAAGTGGGGATCGAGATGATGAAACGCTTTAAAGAAAACGGCGCTCTTATCTCATTTGACGTAAACTTCCGTGGAAATCTCTGGACAGGGCCGGAGGCAAAGGAGTGCATTGAAAGCATCCTGCCTTATGTAGATATTTTCTTCTGTTCTGAGGAAACGGCAAAGCTGACTTTCTTAAAAGAAGGAGATGTGTATGAGATCATGAGGAGCTTTGCAAAGGAATATCCTCTGTCCATTGTGGCCTCTACCCAGAGGATCGTTCACAGTCCCAAGGTACATACATTTGGCTCTGTGATCTATAATGCAAAAGAAGACAAGTTCTATCAGGAGGAGCCCTACCGGAACATTGAAGTAGTAGACCGTATCGGAAGCGGTGATGCCTATATTTCCGGCGCTCTCTATGGACTGCTGGCTCATGACTTTGACTGCCAGAAGGCTTTGGAGTACGGAAACGCCACCAGCTCTGTAAAGAATACTATTCCGGGAGACCTGCCTTCCTGTGGCCTGGAGGAGATTGACAGAATCATTAAAAACCATAAGAATACCGGCGTTCAGCTTGAGATGGACAGATAAAAGGTAACAGAATTACCCCTGTGTACATAAGCTATATTAACAGATTATGGCACAGGGGATTTTTTATGCGTGTCTGTGAGCTTAGACAAAAAGAAGTGATCAATATTTGTTCCTGCCGGACCCTGGGCTGTCCGCTGGACGTAGAGTTTGATTGTAAGACCGGCTGTATACAGGCCCTGATCGTACCTCTTCCCGGGAAGATGTGCGGATTTTTCGGACCTACCAGTGAATATGTGATTCCTTATTCCTGTATCCGGCAGATAGGAGAGGATATTATCCTGGTGGAAATCAAGGAAGAAAAGTTTCTGAAAAAGGAATAAGAACAACTTGTTAATAGGTGCGTACAAGTTGTAGAATGATTACCAAAGGAGCAGGTTATGACACAGGAAAACGGAAAAACAAAGTACTATGTGCTGATGGAGGAGCTGAAAGAAGCTATCCTCAGCGGAAAAATTAAAGCTGGAGAAAAGCTGCCCTCAGAAAACCAGCTTTCTGAGAAGTATCATATCAGCAGACATACGGTGAGAAAAGCCCTGTCTATCCTGGGGCAGGAGGGATATATTGTAGCGGAGCATGGAAGGGGAACCTTCTGCTCACAGCGCATGGGCCACCTGAAGCAGTCTAAAAACATTGCGGTGATCACTACTTATATCTCTGATTATATTTTTCCCAGGCTGATCCAGGGAATGGACCGGGTGCTTACAGACAACGGCTACAGCATTATCCTAAAGAATACGGCTAACAGCAGGACGAAAGAAGCTAAGGTCCTGGAGGATATCCTGACGAAAGATATTGATGGTCTGATCATTGAGCCTGCTAAGAGCCAGATCCTTTGCAGGCATATGAACTTGTATGGGCTGCTGGACAAGTATCAGATCCCTTATGTCTTTATCCAGGGTGTCTATTCTCAGATGAAAGAAAAACCTCATATTCTCATGGATGACTGCCAGGGAGGCTATCTGGTGACAAAATATCTTCTGGATATGGGGCATAAAAATCTGCTGGGGATTTTTAAGGCAGATGATTTCCAGGGACAGGAAAGGCATAAAGGGTATGTAAAAGCTCTTCAGGAGGCAGGATACAGCTATGATCCGGACCGGGTGATCTGGTTCCATACCGAGGACAGAAAGACGAAGCCAGGCCTGATGACCAGGATTTTGCTGGAGCAGGGCCTCCCTGTAGACGGTATCGTGTGCTATAATGACCAGATTGCTGTAAGCGTGGTGCATGTTTTGCGGGAGATGGGAAAAAATGTGCCCGAGGATATTTCTGTGACAGGCTATGACAATTCGGTGATGGCCGGAGGAGACGTTTCCCTCACCACCATCGTACATCCCCAGGAGAAGCTGGGGGAGATGGCGGCAGAGCTGCTGCTGGAAAAGATAAGGGAGGTTCCCGAGGAGAAAAGCCAGATTCCCAGGCTTATCCAGCCGGAACTGATCCTGCGGAATTCTGTTAAGGACAGAAGGAAAAAGGAGGAAAAATAAATGTTAGAAGAACTGAAAAAAGCGGTTTACGAGGCAAATATGCTTTTGCCGAAACACAATCTGGTAACCTTTACCTGGGGCAATGTAAGCCAGATCGACAGGGAGACTGGATATTTTGCCATTAAACCCAGTGGAGTGGACTATGACAAGCTGACTCCTGAAGACATGGTGATCATGGACCTGGAGGGAAACAAGATCGAAGGAAAATACAATCCTTCTTCTGACACACCTACTCATATTGAGCTGTACAAAGCCTTCCCAAAGATCGGCGGCGTTGTCCACACCCATTCTCCGTGGGCTACCAGCTGGGCTCAGGCCGGAAGAGGAATTCCCTGCTACGGAACCACTCATGCAGACTATATGTATGGTGAGATCCCCTGTGTAAGATGTCTGACAAAGGAAGAGATCGACACTGCATATGAGAAAAATACAGGACTGCTTATTGCCGACTATTTCAAGGATAAGGACTATGAGGCAGTTCCTGCAGTTCTCTGTAAGAATCACGGACCTTTCACCTGGGGAAAAGACGGCCACGAAGCAGTCCATAATGCAGTAGTGCTGGAAGAGGTGGCTAAGATGGCTGCAAGATGTGAGATGATCAACCCCAGAGTACAGCCGGCGCCTCAGGAGCTTCAGGATAAGCATTATTACAGAAAACATGGGGCAAACGCATATTACGGACAGAAATAAAATAGAGACAAAACAGAAGAGAATGAAAAAAGCCGGGCCGGCCCATTGCGCAAAGCCCGGCTTTTTTTGAAATGCCTTGATCAATCACGGTTTTCCGGCGGTTTCCGGATGCTCCTTATAATGAAAAAGATCATGGAGCCGAAAAGGAAGATTAGAAACAGGGCTGTATGCAGATTACTCAGATTTTTTTCCTGAACGCAGTGGTATGTGATCACGGCAAATTCTGCTGTCATGAGAAATTTCATGAGTACCAGCATGGTTTTTATGTTTTGATAGACCCATTTTTCATTTTTCTGAGTAGTTCTGACGGGGACGTTCCAGACAGAGGGAAACCTTTCCAGTATGGTCAGAGGCAGATAAAGGACCAGGCTGGCTGCAGGAACGGCCCAGACAGAGCCTTTTGGCCCCCAGCCGTCTGGCTGTCCGCTGAACCCCCAGTGGGTAATGATGGTATCTGGAAGCTGGTTCCATTTCAGCAGCGGATATAGAAAGGTAAAGATCAGGGCAAGAACAGAAAAAAGATTCAGCGCCTTCTGAAAGCCAGTATTGGGATATCTGGGAATCCTGGGATTTTCATAAAATTCTTTTTCTGCCATAAGCGCACCTCCTAAATAATCTTTTTCTTATAAGGAGATTGTAGCAGGTTTTTATAAGCAGAGAAATACGTTTGCATGAGAAACAGAGATTCTGTCACAAGTTACAAAAACAGATGATATCTAAAGAGGAAATTTTTACTTGCTTATTTTGAGAGAATAGTGGTAGGATGAAGACACGGGAAGGGTAGCAAAAAGGAGGCAAGTATTATGACATTGGAAAAATCAGTCCAGTTCCATGAAGAAAAACATACGTCGAAAAAAGAAACGGATTTATGGCAGTCAAAACTAGATGAAGCTATCGAAGACATGGAAGCCGGACGTGTACAGACCATTGAAGAAGTATGGAGAGAACTTGACGCTCTTTAAGGAGTATTGATGAGAAATAAGAAATACCAAGTGGTAATTGCGGAAAGCGCTAAGAGAGATGTTGCAGAAAAGAAGAATTATATTCTGGAACATTTTGAATACCGTCAGTATGCGGAAGATTTCTCACAGAAGATGAAAAAGGCAATAAGCCAATTAGATACATTTCCAACAGGTTATGCTGTAACGGATTTTCAATATAGGGGATATAAGATTTATTTAAAACCACAAAGTGGCTGTCTGATATTTTATACCGTGGTAGAAGAGACAGATACAGTTACAGTGCTTCGTATATTACAGAGCAGAATGAATTGGAGATACATAATCTGGAATTGGATTAAGAAGAATAAAAGATAATAGCAGGCTGCTGTAGGAATCGTTCAGATTATACAGCAGCCTTTATGAGTCATTTTTTCAAATCCTGCATATCCTATCATAAAGTACAGAAAGTTCATGCGTTTTGTTCCGAAGTATGATATTATGATCAAGAAAACAGAAAAAGACAATAAAGGAGACGAACATGGAACTTTTTATGGGAATCATGATTCCTTTTCTTGGGACCTGCCTGGGCTCTGCCAGTGTTTTCTTTCTGAAAAACGAGCTGAAGCCCCTGGTTCAGAAAGGACTTCTGGGATTTGCTTCCGGGGTGATGGTGGCCGCTTCTGTCTGGTCTTTACTGATCCCGGCTATGGATATGTCAAAGGGTATGGGAAAGCTTGCTTTCCTTCCAGCCGCAGTGGGTTTTCTCCTGGGGATTTTTTTTCTTCTGGCAATGGACCGTCTGATCCCTCATTTACATCTGGGTGAGAGCAAGCCGGAAGGGAGAAAGAGCAGTCTGAAAAAAACAACCATGCTGGTGCTGGCGGTGACGCTCCACAATTTACCTGAGGGTATGGCCGTGGGAGTGGTATTTGCAGGAATGATGGCAGATAATACCCAGATCACCCTTGCAGGAGCTATGGCTCTGTCTGTGGGAATCGCTATACAGAATTTTCCTGAAGGAGCCATCATATCTCTGCCGCTGAAAAGCGAAAAGGCTATGGGAAAAGGAAAAGCCTTTCTGTATGGAACACTTTCCGGGGCAGTGGAGCCCTTGGGAGCTTTGCTCACCATAGTTTTATTCAGCTTTATAGAGCCCCTTCTTCCCTACCTTCTGGCCTTTGCTGCAGGAGCTATGATCTATGTAGTAGTGGAAGAACTGATACCGGAGACCAGCGAAGGGGAGCACAGCAATGTAGGAACCATAGGATTTGCGGCAGGATTTGTGCTGATGATGATCCTGGACGTTGCATTAGGATAACGGCCTGTGGCTGAAATAATATGAGAAAAACTGGAAAAAGGGAAAAGCGGCTTGCTTTTCCCTTTTTTGTATGCTATACTAATTTCGTCAAGAATAATACCCCCCGGGGGTGTAGGGAGATGATGATATGAAAGCAGATAAAACAAAGATCAACCGGCTGCTGAAGACAGCCAGGGGTCAGATAGACGGTATTCTGAAAATGGTGGAAGAGGACCGGTACTGCATGGATATATCCCAGCAGCTTATGGCCACAGAAGCTATTTTAAATAAGGCAAATAAAGAGATTCTTACCGCTCATCTCAAGAGCTGTGTAACAGGGGCCAAGACAGATGAGGAACGGGAAGAAAAAGTGGACGAATTGGTGGCCATGCTTGGAAAAATCTTGTAGGAGGATGACATTATGAAAGAAAAATTTGACGTAACAGGGATGACCTGTTCTGCCTGCTCCTCCAGAGTTGAAAAATGCGTCAGTAAGCTGGAAGGGGTAAAAGAGGTCAGCGTGAATCTGCTGACCAACAGTATGCAGGTGGAATTTGACGATGCAGTGATTCGGGAGCAGGGAATCATAGACGCAGTGGTCCATGCAGGGTACGGGGCCAGCATCCAGGGGAAAAAGGAAAGCTCCCCTCAGAAGCAGAAGGGACGGGAGTCGGGCGCCAACCCGGTGCAGGAACACATGGAATATATGAAGAAGCGGACCATCTGGTCTTTTATCTTTCTGATCCCTCTGATGTATGTGTCCATGGGACATATGGTGGGACTGCCTCTTCCGGGATTTCTCCACGGTACGATAAATGCAGTGGGATTTGCCATGACCCAGTTTCTGCTGTGTATTCCGGTGATCTATATTAACAGGGCTTATTATACAAAAGGCTTCAGCACTTTATTCCATGGAGCGCCGAATATGGATACACTGATCGCCGTAGGCTCTGCAGCTTCTCTGGTATATGGCATTTTTGCCATTTACCGTATGGGGCATGGACTTGGGGTACAAGATCTGGATTTGGTAAGCCGGTATCTCCATGATCTGTATTTTGAATCGGCGGTAATGATCCTGGCTCTGATCAACATCGGAAAATATCTGGAGGCCCGGTCAAAAGGCAAGACCAGCG
Organism: uncultured Blautia sp.; assembly: GCA_900543715.1. Lineage (GTDB taxonomy): Bacteria > Bacillota > Clostridia > Lachnospirales > Lachnospiraceae > Blautia > Blautia merdigallinarum. The sequence continues at coordinate 9,602 of UQSX01000056.1, read as the reverse complement.
AGGCTATTAACAAACTGATGGATATGGCGCCAAAGACTGCCTTCGTAGAGCGGGACGGGACAGTAGTGGAGATCCCTGCAGAGGAGATCCAGATTGGAGATATCCTTCAGGTGAAGCCGGGAAGCAGCGTTCCGGCCGACGGCGTGGTGCTGGAGGGAACTACCAGTATTGATGAAGCGGCGATCACAGGAGAGAGCATTCCGGTGCAGAAAGTACCGGGAGACTCGGTTATTGCTGCAACTATGAACAAGGCTGGATTTTTCCGTATGAAAGCTTCCAAAGTAGGAGATGACACTACTTTTTCCCAGATCATCCGTCTGGTGGAGGACGCCAGCGCCAGCAAGGCTCCTATTGCCAAGATCGCAGATAAGATTGCGGGAGTTTTCGTGCCTATTGTGATGACGATCGCTCTGATCACAGCTGTTGCATGGATTCTGGCAGGGGCAGAATTTGAATTTGCCCTGTCCTGCGCCATTTCCGTTCTGGTGATTTCCTGCCCTTGTGCCCTGGGGCTGGCAACTCCTGTGGCGATCATGGTGGGAACGGGAAAAGGGGCGGAAAATGGTATTCTGATCAAGTCAGGAGAAGCATTGGAAGTCACTCATAATATTCAGAGTGTGGTCCTGGATAAGACAGGAACCATTACCCAGGGAAAACCGGTAGTCACAGATATCTATGGGGTAAAGACGGACAGTAAAGAGCTGCTGAAGATCGCGGCGGCTATGGAGAAAAAAAGCGAACATCCTCTTGCAGAAGCAGTTCTTGCCAAAGCGGAGGAGGAAAAGATCTCTCTGCCGGAAGCTTCCGGATTTTCCGCAGTGGCAGGCATGGGTATAGAAGCGGTCATTGAAGGGAAGAAATACTATGCGGGAAATCTCCGGCTGATGAAGGAAAAAGAAATAGACTGCTCCGCCATTGAAGACTATCTGGAAACCCTTACAGGAGAAGGAAAAACTCCACTGCTTTTTGCAGATGAGAAAGAGCTTCTGGGTGTGGTCGGAGCCGCAGACGTGATAAAGCCTACCAGCGCCCAGGCCATCCGGGAGTTGAAAAAAATGGGAATTCAGGTTATCATGCTTACAGGAGACAACGAAAGGACCGCAAAGGCCATTCAGCGGCAGCTGGATATTGATACGGTGATCGCGGAGGTCCTTCCCCAGGATAAGGAAAGAGAAGTGGCGAGACTTCAGGAAAGTGGACAGAAGGTAGCCATGGTGGGAGACGGGATCAACGATGCCCCGGCCCTTGCCAGAGCAGATGTGGGAATTGCTATTGGCGCAGGTACAGATGTGGCGATAGAAAGCGCAGATATTGTTCTTATGAAGAATGACCTGCTGGATGTGGTGACAGCTATAGGACTGAGCAAGGCAGTGATCCGGAATATAAAAGAAAACCTTTTCTGGGCATTCTTTTATAATGTATGCGGGATCCCTCTGGCAGCAGGCGTATTTTATACCGCCTTCGGGTTGAAATTAAGTCCTATGTTCGGGGCGGCGGCTATGAGCCTCAGCAGTCTTTTTGTGGTGTCAAACGCTCTCAGACTGAGATTTTTCCATGTGCTGAAAAAGCCTCAGCAGGAAGAGACAGAGTCTGTCCGGACAACAGAAAAAATCAATGGGCAGACAGGGAATACACAGATAGTAAATACTTCCGCAGAAGCGGTTGAAAATAAGGAGGAAATGAATATGTATACAATGAAGATCGAAGGTATGATGTGTCCTCACTGCCAGGCTGCAGTGACAAAAGCCTTAAATGGTATGGAAGGTGTAAAGGCAGAAGTAAATCTGGAGAAAAAAGAAGCCTATGTTGAGGCCGCAGATTCCGTAAGCAAAGAAGACCTGACAAAAGCTGTGGTTGATGCTGGATACGAAGTAGTATCTGTAGAGTAGGAGACGGGCTATGATACGAGTTGGAATGGGATATGACGTCCATAAGCTGACAGAGGGAAGAGATCTGATCCTGGGGGGAGTAAATATCCCCTGGGAAAAGGGGCTTTTAGGACACTCGGACGCAGACGTGGTGGTCCATGCCATTATGGATGCGCTTTTGGGAGCGGCAGCTCTCCGGGATATCGGAAGACATTTCCCGGATACAGATCCAAAGTATAAAGGGATTTCCAGTATCCTTCTCCTGCAGCATGTTGGAAAGCTTCTGGAGGAAAATATGTATGTGATCAATAATATAGACGCTACCATTATTGCTCAGAAGCCCAAGCTTCTCCCTTATATAGACACGATGATAAAAAATGTAGCTCAGGCTCTTCACCTGGAGGAAGATCAGGTAAACATCAAGGCGACTACAGAAGAAGGATTAGGCTTTACCGGCAGCATGGAAGGAATTTCTGCCCATGCTGTATGTGCCCTTACCAGTCTGCAGGATCTTATGGGAGATGACAGAAGCGTTTCTCCCTGTCAGGGCTGCTGCCGCAGGCAGGACACGGAAGAACAGGATCAGGGTCTTTTGGAGGCATGATCAAAGGAGAGGAAAGTGTTGATATAGTGCTTTTTGACGGTCCTGATGTACAGAGATAAAGCAAATGAAACAAAGAAATCAACGGGATTCAAAAAAACGTTATAATAATCGGGAATAACAGATATAATTAAAAAATATGCAGGACTGAAAAAATAAACTTGCAAAATGCCTATAAAGGCATTATAATACAACACAGAGTAAAAAAAGTGAAACAACAGGAGGAAAGCCATGTCATACGTAGATGAAGTAATTGAGTTAGTTGAGAAGAAGAATCCAGGCGAACCTGAATTTCATCAGGCAGTAAGAGAGGTACTGGAGTCTTTAAAGCCGGTTGTAGAAGCTAATGAAGAGAAGTACCGCAAGGAAGCACTTCTGGAGCGTCTGGTAGAGCCGGAGAGAGTGATCATGTTCCGTGTTCCCTGGGTTGATGACAACGGAAATGTACAGGTGAACAAAGGCTACCGCGTACAGTTTAACAGCGCCATTGGACCATACAAGGGCGGATTGAGATTCCATCCTTCTGTATATCTTGGAATTATTAAATTCCTGGGATTTGAGCAGATTTTCAAAAACTCTCTGACAGGACTGCCGATCGGCGGCGGCAAGGGAGGATCTGACTTTGATCCTAAGGGTAAATCAGACAGAGAAGTAATGGCATTCTGCCAGAGCTTTATGACAGAGTTATATCGTCACATCGGCGCTGATACAGACGTACCGGCAGGAGATATCGGTGTAGGCGGAAGAGAGATCGGATATCTGTTTGGACAGTATAAGAGGATCCGTGATGCTTACGAAGGCGTTCTTACAGGAAAAGGTCTTACATTCGGTGGTTCTCTGGTAAGAACACAGGCTACAGGATATGGTCTGTTGTACCTTACAGAGGAAATGCTGAAGATCAACGGCAAAGACATTGCAGGAAAGACTGTAGCTGTATCCGGTGCAGGAAATGTTGCCATCTATGCAATTGAGAAAGCTTATCAGTTAGGCGCAAAACCGGTGACCTGCTCTGACTCCACAGGCTGGGTATATGATCCGGAAGGTATTGATCTGGCAGCTTTAAAAGAGATCAAAGAAGTAAAACGTGCCCGTCTTACAGAGTATAAGAACTACAGACCAAACGCTGAATACCATGAAGGCAAAGGCGTATGGAGCGTAAAATGTGACGTGGCTCTTCCATGTGCTACACAGAATGAGCTGGGCATTGAGGATGCAAAACAGTTAGCAGCTAACGGCTGCTTTGCAGTAGCAGAGGGCGCTAATATGCCTACAACTCTGGAAGCTACCAAATATTTGCAGGAAAACGGCATTCTTTTCGCACCTGGAAAAGCTGCAAATGCAGGCGGTGTGGCTACTTCCGCCCTGGAAATGTCACAGAACAGCGAGCGTTTAAGCTGGAGCTTTGAAGAAGTTGATGAGAAGCTGAAAGGCATTATGGTAAATATCTGTCACAATATGGCTGATGCAGCTAAAAAATACGGATATGAAGGAAACTATGTAGTAGGCGCCAATGCAGCAGGATTCGAGAAAGTTGCAGAAGCAATGCTGGCACAGGGTATCTGCTAATACCGTTTCATAACATTATTTCTATATATCCTCCGCATTTAGTATGCAGAAACGAGGGAGTCTTTTCCGCAAAAGGCAAGGCTCCCTCGTTTCTTACCTATTGACAAAATTCGGTTTTATGAATAAACTAATAGAAGATATGGAAAGGCTTAGAACGAAAAGAGTACCGGACATATTTATCCAGAGAGAAGGGGCCGCCGGCTGAAAGCCCTTTTATAGAGAAATCCGGGAAAGTGCATTCGGGAGCCGGTCCGGTGACTGTTTATCAGAACACAGCCGGACACGCAGACCAGCGTTACGGGGTGATAAGTGGAAGACAGATGTCTTCAAGTAGAGTGGAACCACGGAATTATTCGTCTCTATATCCTTTGGGATATAGGGATTTTCTTTTTATAAAGAAAAATTTACTTAGAATTGAGGTGAGAGAATGGGATTCATCGGACGTATTAAGGAAGAATTTCAGGTGATCCAGGAAAGGGATCCGGCAATTAAATCCCCTCTGGAGGTACTGCTGTATCCCAGTTTCCGGGTGATGATCCAGTACAGAAGGGCCCACAAGCTGTATGAAAAGGGCCACTATTTCCTGGCCAGATGGATTTCCCAGAGAGCAGCCAGAAAGACAGGTATTGAAATCCATCCCGGGGCAAAAATAGGAAAGGGATTGTTCATCGACCACGGAGCCGGAGTAATCATAGGAGAGACTACGGTTATTGGAGATAATGTGACCCTGTATCAGGGCGTGACTCTGGGCGGTACGGGAAAAGAGACCGGAAAGCGTCATCCAACCTTAAAGGATAATGTGATGGTCAGCGCAGGGGCCAAGATACTGGGATCGTTTACCATTGGAGAAAATTCCAAGATCGGCGCCGGAAGCGTAGTACTGGAGGAAGTGCCTCCCAACTGTACCGTTGTGGGAGTTCCGGGAAGAGTAGTAAGAAGAGAGAACAAGAAGGTGCCCAGGATCGATATGGATCAGGTACATCTGCCGGATCCTACCTTGGAAGATATCCATATCCTGCAGAAAGAAAACCGGCGCCTGCGCTCTGAGATCCAGAAGATGGGCTACGAGCTCCAGGATATGAAAGAAAAAGAAGAAATGTGCCGCAGAGCCAGAGAAAAGGCTGAAGAAGAGCACAGACAGGAATTAGAAAAAGCAAAGAAAAAAGGAGAAGAAAATGAAAATCTATAATACCCTGACAAAGAAAAAAGAAGAATTTATTCCTTTGGAAGAAGGAAAAGTGAAAATGTATGTATGCGGGCCTACGGTCTATAATTTTATCCATATCGGAAATGCCAGACCTATGATCGTTTTTGATACGGTACGCAGATATATGGAGTACAAAGGCTATGAAGTAAATTATGTATCGAATTTTACAGACGTAGATGATAAGATCATAGCAAAAGCAATAGAGGAAGGCGTCAGCGCCGAGGAGATTTCCACCCGCTATATCAAAGAGTGTAAAAAAGATATGGCAGATATGAATGTAAGGCCGGCAACCACCCATCCGCTGGCAACCCAGGAGATTGACGGGATGATCGAGATGATCCAGACGCTGATCGACAAAGGCTTTGCCTATGAGGTAAACGGTACTGTCTATTTCCGGGTAAAGAACTTTAAGGAATATGGAAAACTTTCCCATAAGAACCTGGAAGATCTTCAGTCCGGATTCCGCTCCCTTCAGGTTTCCGGAGAAGACCAGAAGGATGATCCTCTGGACTTCGTTCTGTGGAAGCCGAAAAAAGAAGGAGAGCCTTACTGGGTATCTCCCTGGGGAGAGGGACGTCCGGGATGGCATATTGAGTGTTCCGTAATGTCCAAAAAATATCTGGGAGAAGAGATCGACATCCATGCAGGAGGAGAAGACCTGATCTTCCCTCACCACGAAAATGAGATTGCTCAGTCAGAGTGCTGCAATGGAAAAATTTTCGCCAGATACTGGATGCATAATGCTTTCCTGAATATTGACAACCGGAAGATGTCCAAGTCTTTAGGAAATTTCTTTACTGTACGGGAAATCGGTGAGAAATACGACCTTCAGGTTCTGCGGTTCTTTATGCTGAACGCCCACTACAGAAGTCCTTTAAACTTCAGTGCAGAGCTGATGGAAGCTTCCAAGAATGCTCTTGACAGGATCATTACCTGTGTGGACCAGTTAAAACGCCTTGCCAAATCTGCCCAGGGTGACGCTATGACAGAAGAAGAGGCAAAACTTGCAGAAGAAGCTCAGGGCTATGTAAAGAAATATGAAGAGTCCATGGAAGATGATTTTAATACTGCAGATGCCATTGCCGCTATATTTGAGCTGGTGAAATTTGCAAATACCCATGGAAGCGGAGAAAGCAGCAAAGGCTTTATCCAGTATCTTTTCGATACCATTGTCAGATTAAGCGATGTTCTGGGACTGCTGGTGGATAAAGAAGAGGAAGTGCTGGATGAAGATGTGGAAAAGTTGATCGCGGAACGTCAGGCTGCCAGAAAAGAAAAAAACTTTAAACGGGCAGACGAGATCAGAGACCAGCTTGCGGCTATGGGCATTATCCTGAAAGATACGAGAGAAGGCGTACAATGGAAAAGAGCTTAGAACATTTCAGGAAACTTTTCGGACTGGAAGAGCCGGATATCCGGACTTATTCACCCCTGACCCTGGCCTATATCGGAGATGCGGTTTACGAACTGGTGATCCGTACTCTTTTAGTGGAACGGGGGAATACCCAGGTGAATAAACTGAATCAGAGAGCAAACAAGCTGGTAAAGGCTTCGGCCCAGTCAGAAATGATTGAAAAACTGAAGCCCCAACTGACAGAAGAGGAACTGGGAATCTTCCGGAGAGGGAGAAATGCCAAATCTTATACCATGGCAAAGAACGCTACCATGTCGGATTACCGGAGAGCTACAGGCTTTGAAGCTCTTATGGGGTATCTGTATCTTACAGAGCAGTGGGAAAGGATACTGGAGCTGGTAAAGCTGGGGCTGCAGGAAGGAGAAGAAAATGGAGAACAGATTCCAGGAAAGTAATATTGAGGGAAGGAATGCGGTGCTGGAGGCTTTTCGCTCCGGCAGGACCGTAGACAAGCTTTTTGTGCTGGAACACTGTGAGGACGGACCGGTAAGGACTATCCTCCGGGAGGCGAAAAAGCAGAACACCATAGTAAAATTTGTAAAAAAGGAACGTCTGGATCAGATGTCCCGGACAGGAACTCACCAGGGGGTCATTGCCCAGACGGCGGCTTATGCCTATGCCCAGGTGGAGGATATCCTGGAGGCTGCCAGAAAAAAAGGAGAGCCTCCTTTCCTCTTTGTGCTGGATAATATTGAAGATCCCCATAATCTGGGAGCGATCATCCGTACTGCAAATTTAGCGGGAGCCCATGGGGTGATCATTCCAAAGAACCGGGCAGCAGGTCTTACCGCTGTGGTAGCCAGGACCTCTGCTGGGGCTCTGAATTATACGCCTGTGGCAAAAGTGACCAATATCGCCAGGACCATTGAAAGCCTGAAAAAAGAAGGTATCTGGTTTGTCTGCGCAGACATGGGAGGCACCCAGATGTATGATCTGGATCTGAAAGGCCCTATAGGACTGGTGATCGGAAATGAGGGACAGGGAGTGTCCAAACTGGTAAAAGAAACCTGCGATTTCATTGCGTCCATTCCTATGAAGGGAGATATTGACTCCTTAAACGCCTCTGTGGCGGCTGGAGTCCTTGCCTATGAGATCGTAAGGCAGAGATTGAATAAATAATACAGGTTTCAGATATGATGAAAGAATATGAAGGAATATCAGATGAGGAGCTTATCCGCCGGGCTCAGAACGGAGAAAAGAAACTGGAAGAATTTCTGATCGATAAGTATAAGAGCATGGTCAGGAAAAAGGCCCACGCCATGTTCCTGATCGGCGGGGAACAGGAAGATCTGATCCAGGAAGGGATGATCGGGCTTTTCCGGGCAGTGAGAGATTACCGCCCGGACAAAAAAGCCTCTTTTGCCACCTTTGCCGGCCTGTGCGTGGAGAGGCAGATCTATAAGGCGATTGAAATATCCGGAAGGCAGAAGCATAAGCCTTTGAATTCTTATATCTCTTTAAGCGAGGAAAACAGCCCTTTAAAGGATACGGAAGATATCAAGCAGCAAAATCCGGAGGAGATCGTGATCGGCAGGGAAAATGCCGACCTGATGCAGGAGAAGATCAGAAAAAAGCTCAGTCCTTTTGAAAATCAGGTGCTGGAGCTTTACCTGGAAGGGATGGACTATCACCAGATTGCTCAGCAGATGAAGAAATCTCCGAAATCTATCGACAATGCTCTTCAGAGGATACGGGGGAAAATCCATACTCTGACAGAAACTTTTTAAACAGAAGGCCCATGTTGTAAGGAAAGGCGGTGCTATATGAAGGAAAAAACCATACTTGCTGTGATTCCTATGGAGGAAAAACATCGGGAGATGCTGAAAAGAACTGCGAAAGGTGCAGAGATCATTTTCGGGGATCCGGAAACTATCAGCCAGGAACAAGTGGACCAGGCGGAGATCATTCTGGGAAATCTTCCTCCGGAAATGATAAAAAAGGCAAAGAACCTGGAATGGCTGCAGCTTAATTCCGCAGGATATGAGGCCTATGCGAAAGAAGAGATCATGGGAGACAGGATCCTTACTTCCTGCAGCGGCGCTTATGGACAGGCAGTGTCTGAGCATATGTTTGCCATGCTTCTGGCGACGCAGAAAAAGCTTCACCTCTATAGAGATGATCAGAAATCCCATAAGTGGGGAGATGAAGGGCAGGTCACTTCGATCAGCGATACTACGGTAATGATCCTTGGGCTGGGAGATATTGGGAAACATTTCGCAAGGCTGGCTCATGCGCTGGGCGCTTATGTGATCGGGATCAAAAGGACTTATGCCCCCTGTCCGGAATATGTGGATGAGCTTCATCTTCAGGAAGATATTAAGGCCCTTCTGCCAAAGGCAGATGCAGTGGTCTCCTTCCTTCCAAGTTCAGAAGAAACCAAGGGAATGTTTGACAAAGAGCTCTTTGCCTTGATGAAACCCGGCAGTTTTTTCTTAAACGGAGGAAGGGGAGACACAGTATCTACAGAGGATCTGTACCAGGCCTTAAAAGAAGGCAGACTGGAAGGAGCAGCCCTGGACGTCACAGATCCGGAGCCTCTGCCCCCGGAACATCCTCTGTGGGATATGCCCCAGGTTTTTATCACGCCTCATGTTTCCGGAGGGTATCATCTTTCCATAACTTTGGATAATGTAGTAGATATCTGCGCAGAAAATCTGCACAGGTATCTGTCTGGAAAGGAACTGCGGCATTTGGTCAGGGTCAGACAGAGATAGCTGCGATCTTGTTCATGCCGGATGCCTCTGCAGTAAGGAATACGGAATTTCTCTTTGGAAAGCCGGATCCCAGGGGGAAATTGTCCATTCCTTACTGTATGATGGGGGAGTATAAATTTATGGAGTTGAAGAAATTTTTCTTGCATTTATGAAAATAAGTGTTATAATAAAGTGCATGGGGCATTAGCGCAGTTGGGAGCGCGCCACACTGGCAGTGTGGAGGCCACGGGTT
>UQSX01000055.1 GCA_900543715.1 uncultured Blautia sp. | reverse complement strand
AGAAGACTGGACTTCGTAAAGCTCCAGACTGTCCCTTTCCAGGCTCAGACTTACCGGTTCTTTTAAATCACCGCTTATGAGAAACTCTTCCAGATTCTGATAGGGGGCAGGGGTCTTCACCATGGACCGATAGCAGGGGAGCAGATACTCCCTTCCTGCCAGAAGGCTTGTAAAAGAAGGTTCCACAAAGAGCTGATAAGCTTCTCTGAAATCTTCTTTTGCCAGCTTCACAAAATCCTCCAGAGTCCGTACAGTTCCCTGAGAAGTCCTGACTTCCGGAGTTTTTACCTCAATCGAAAAAGGCACCCTGTATTCTCCGATACTGGTGCTTAAAACGATTTCCCCCTCTATTTTATCACCACTTTTTAACCCTTTTGCATCTACTCCATAGGGCAGCGCCGGCTGCTCTCCGGAGAATCTTTCTTTTCCAAGGAGCAGTCTCCTGTGAGAGGAATAGGCCATTCCCTTAATTCTTCTTCTATCTTCTGCCGCAAACTGCAGCTCTCCTTTAAATTTTTCCTCCGGCGTTACCGAAAACGCCAGCTTTTCCTGGGAGAGAAGGAGCCCGGGCACTTCATATTCAAATCTTCCGTTTATCAGTTGTTCCATTCGTGCTTTCAAACTATCACCCTTACCCTGTCTGTATTTTTTTATTGAACTCTCCGCAATATTCTGCTACTATGGATTATACACTACAAAGGTCTGCTGTGCAACTTGAATACACGGTATGGCTCTGGGAAAACCTTGCAGGGAGGCGCTATCATGCTGAAGCATAAAGACCATTTCCACGGCAGCGACCTGGAAAAAATCGAAGAAATTTACCATATAAAAAAAGAGGATATTACCAGTTTTTCCGCTAATGTAAACCCTTTGGGGATTTCCCCGCTTTTAAGGGAAACACTGGCAAAACATGTAGACGCGATTACCAATTATCCGGACAGGGACTATACCCAGCTTCGGAAAAGTATCTGCGCCTACACTGGTGCAAACTTTGAAAATATTATCGTAGGGAATGGCTCCACAGAGCTGATCTCCCTTTTTATCCAGACCACTCACCCCAAAAAAGCCCTGATCCTGGGACCTACCTATTCAGAATACGAACGGGAGATTTCCCTGGAAGGGGGGCACACTCTCTACTATCCCCTGAAAGAAGAAAATAATTTTCAGATGGATGTGGAGGATTTCTGCAGACAACTTAATGACAGCCTTGATCTGCTGGTGCTGTGCAATCCCAACAACCCCACTTCCACCGCTGTTGCCAGAAAAGACATGCGGAAGATCCTGGACTGCGCCCTCCAGCATGGAATCTCTGTAATGGTGGACGAGACCTACGAGGAATTTACTCCTGAAGGAAGCAAGATTTCCTCAATCCCTCTCACCAACAACTACAACAATCTTATTGTCCTTCGTGGGATCTCCAAATTTTTCGCCGCTCCCGGCCTGCGGCTGGGCTATGCGGTAACAGGAAACCCGGATCTTCTGAAGTATATCAATACCAAGAAAAATCCCTGGACCATCAACAGTCTGGCGGAAATCGCCGGCTGCATTATGTTCTCAGATAAAGATTATATTGATAAGACTAAAGCACTCATTACCGGGGAGCGTCAGCGGATGTATGAGACTCTGTCCTCCTGGAAAACTGTGAAAGTCTACCCCTCCTGCACCAACTTTCTCCTGATCAGGATTCTCCGGGAAGATGTAACTTCCGATATGGTCTTCGACCACTGTATCCGTAAAGGACTGATGATCCGGGACTGTGCAACTTTCCCATTCCTGGATTCCTCTTATATCCGGTTCTGCGTCATGAGCCCGGAGAAAAATGATGAACTGCTGGAGGCATTTCGGGAGGTTTTAGGGGAATAGATAGTTTTAAAAAATCAGAGAACTGGCTGAAAAAGGCCGATGGAACTGACATATTTTTAATATAGCAGCTCCATCGGCCTTTCCGGTTTACCGCACTCCTCTGAATGAAAAGTTATACATCTCTATATGCATCAATGACAATCTTTAAATTTTTTTCTAATTCCTGCGCCCCATCTAATCGAATCACTTTACATTGAAGGGATTTTAACCACGCCTCATGCTGCTGTAATGTACATCCGCTCATTCCATCATCGTACCCTGCGACGTCATTTAAAAACATTTGATGTTTTTCATACATATCTCCTCCTTCTAAGATGCGTTCGCCAAACAACTCCAATTCCCGCTCATGGACTCGTTTTACACGAAGTCGTACATCCGCATGTAAGTAAACAACTAATTTAAAGAAGGAATCAAAATATTCATGGAATGAATCCATAGAGCCTGCCATTACAAAATGCTCACAGCCTGATATTGCCGCCATCAAACGGCTAATTTTCTCTTTCTTTGGATATATTTTAGAAAATGGAATCGCTTCATCTTTCCTCCATATATATTCATCAATATCCACAAATCTATATCCTAGTTTTCCTGCTACCATTTTGCCAAGAGTTGTTTTTCCTGCTCCTGAAGCCCCCATAATCATTATACCCTCTGCCATTTTACTCACCTCCTGCAAGTCGTCCGCCAAATAACCATATAAACGTTGTATTACCTTCTTTCCAATTCCTTTATCACGATACACAGGGTTCGCAATAAAATCCCCCAGCTTCGCCAGCAGAATATAAAAAGTGCGTAAGAGGGAAACTCCCGAAGGGCCTTTCCCACCTTACGCATTTTTAAATTTTATAAAATTTTTCTCTTTAGAATTTCTCGCCGGAAAGCAGTTCGTAAGCTTCTACATACTTATCTACTGTCTTTTCAATTACATCATCCGGCAGTAAGAAATCGCTGTCCGGATGTGCCTTCAGCCAGTCGCGGACATACTGCTTGTCAAAGGAAGGCTGTCCCTGTCCCGGCTTGTAGCCTTCCAGCGGCCAGAATCTGGAGCTGTCCGGTGTCAGCATTTCATCGCCCAGAACCACTTCTCCATTCTCATTTAAACCAAACTCAAATTTGGTGTCTGCAATGATAATGTTCTTTGTAAGAGCGTATTCTGCACATTTTTTATATAATGCAAGAGTATAGTCACGGATTTTTTCTGCATACTCTCTTCCTTTTCCCGGATAAGATTTCTCCAGGATCTCCACAGTAGCCTCAAAGGAAACATTCTCGTCATGGTCTCCCAGCTCAGCCTTTGTACTTGGTGTGTAGATAGGCTCCGGCAGCTTGTCAGATTCCTGCAGACCTTCCGGCAGCTTGATTCCGCAGACAGTACCGTCTTTCTGATAGCTGGCCCAGCCGCTTCCTGTAATATAGCCTCTTACGATACATTCGATCGGAAGCATTTCCAGCTTCTTGCACATCATCACATGTCCTTCAAACTCCGGTTTCTGGAAAAATTCCGGCATGTCTTTTACATCTGTGGAAATCATATGGTTCGGAACGATATCCTTTGTAAAGTCAAACCAGAATTTGGACATTTTTGTAAGGACCACGCCCTTGTTTGTAATGGTGTTCTTCAGAATATAGTCAAATGCGGAAATTCTGTCTGTTGCATAGATTACCAGATTTTCTCCGATATCAAAGACCTGACGAACTTTTCCTTCTTTAAATGGTTTGTACTCCTGCATATTATTCACCTTTCTTCATGATTTATTTTTTATCCCTACTATTGTACCAAATTTCTCGAAAAAGGGAATAGGAAAGAGAAAAAAAGTAGATTTTCTTACATAAAGGATCTCCAATACCCCACTTTTCTCTCATTGATCTCCCTGATGATCTCCGGTTCCACCTTAAAGTTTCTCTCGGCGTCCATAAGCCCGTTGATCTCCTGCTGCACGTCGCTGACCTGGGTATAGCAGTAGCCGCACACATAGGGCAGGGATTTCACAGCTGTGGTAATCTCATCAAATCTCTGGATAAAGGCTTCTTTATCTGCCACTTTATTTCCATAGCCCCAGCCTTTGTCTTCTCCTGCAAAGGCGATTCCGCCGTATTCGCTGATGATTACCGGCTGGCCTTTATAGCCGTAACCCTGTGCAAAGGCAGACTTGGAACTGCAGTGGTAAACCTCTCCCTTTAGTATCTCTTCTTTGCAGTTCAGATAACGATCCAGAAGGATTTTTCCCTCCTCCTCGTAATCATGAAGCGTGATGATATCCGACACTGTATGCTCCCAGCCGTCGTTGACGATCACTGGACGGTAAGGGTCCAGAGTCTTGGTCAGATGATAGATCTCCTCTGTAAAATGCTGCTGTCTTGGGTCTGTTTTCACCTGAGGGATTCCCCAGGATTCATTAAAAGGCGTCCAGATAATGATACAGGGATGACTGTAATTCTGCCTTACGATCTCTGTCCATTCCCTGGTAAATTCTTCTACCCCATAGTCCTCAAACTCATAGGCCGCCGCCATCTCGCTCCACACCAGAAGCCCTTTCTTATCGCACCAATACAGGAATCTCTCATCCTCTGTCTTCTGATGTTTCCGCAGGCCGTTGTACCCAAGAGCCATGATCTTATCGATATCCTCTATGAGAGCCTCTTCATCTGGAGGGGTAAGATGAGACTCCTTCCAATAGCCCTGGTCTAAGATCAAACGCTGGTAAAAGGGACGGCCGTTTAAAAGAATATTCTGTCCCTCAATGGCAATCTCCCGCATTCCAAAGTAGGACTGGACATGGTCTTTGTCATGGAAAAATTCCAACGTACAGTCCAGGTCGTAAAGGTTGGGTTCTCCCGGTTTCCATTCCAGAATGCCCCACTCTCCAAAGTCTTCCTGGTCACAGAAAACATCCAGAAGGGCCTTCCCATGGTCTCTGACTATCCGGGTCCTGGCGGAGGAAATGCTCCGGCCCTGAAAGCTGGCTTCCAGTTTTAAAAAGACCTCCTGCCCCTCTTCCAGGAAGCGCTCCAGACTTCCCCTTATTTCCCAGCCGATTTCCACTGCCCTCTCCTTTAAATGAGGAGTAATCTTCAGCCTGGAAAGGTAAAGTTCCGGCACTTCTTCCAGCCACACCGTCTTCCAGATACCGGTGGTCTGAACATACCAGCAGCCAAAATTTTCCTTTCTCCACCGCTGTTTTCCTCTGGGCTGACGAAGCTCATAGGAATCTTCAGCCATGACCGTGATCCGGTTTTCTCCCTGGATAAGAAGCTCTGTTACATCGAAGGTAAACCTGGCATAGCCCCCTTTGTGGGAGCCGGCCAGCTCTCCGTTTACCCATACTTTTGTATAGAAATCACAGCCTTCAAAGTGAAGGAGATACCGCTTTTCTTCTTTCTTTTCCAGAGACAGCGTTCTCTCATACCACACTCTGGAATGGCGTTCCTGACGGCCAATGCCGCTTTTTTCTGTCTCGTAGGTAAAGGGCACCAGGATTTTTTCTCCCTGAGGAAACTCCTTTGGCCACTTGTTTTTTATCCCTTCCCTGCCGTCATCAAAGGCAAAATTCCATTCTCCGTTTAAGTTTTTCCAGTTCTCCCGGACAAGCTGTGGTCTGGGATAATCTTTCTGATACTGATACATAATATTCTCTTATACCTCCGTAAAAACCCCGTCGAATCAACAGCCATACATAGAAGCTCTGTGCCCCAAAAGCTGCTGAAATATTATTGAAAATCGAATAGTGATAACTGATTGGACTTGGGCAGGTTCCCGAAAAGGCCCAGGTCGTTCATCAGATCTATGGTAGAAGCCGTCACCTTTGTCCTGTTCCGGAAGTCATCCAGGGACAGGAAGGGTCCCTCCTCTGCTGCGGCCACCACGGCGTCTGCGGCCCTATCTCCCAGTCCCTCTATGGTATCCAGAGCGGGCATGAGTTTTCCCTCTATGATCTGGAAGGTGTGGGCGTTTGCCTTGTAAATATCAATAGGCATAAACTCAAAACCTCTGGCATACATTTCCTGGACATTTTTCATATCCTTATAAGTATCCTGTTCCTTTTTGCTGAGGGTATCTTTTCTCTTCTCATAGTCATCCATGAAATATTCCAGCTTTTCCTTTCCCTGGCACATCAGTTCATAGGAAAAAGCAGTGGCCCGGATACTGAAATAGGCCGCATAATAAGCCAGAGGATAGAAAATCTTGCAGTAGGCGATCCTCCATCCCATCATAACATAAGCCGCCGCATGGGCTTTTGGGAACATATACTTAATCTTCTTACAGGAACCGATATACCAGTCTGGAACTCCGTGATTTTTCATTTCTTCTTCCCATTCCGGCTTCAGTCCTTTTCCTTTACGGACACTTTCCATAATGGTAAATGCCAGACCATGCTCCAGCCCCTTGTTGATCAGATAGATCATAATATCGTCTCGGGTACAGATACAGGTAGCAATGGTCGCTGTCCCGGATTTGATCAGATCCTGGGCATTTCCCAGCCATACGTCTGTACCATGGGAAAGTCCTGAAATACGGACCAGATCCGAGAACGAAGTAGGCTTTGCGTCTATTAACATCTGCATGGCAAATTCTGTTCCAAACTCTGGAATTCCCAGGCAGCCAAGAGGGCAGCCCCGGATATCCTCTGGGGTGATCCCAAGGGCGTCTGTATTTTTAAACAGGGACATAACTTCCTTGGAATCCAGAGGAATTTCCCTGGCATTGATCCCTGTCAGGTCCTCCAGCATACGGATCATAGTAGGATCATCGTGTCCCAGAATATCCAGCTTCAGCAGGTTGGAATCAATGGAATGGTAATCAAAATGGGTTGTGATGATATCGCTGTTCATATCGTTGGCCGGATGCTGCACCGGGGTAAATTCTTCAATGTCCCATCCAATGGGAAGAACGATAATACCGCCTGGGTGCTGGCCTGTGGTCCGGCGCACTCCTGTACAGCCCTGGACAATACGGTTGATCTCACAGTACCGCTTTCTCTGTCCCCGTTCCTCATAGTAATTCTTTACATAGCCGAAAGCTGTTTTCTCCGCCAGGGTGCCGATAGTTCCGGCTTTAAAAGTCTGACCCGCACCGAAAATAACCTCTACATACCGGTGGGCTTTTCCCTGATAATCGCCGGAGAAATTCAGGTCGATATCCGGCTCCTTGTCTCCCTTAAATCCCAGGAAAGTTTCAAAGGGAATGTCAAATCCTTCTTTCTTTAAAGGCTGTCCGCACACGGGACAATTTTTATCCGGCATATCACATCCTGCTCTTCCTGAGTAGGCCCGGACTTCCTCAGAATCAAAATCTGCATAATGGCAGTTTGGACAGTAATAATGGGGATTTAAAGGATTTACCTCTGTGATTCCCGACATAGTAGCCGCAAAAGAGGATCCTACTGAACCTCTGGAACCTACCAGATAACCGTCACTGTTGCTCTTCCACACCAGCTTCTGGGCGATCATATACATAACCGCATAGCCGTTGGAAATAATGGAATTCAGCTCTCTCTCCAGACGCTCTTCAACCACCTTGGGAAGGTTTTCCCCATAAATCTCATGAGCTTTATTGTAGCAGATTTCTCTGAGCATATTGTCGGAGTTCTCGATAACCGGCGGGCATTTTCCCTTATGGATAGGAGATATCTTCTCCACCATATCTGCAATCTTATTGGTATTGGTAATGACGATTTCTTCTGCCTTTTCTCTTCCCAGATAGGAAAATTCCTCCAGCATTTCCTCTGTGGTCCGCAGGTATAGCGGAGCCTGCTGGTCCGCATCGTCAAAGCCCTTTCCTGCCATGATGATACGACGGTATACCTCGTCTTCCGGATCCAGGAAATGGACGTCACAGGTAGCCACTACCGGCTTGTTAAAAGACTCTCCCAGCTTCACGATCTTCCGGTTGATTTCCTGAAGGTCTTCCTCTGTCTGAATATCATCACGGTCAGGGTCCCGGAGCATAAATGCATTATTTCCAATAGGCTGGATTTCCAGATAATCATAGAAATTTACGATTCTGGCAATCTCCGCATCTGGTCTGCCGTTTAATACAGCCTGGTAAAGTTCTCCCGCCTCACAGGCTGAACCGATCATCAGCCCCTCCTGGTATTTCAGGTAGAGGCTCTTGGGCACTCTTGGCCTCCGGTTGTAGTAGATCAGATGGGAATCCGATACCAGATGATAAAGATTTACCCTTCCTATATCATTTTTCGCCAGGATAATAGCATGATATGTAGGCATTTTCTGGATAGTGTGGACAGACACTGCCCCTTTCTCGTTGAGCTGATCCAGATCAAAAATGTCTCTCTCCTCACACATTTTAATAAATTTCACAAAAATCTCTGCCGTGCACTCGGCGTCATCTACTGCCCGGTGATGGTTCTGCAGAGATACACCCACAGCTTTTGCCACTGTATCCAGCTTAAACCGGTTTAACTGTGGAAGGAGAAATCGGGCCATTCCCACAGTATCCACAATGGTATCATCTCTGTCAATTCCCAGGTCTTCATAGTTCTTTTTGATAAAACTCATATCAAAACCGGCATTGTGGGCCACCATCACTGCCCCCTGGCAGAACTGTTCAAATTCCGGCAGTACCTTGTCGATAGTGAGCGCGTCCTGTACCATGCCATCATTGATACTGGTAAGCTGCTGGATCCGAAAAGGAATAGGGATCTGAGGATTCACAAACTGAGAAAACCGGTCTGTGATCTTTCCATCCTCCACACGGACAGCTCCGATTTCGATGATTTTATCCTTCATGGCAGAAAAACCAGTGGTCTCTATATCAAAGACTACATAGGTTCCATGAAGAGACTGGCCCTGGCTGTTGTCTACGATTCCTTTTAGATCGTCTACCAGATAGGCCTCCATGCCATAGATCACCTTAAAATCTGAATCCTGAGGAACCACACCGCCCCAGGCGTCAAAGCAGTGGTTGGCCTCCGGAAAAGCCTGGACCACGCCGTGGTCTGTAATGGCAATGGCCTTATGGCCCCACTCGTAAGCTCTTTTGATGATCGCCTTTGCATCGGACACTCCATCCATATCGCTCATCTTCGTATGGCAGTGGAGCTCTACTCTTTTCTCCGGACTGTTGTCTGTCCGGCTGTTCTCAAAACTGGGGATTTTCTTGATCCCCACTACAGAACCAATGGTCAGTTCACTGTCGTACCGGTCAATAGTAGTGACTCCCTTCAGTTTAATAAAAGCCTTGGCCTTGATCCCTTCCAGGATTTCTCCCACCTGGTCATTTCTGGCAAACATTTTCACAGTAATAGAGTCGCTGAAATCCGTAATGGAAAAGATGATAATGGTCTTTTCGTTCCGGATTTCTCTGGTCTCCAGTGTCATGATCTGTCCCCGGACACAGACTTCTCCCATCTCCGTCTGGATATTTTCCAAGGGAATAGCCTCGTCTTCAAAGTCCCTTCCGTAGATCACGTCGGGATTGTCGGAACGCTTTACGCTCCTCTTAAAGTCAGAGAAACTCCGATCTCCTCTGGCTCTTCCTTTATCACCTTTAAAGGATTTCCCGGATTTTCCTTCCTTTTCCTGCTTCCCGTTTTTCTCTGTCTTCTTTGTTCCATCTCCGGAACTTTCTTTTTTCTCTCCAGTTTTATTCTCTGTCCCTGCAGCCTCCTGTTTCTCCCTGATATCCTCTCCTTCAGCCTCCATGGAGTCTTCCTCCTGATGCTTTCCGAAAGAGGACATCTCTATAATATGAGCCGCCTCCTGCTGAAGCTGGAGCTCACTGTTTTTCCGAACCTTGCTTTCTTTGGCTTCCTGGTACTCTGCCTCCACCTTCAAAGAAAAGGCGCAGCGCTCGCAAAAGACCTTTTCTATGTACTGGATAAGCTCGTTTTCCTTGCTTTTTGCCAGCACATTGGATTCAAGGACCATGTGCATAGTGTCTGTCTGGGGAAACGTAATAACAGCATTCCGGAACATGTTAAATACCAGAATGCTGTAATGTTTCAGTTCCAGCGCCATGGAAGAGCGGTACGCGTCCAGAAAGATTTCCGGCGTATACTGGCTGGAGAGGTCAAACCTCTCCAGGATTTTCACTTTCATAGGCACCCCTGGAAAACATTGGGATGCAATCGTATGTTCCAGGGTGTAAATATATTTCTTATGAATCCACTGCCTGCTGCGGATATAAATCCGGACATGATCCCTTTTCTGGTTAATGGAAACTTTCGTTACCACCACTTCCTCCAGGAGCGCCCGCAGCTCTCCCACAAGCTCCAGATTCCGGAACACCTCCAGAAATGCTTTCTCCATGAAGCAATGCCTCCTTTGTTTACTTCCAATTCTCCAGTTCCTGACGGAGCACCTGCAGAAGCTGATCCTCAGGTACCTTTCTGACGATTTCTCCCTTCTTGATCAGAAGGCCCTCGCCTTTGCCGCCTGCAATGCCGATGTCTGCCTCTTTGGCTTCTCCCGGACCGTTTACCACACAGCCCATGACTGCCACCTTAATATCCAGAGGGAACTCCTGGACCATAGTCTCTACCTGATTTGCCAGTCCGATAAGATCGATCTGGGTCCTTCCGCAGGTAGGACAGGATACTACTTCCACCCCGCCCGTTCTCAGGTTCAGAGTCTTCAGGATCCTCTTGGCAGACTTAATTTCCTCCACAGGATCTCCCGTAAGAGATACCCGGATGGTATCTCCGATTCCCTGGTAAAGGATAATCCCCAGTCCCACGGCAGACTTGATATTTCCGGAATAAAGAGTCCCGGCTTCTGTGATTCCCACATGAAGAGGATAGCTGGTCTGCTCTGCCAGAAGTTCATGGGCTTTTACGCACGTCATCACATCTGAAGATTTGATACTGATCACCAGGTTGTCATACCCCATATCTTCAATGATCTTCACCTTATCAAGGGCGCTTTCCACCAGTCCTTCTGCCGTAACCCCGTCGTATTTTTTTACCAGTTCCTTTTCCAGAGAACCGCTGTTGACTCCTACCCGGATGGGAATATTTCTCTCCCTGGCAGTGTCCACTACCGCCTTGATCTTTTCTTTTCCCCCGATATTTCCCGGATTGATCCGAATCTTATCGGCACCGTTTTCCATAGCCGCTATAGCCATCTTGTAATCAAAATGGATATCTGCCACCAGGGGGATATGGATCTGTTTTTTTATCTCTTTTACAGCTCTGGCCGCCTCTATGGTAGGCACCGTACAGCGGATAATCTCACATCCAGCCGCCTCCAGGGCCAGGATCTGTTTTACGGTTCCATCTATATCTTCCGTCTTGGTATTGGTCATAGACTGGATCAGAATAGGATTTCCTCCTCCGATCTTCCGGTCGCCGATCTGCACCACTCTGGTATGATCACGATACATGTCCTTTTCCTCCATTCCCATGAAAACTTATATTTCATATTTCCAGAATATTGGGGAACTCCTGTCCGTTCAAAATTCTGTCCCTTATTTCTGTATCTGCAGAAGTTTTTCCTTTAATTCACCCTCCAGACGATAGATCTCCGCCTCTGCAGCTCTTCTCTTCTCTCGTCCTTCCTTCTGGATATTCATCACTTCATCAAAGGTGCTGATAAGGGATTCGTTAGTCTTTTTCAGTGTTTCAATATCCACAATTCCTCTCTCTGACTCTCTGGCAGCTTCCACTGTAGCCAGCTTGAGAGTCTCTGCATTTTTCTGAAGAAGGGCATTAGTCATATCTGTTACCTCACGCTGAGCTTTTGCCGCTTCTGTGGAATGGGCGATTCCCAGAGCTATGACCATCTGGCTCTTCCACAGAGGAATGGTATTCACAATGGTAGACTGGATTTTCTCTGCCATCTGGGTGTCATTTCCCTGTACCAGACGGATCTGAGGAGCTGTCTGAATGCAGATCATCCTGGTCAGCTCCAGGTCATGGATCTTTTTCTCAAAACGGTCGCAGAGAGAGTCCAGATCCTTGGCTGCCTGGGCGTCCTCCGGCAGATTGGTCGTCTGGGCCTTACTTATAAGCTGAGGCAGTTCTGTAGTACGGATCTCCTCCAGTTTTTTCTTTCCTGCCAGGATATACATGGAAAGCTCTTTGAAATAATTCAGGTTCAGGGCGTACATCTTATCCATGGTAGCCGCATCCTTCATCAGCTGGATCTGATGTTTCTCCAGCACTTCCACGATTTTATTGATGTTGGTCTCTGCCTTGGCATATTTATTCTTCATGGACTCCAGTTTATCGGTTCCTCTTTTAAAGAAGCCCATAATGCCTTTTCGTTCTTCTTCAGCGTCAAAGCTTTTCAGCTCAGTGACTACATTTTCCAGCAGGTCTCCCACCTCGCCTAAATCCTTGGTCCGAACCTTATCCAGAGCTTCTTCGGAAAAGTCCGCCATCTTTTTCTGGGTTCCTGCTCCGTACTGAAGGATTGCCGCCGAATTGCGGATATCGATCTGCTTGGAAAAATCATCTACCATCTTTCTCTCTTCCGGAGAAAGAATACTGTCATCCATTTCAGGAGCCTTAGGCTCTTCTTTTTTCACCTCTGCCACAGGAGCCTCCTCTTTCAGGGGTTCAAATGTCAGTGTAGGCGTCACCGTAAAATCTTTCAATTCATCACTCATGGCTATTTATCCTTTCTTATTAAAAGCTTCGTCTCCTGTAAGGCCTTCCTGGGCCAGCATGGTCTTCAACACTGAAATATCTGTAGATACGTCCCATGCAGTGTCCTTATAAAAACTGTCCAGAAGATTCTCAAAAGCTGTATTAATGGTATCCAGGGTATTTTCAATCTCCTGCTTTGCCGTCTTGATATTTTCACCCTCTACATCCTGTTTATCCAGCTCCTCGTAGGCTTTCAGGAGCTTCATAGTAGTGGGGAGATAATAGTCCATAAATTTATGCAGGTCATCAATGAGCTCCGGATGCTGCTCTACTCTCTGGAAGATCCTGCGGATCACATTTTCCAGATGGTACATTTTATTGGAAACCTCGATTCCTGGAATAGCGTCGTTGCTTCTCCGGATTTCTTCGATATAACGATCTCCCTCTTCAATGACTTTCTTCGCTTCTTCTGAGAGCTCTTTCCTGGGGTCTGCGGCCTCCTGCTCCTTCATCTGCTGAGCGTTTTTCTCCGCTGCAAGATATTGGTCATAAGCATCATCACTGGCGATCAGGCAGGTCTCCCCCTTATCCAGGTGGCCTTCCAGAAACATCTGCTTTTTGATCATTTTCTTCAGATCTTTCCGTACAAAATTTTCTGATTTTCTGACGCCTTTGGCCAGTTCTTTAATGGTTCCATAAGGTTTTCCATTCAGGGTCTTTACATAAGAACGGAATCTTTTTATCTTCTTTCTCAGATGATTACCGCAAATGGCCATGATAAGGCTGATAGCCATAGCCGGGAGAAAAATCATCAGGACTGTGTCCATCTTTGCCGCCAGGGAGCCAATAAAAATAGAAGCAATCCCAAGAGATGCCACGGTTATCCCAAACATAAGCGTAAGGGCAATTCCCAGAGTAGTAAACAGGATCCCCATAGCTCTGGCCCATCCCGTGTTTACAAAAAGGGCAAATTCTTCTCTGGCCTCTTTCATCCTACTGGATGAACTGTCATATTTTTCATAAGAATGGCTTCTTCCAAAGGGACGGTAACTGTATTTTGTACTGTACCCGTTACCCGGTCCATAGGGCTGGCCGCCGGGATTTTGAGAATAGTTCCCATAGTTTCTCATTCCCCGCCGTCCCGCATTTTTTAGGCTGTCCGCCACATTTCCAAGAGCATTCTCCAGTGTCACCCCCAGGTCCCGGTTCAGTCTCCCGAAGTCTCCTGTATCTATTGCATGCTGTACAATATCCTTTACTTCCCGTCCTAGATTGTTCCAGTCATTTCCAGCCATAATTTCACTTCCTGATCTTAGATTTTCGCCCCGAAAGGCTGCTTTTACTTTTGATTATATATGAAAGAATATAAAAAAGCAACGGAACTTCTCTTGCAATTCACACATTAAAGTTTTATAATGATAAAAACTTAATTTACTATATCTATAAATAATACATACCGCAATCTGGCGGCAGGAATGGAGGAACCTAAAATGGAAAAAAAGAACATTGACTGGTCAAATCTGGGCTTTGCTTATATGAAGACCGATTACCGTTATGTATCTAATTTTAAAGATGGAGCCTGGGATGATGGTGTTTTAACACAGGATGATATGGTAACCATCAGCGAGTGCGCAGGAGTGCTCCAGTATTCTCAGTCTGTCTTTGAAGGATTAAAAGCCTACACCACAGAGGACGGACGTATTGTGACCTTCCGTCCTGACTTAAACGCAGAGCGTATGGTAAATTCCGCAAAGAGACTGGAAATGCCCGTATTCCCCGCAGACCGTTTCGTAGACGCTGTGGTTCAGACTGTAAAAGCAAATGCAGCTTATGTGCCTCCTTACGGATCAGGAGCCACTTTATATATCCGTCCTTATATGTTCGGAAGCAATCCTGTGATCGGTGTTAAACCGGCAGATGAATACCAGTTCCGTGTATTTACCACACCGGTAGGCCCTTACTTCAAAGGCGGGGCAAAACCCATTACCATCCGTGTCTGTGATTTTGACCGGGCTGCTCCTCACGGAACCGGGCATATCAAAGCAGGACTGAACTACGCCATGAGCCTTCATGCAATCGTAGACGCTCACAATCAGGGTTATGATGAAAACATGTATCTGGACGCAGCTACCAGAACCAAGGTAGAAGAAACCGGCGGCGCCAACTTTATCTTTATCACCAAAGACAACAAGCTGGTAACACCAAAATCCAACAGTATCCTGCCTTCTATCACCCGCCGTTCTCTGGAATATGTAGCTGAGAAATATCTGGGAATGGAAGTAGAAGAAAGAGAAGTCTTCTTTGAAGAAGTTCCGGAATTTGCAGAGTGCGGTCTGTGCGGTACTGCTGCTGTGATCTCCCCTGTAGGAAAAATCGTAGACCACGGAAAAGACATCTGCTTCCCAAGCGGTATGGAAGCCATGGGACCTGTTACCCAGAAGCTGTACGATACCCTGACCGGCATCCAGATGGGAAGGATCGAAGCACCGGAAGGCTGGATCAAAGTGATCGAATAAACATTTCTTTTGACGTAAAAACAGGGGCTGCCGGCCCCTGTTTTTAATAATTGCCTGATATACAGGCTCTTATTCTTTCTTTTCATAAGTTACAAAAGCATACTCCAGATCAAAATAGGTCTGTTCTTCACTTTCCTCTGTAATCTTCCACTCTTCCATTTCATCCAGATCCGGAAAAAAAGTATCTGCCTGGTAGGCAAAATCAATCTTGGTCACATGAGCCTTGCTGCAGTAGGGAAGCATCTGGCGGTAAACACTGTCGCCGCCAATTACATACACATCTTCTGTCGGATATTTTCCAGCTTCTTCCAAGGCTTCTTCCACGCTATGGACCACCACGGCATCTTTTACCTTGTAATCTTTATTTCCTGTCAGGACGATATTGACTCTGTTTTTCAGCGGCAGTCCGTTCGGAAAACTCTCCAGAGTTTTTCTTCCCATGATCACTACCTTTCCCGTAGTAGTTGTCCTGAAAAACTTCATATCTGCCGGAATACTCACCAGCAGTTTGTTATCTTTTCCGATTCCCCAGTTGGAATCCACAGCTACAATTAAATTCATGTCTGTTTTCTCCTGTTCTCTGTCCCATATTGCTGTATTCTCAGCAGTCTTTTTCAAAAAACATACTTACACCGCAATCGGTATATTTTTAATCTGAGGTCCTGCCTGATAGTTTTCCACGATCAGATCTGCTGTAGTAAAGTCGTAGAAGTTCTTAATCTCAGGGTTCAGACAAACCTTTGGAGCAGGATAGGTCTCTCTGCTGATCAGTTCCTCGATTACCGGCACATGCCTGTCATAAATGTGGGCATCGGCGATCACATGGACCAGTTCTCCGGGAATCATGTCATTAACCTGCGCCACCATCATAAGCAGGATGGCATACTGGCACACATTCCAGTTATTGGCCGCCAGCACGTCCTGAGAACGCTGATTCAGCACTCCGTTCAGGACCAGTCTGTCCTGATCGTTATCCTTGGTCACATTATAGGTCATACTGTAACAGCATGGGTCAAGGGCGCCGCTGTGAAGATATTCAAACTGATACAGATTGGTCATGATCCTCCGGCTGTAAGGATTCTCCTTCAGCTGCTTCAGCACATAATCCATCTGGTCTACTTCTTCCCCTTTGTAGAGGAATTTTCGTCTCACCACATCTCCGTAGCAGGTACCGATAGAGCCATCTTTGTCTGCCCAGGCATCCCAGATATGGGCGTTTAAATCGTGGATATTGTTTGATTTTCTCTGATAGATCCAGAGGATCTCGTCCATACAGGTTTTCAGCCCTGTCTTCCGCAGAGTCAAAGCTGGAAACTCTTTTCTCAGGTCATAACGATTCACCACACCAAAACGTTTGATGGTATAGGCTGCCTCTCCGGTATCCTCC
Source organism: uncultured Blautia sp. (assembly GCA_900543715.1). Classification (GTDB taxonomy): domain Bacteria; phylum Bacillota; class Clostridia; order Lachnospirales; family Lachnospiraceae; genus Blautia; species Blautia merdigallinarum. Next base: position 3,793 of record UQSX01000055.1, on the reverse strand, counting down.
CAATGAGGCCGTACCTTCTCTCCTTTTGTATCTGTACCATTATCCAGAATATCCCGGCACATATCAATAAACAGTTTGTCTGCCAAACTCATAGGCTTCTCCTCTCTAACATCATTTTATCCCTTAATAAGATTTTCTGCCTACTATCATATCATAAAATTTCAGGAAAAGCACATTAAAATATATCCAGAACGCCGCTGGAAGTAACGAAAATGATCCCAATAAGAACAGGAACAACATATTTTACCAGAGCAGACCACACCGGCGCCAGCTTGAAGGCAGCTTTTCCATTGTTTGTAATTTCTTTCACTGCATTCTTGGTCTTCCATACCCAGCCAATGAACACGCAGGCCAGAATAGCTCCGATAGGCAGGGAAACATTGGAAACCAGATGGTCAGCCAGGTCAAAAAATCCTTTTCCTGCAATCTTTATATCACTCCAGAGGCCAAAACTGAGAGCACTGGGAACTCCTGCAATAGAAATCAAGATTCCAGAAATTACCGATGCTTTTATCCTGGAAACCTTAAAGGTATTCATGGCAAAAGATACCACTACTTCCAGATAAGCAATACTTGTGGTAGCTGCTGCAAACAGCACCAGGATAAAGAAGATCACACCAAAGATCTGACCTCCCGGCATTTCACCAAACACTGTAGGAAGGGTCTGGAACATCAGGCTTGGACCGCTTTCCGGATCAAATCCGAAGGCAAAAACAGCAGGAAGGATAGCGAATCCTGCCAGCATTGCTACCAGAGTATCACACCCTGCAATACAGCAGGCGCTGTTGACAATCTTCTGGTCTTTTCCCAGGTAAGCACCGTAAGTAATCGTAGCTCCAGTTCCCAGAGACAGAGAGAAGAACACCTGTCCCAAAGCTCCCAGAAAGGCTCCCGGTGTCAGCTTGGAAAAATCTGGTTTCAGGAAAAACTCAATACCTGCTCCTGCTCCGGGAAGGGTACAAGAGCGAATAGCAACAACGATAATACACACCAGAAGAAGGGGCATCATAATCTTACATGCCTTTTCAATTCCCTTTTGAACCCCTCTGGCAACGATCAGCACAGTAAGAACCATAAATATCAGATAATAAATGATCTGACTTTCTGTATTGGCGGTAAAATCTGCAAAAAAGGCTGCTCCGTCTTTGGATGTATTTGCCCCAGATGCAAAAATATACCTGATTACCCAGCCACCTAATACTGCATAATAAGACAGACCGATAAAACTTGTGATCACTGCCAGGATACCTACGCCGCCCCATTTTGGATTCAGAGCTTTATAGCTTCCGAAAGCATCTTTTCCTCCGGACCGGCCAATAGTAACTTCTGCAATGATCATGGGGATTCCCACCAGAACAATACAGATCAGATAAATCAGAACAAAGGCTCCTCCTCCGTTCTCCCCTACCAGCATAGGAAATCTCCATAAATTGCCCATACCTACGGCAGAACCTGCCGCCGCCATAATAAAGCCCAGACTTCCGGACCACTTGGCCTCTCCAGTTTTTTTCTTTTCTTGTTTGTCCATTTCTTTTCCTCCTTTTCGGCAGCAGGGTTCTTCGCCTGTAGAAACAAAAAAGCCCCCGCCCTTATATCTGAAAGATATCTTTCAAACATAAGGGCGAGGGCATATGCCTCACGGTACCACCTTACTTTATCTCTGCCTTGCGGCAAAGACCTCTGCGGGTACGGGAATCTTCCTTATACCCTGGCGCTGTAATGGGCGCTCCCATCGCAGCCTGTGGAGAATAATCCCCAGTCGGTGCGAGGCTCCGAGACCATCTTCCATTTACTTCCCCGTGCTTCCTTTCACCTGCCGAAGCTCTCTGTAACGTACCTGTAAATGTACTCTTCTCTTCACTGCCGTTGTCTTTTTCTTTGGTATCCAGTATAAAACTCTGAAAAGACGTTGTCAATTCATTCCTGACTTCTTTTGAATTCTTTACATTTTCTACAAAAAATGTTACTCTTTCTTAGTAAATCTATCTATCTGCATTTTCATTGCTGCACAAAAAGAACACTGGATTTTTGTATAATCTCTCTCTTGCAGCAGAAAGGAAGCGTATGAAAAAATTTATTATCTATCTTTTAAAGCCTTTTTCCTTTCTCCCCGCCCTTCTGGTCATGTATATGATTTTCTCTTTTTCCAGCCAGACGGGAGTGGATTCTGGGAATCTCAGCTATAAAATCAGTTATGGCATTGTCTCTGTTGCAGACCAGGTCCTGGAAAAGAATCTTTCCGAAGCAGACAAAGAATATTATGCAAATAAGATCGAGCTTCCGGTCCGGAAGCTGGCCCATATGACAGAATACTGCATCCTGGCAATTTGTATTTCTTTTCCACTCTATGTATATGGTCTAAGAGGATTCTGGCTATTTCTCTTTGCAGGACTTTTCTGTGTAGCCTTCGCCTGTACCGACGAATTCCACCAGTCCTTTGTGGCAGGACGGGGCCCTGCAAAGACAGATGTGGTCATCGACAGTCTCGGGGCTCTCATCGGTATTGTCCTGGTTCAGTTGTTCTGCCACAGTTTTACAGCCAGGGACGACTAGTATGCCACCGAAAATCCCCTGTCCGGGCAAGGTAACTGACCTGCTGACACATTCAGCAGGCGCCCTTCCCGCATCTTTTTCAGAAAACCTGTTTACTCAGATAAGCCGCAATATTGGCATATACCTCTTCTTTTCCGGTCTCATTCAGGATTTCATGCCGCATATTCGGATACATCCTTCCTGTCATTTTCCTGTATCCCACCTTTTTCAAAAACTGAAGCTGCTTTACAAAGCGCCTTCCGCCTCCGATGCAGGGGTCCTTCTCTCCGCCCAAAAACAGCACCGGCAAGTCCGGGTTTCTCATCTTCCAGCCTTTGGTGCTGTAAGTTTCCTTCAGGAGAAGAAAAAGCCCTAAAAAACCGTCAGCAGTAAAGACAAAGCCGCAGTATTCGGAATCGTCATACTTCTTTACCACCTCTTTGTCTGAGCAGATCCACGCTGATCCTGAGCCTTCCCCCGGAAATCTGGCAGCATAGGGTCCAAAGGCCAGCGCCTGGATTTCCCTGCTCCTGTATCTTCCTCCCCAGATCTTTCTCTGGAGCCGGGCAAGGGTCAGTCCCAGATCCACAGCAGGGTTTGCACTTGGGGGCCCCGTAAGTATCAGCTTTGTAAGTTCTCCATCGTATTCCTTCAGATAAGTTCTGGCCGCAAGAGTTCCCATACTGTGTCCCAGCATGTACACAGGAGAGCCTGGAAACCGCTCCTTGATCCAGCAGGTTACCTGATGGAGATCTTCCACAAGCCCCTTATCTCTGCCGCCGTAAAAGTATCCCAGATCTTCTTTTTTCTTTACACTTTTCCCGTGTCCTCTGTGATCATGGATCACTGCGGCATATCCCTGCTCTGCCATATATTCCATAAAAGGCAGATATCTCTCTTTGTGTTCACACATTCCATGAGAAATCTGGAGAACGCCTTTGATCTCTCCTTCTGGTCTTGTCCATAGCAGGGACAGGCCCAGGCCGTCAAACCAGGACATTATCCGCTCTGTCTTTTTCTCCATAACTTTCACCCCATAATTTTTTAATGCGGCTGCCCGCAGAAAAATGCAGGAGCATACCCGTCTCTTAGTAGAGTTCGTGGTATGCTCCTATGTATTCTTTACTGAAATTTATGCTTCTACAACTTCCAGAACATCGGCCGGACAGGCTTTTGCACAGATTCCACAGGCAATACATTTGCTGCTCACCGGTGACTCCTCTGCCTTGACCATAACGCCGAATGGACAGGCCTCCACACA
>UQSX01000054.1 GCA_900543715.1 uncultured Blautia sp. | reverse complement strand
AGATCATTTTTACGTCTGTTTCCTTTGGACTGTTGCTGCTTTCCCTGATTTTATACGATTTTGCTTCTTTGTCCATAGTCAGCGGCTGAACATAAAGAGGGTATAAAAAGCTTTGTTACTTCTCTAAGCTTTTTATGCCCTCTAAGATTTTCTAATATCTTTTATAGATATCTCCTCTGCTTCCGATATTTTCAATATTAATAATTTTCATTTCCTCATCAATGGAGTAAATCACCCTGATAGTACCTACTCTGAGTCTAAACAGATCATACCCCTGAAGGCGATATCTGTTCCTTTTGGCAATTCAGATATCGCCTTCAAAATATTTCTTCAAAACTTATAGTTTTTCCATCATTTTCTTATTCTGCTTCCTGAATCATCTGAAGATCCCATTCATCTGGTGGAATCTCCTCTCCCGCATAAGCCTTTAGAGATTCCAGCATATCCACTATAAACACCAGTCTTCTGTCAGGTATCCCATCTATCAACTCCATAATACGCTCTTTATTACTCATGTAATCACGCCCTTTCTCAGCGAGCAGACTGTTAAATTATTTTCTGTCTGTATTATAACATGCATTCCAAAATACTTGTCTCTTTATTTATACACAAATATCCTGTCTTATGCTATACTAAGATATCAGAAAATAATCCGCCGATATATCGGCTTTACTAAGTTTCAAGGAGTTACTTATGAACGTTAAAAATCTAAATCTCAGTGTAGAAGAACTAAAAATCCTGGCGGAAAACGGCCAGAGAGATTTTATTTATGGAGTAGGCTATTACTATGAAAACGGAATCCGCACCTCTGTAGATCTGGCCCAGGCCGCCGTCTGGTATGAGAAAGCGGCAAAAAAGGGGCAGGCCGAAGCCGCCATGCACCTGGCTCTTATGTATTTCCAGGGAAAAGGTGTGGAAAAAGATGAGCGGAAAGGCCTCCGGTATATGGAACAAGCGGCCAAAGACGGAAATGTCAACGCCCAGTTTAATATGGGACGGTGCTATGAGGAAGGTCTTGGTACAAAACCGGATCTTTCCAAGGCCTTTGACTGGTACAAAAAAGCAGCAGGCCAGGGAGATTTCCGGGCTATGTGCTGTATGGGAGGCTTTTATCTCTCCGGACAGCCTGTTCCCTACGACCCTGTCAAAGCTTTCCAGCTATTTGAAAAAGCTGCAAATGCCAATATCCCTGCTGCCCAGTACAACCTCTCTGTACTCTACCGTTACGGAGAAGGTGTGGAAAAAGATGAGGAAAAGGCAGATTTCTGGCGGATGAAGGCTGCCCAGAACGGTTTTATGATTGCCATAAAAGAGCTGGAAAATCCGGATAAAGATCCGGAGGAACTGGCGTGAAAACTATAGACAACAAAGGTGGAGAATAATGGAATACAGAGTTGATGATAAAATGCTTAATGCTTCAGTATTTCTTCCATTTGTAAACCAAATATGGCCGGGAGATTATGATATTGAAAAGACACAAAATGCTTTATCTAAGACCCTGAACATAACGGCCTATGACGGGGAAAGACTTGTAGGTTGCCTGCGTATTCTTTCAGATGGATATTTCTTCGGAACCATTACTGAACTTCTTATCCTTCCAGAGTATCAAAAGCAAGGGATCGGGAGCCAGCTTCTCCAATTCGCCAAGGAAAATACTCCCACCATGTTATATTTTGGTTCACAGCCGGGAATTGAAGAGTTTTATGAAAAGAATGGCTGTCAAAGAAGTTTGCAATCCTATATCATAGAAAAGAAATAAAGACCCTGTGGTTTCAAAAAGTGCAGAGAACGGCCAATCTCTCAAAGTGCTTGGCCGCTCTCTTTCCAATTTTATTTATCATCTCAAACCAAATGCTTTTTCTACCAAGGTCAGTGTTTGCTCAATACTTCTGTTTTCATCTCTATGTATCACATGAAACCCAGAATATAAAAAACGGTCATACCGCTCTTGAGAATGAATTCTCATTAAACTCTGCCGATAGTTTTCCAATGCCTGCTCCGGGTCAGGTTCTTCCATGGTCGGCAATAGTTCTCAGCGTTTCAATGGAAATATTGGTATCTACAAAAATCGGCTTTTCTTCTTGGCTCATATCCGATAATATTTTCAATTCTAAGGTTTCGCATTCTTTCGATGCCCCATCAATCCATGCTTCATATTCTTCTGGCGTTCTTCTGATAAAATCATGCCAATCAGTTAAATCTCGCGTATACGTCAGACAAGGAAAATCTTCTTTGCTCAATTCAGGTAATAGCTTGTCATGATAATTTTCTTCGCACGCAATTCCATTATATTTTTCTGCCAGCAGTTTAACCATCGTTGATTTTCCTGCATATGCTGTTCCATTGATAAAGTAGACGTTGGAGAAATGCATAGTATTTATCCTCCTAATTATTATTTTTGCTCTTCTCAACTGCCGGCAATTCCCGTCCATTTTTCTGATAAGCCGCTATCTCCATGTGATTCATACCCAGAGCAAAGGAGGGATTCGTGTGATTGTTACTGCAACCGAGTTTAAAACCAGCCTTGGAAAGTATCTGAAAATGGCACTTCTGGATGACCTTGTAGGCATTCTGGATATTATCCAGGTTGTGGATGCCATGGCGGAACGGGCCCGTTTTCCTTTATCTCCTTACAGCAGATTTCCCTCTTCTAAGATCCTGCAGATTTTCTCTGTCTCTTCTTCAGTAGCCGCCAGCAAAGGCTGGGCACAGAGAGGCTCCATCTCCACTCCTCTTAAAACCATAGCCTTCTTAATGATAGGAATAAACTGAGGAGCCACGTCATAAATAGCCATAAGGCCGTCGATCTGCTGCTGACACTTCTTCATTCCCTCCAGATCATCTGCTCTTGCCGCAGCGGCATAAGCAGAGGCCACATCCGGAGCAAAGTTAGACAGACCGGCCACACAGCCGTCTCCTCCGGATAATACATTGTGACCGAAAAACTCATCAAATCCCGAATAAACCAGAAAATCCGGAAACTCTTTTTTCACTTTCTGGATAATCCCTCTGGTATGGCCCATAGTAGCTACCGTATCTTTGATTCCCACAATATTTTTATGTCTGGATACCAAAGTATAAATCAGGTCCGGCGACAGGTCATGTCCCGTCCTGTCGGGGAAATTATATAATAGCAGCGGGCCATTGACCCGGTCTGCCAAAGTGTCATAAAAATTCAGCAGAGCGCTGTCAGGAAGGCTGAAATAGTAAGGAGAGATCACCATCACCCCGTCTGCACCTTGTTCCAGCGCATAATTGGACAGTTCCACACACTGCTCAAACTCCATATGGCAGGTTCCCACATACACGGTCACTCGATGGCTGATATGAGCTATGGCCTCTTTTATAAGGGCCTTTTTTTCTTCCATGGAAATGGCAAAAAACTCTCCGATACTGCCGAAAAGCAGGATCCCGTCCATTCCATTGTCAATCAGGAAATCATAAATCTTTTTATTGGCATCAATATCAACATGTCCTTCTTTATCCAGCGCCGTCACTGCCGGCGTGATCCATTTTGCTTTCATCTTCCTACTCCTTTTCTCTAACAGTCATAGCCGGCCCCTTCCATAGCGGAAAGAGCGTGGCTGGTATAACGCTTCAGCAGACCTTTTCTCTCTGGTCTTGGCAGTATTCCTGCTTTTCTTCTCTCCTGAAGTATCTCTTCAATCTCTTCCGGAGACTTTTCTTCTCCCCGGGTTCCTACAATATCCAGGCTCCGGTTTTTTACACTGTAGGCCAGGAGATCCCCGTCCTCAACAAAAGCCAGAGGACCTCCTGCCGCAGCTTCCGGAGAAACATGACCGATGGCCGCCCCTCTGGTAGCTCCGGAAAACCTTCCGTCTGTAATAAGCGCCACTTCTCCATTTAACTCTTCATCGCAGACAATAGCCTCGGTAGTCATCAACATTTCCGGCATACCGGACCCTCTCGGCCCTTCATACCGGATGATCAGCATATCTCCCGGAGCCACTTTTTTCTCCACCACTGCCTGATAAGCATCTTCCTCACAGTTAAACACTCTGGCCGGTCCCTTCCGTTCACGCATGGCCTCTGTACAGGCAGAATATTTGATCACTGCCCCCTGAGGCGCCAGATTTCCTCTCAAAATAGCTACAGACCCCTTCTCCTTTGCCTTTTCCACCGGGAAGATGACCTGTTCCCGCTCCAGGCCGTAATTGTGGAGATATCCCAGATTTCTCTGGAAAAAGTTATCTTTTTCCAGCTCTTCCAGATTTTCTCCCAGGGTCTTTCCTGTAACTGTCATTACATCCAGATGGAGCATATCCCGCAGCTCCAGCTCTACCATGGGAATTCCCCCTGCAAACCAGAAAGCCTCTGTAAGATGCTCTCCGCTTGGAGCAATATTTCCCAGATGGGGCACCTGATGATTGATCCGGTCAAAAAGTTCCGGCTCCAGGATAATTCCCAGTTCTCTGGCGATAGCCGGAAGATGAATAGTTGCGTTGGTGGAGCCTCCAATAGCGCTGTGAATGATCACTGCATTTTCCAGGGCCTCTCTGGTTACGATATCGCTGACCTTGATTCCCCTATCTATTAGTTCCATGATCTTGCGCCCTGCCATTCTGGCATTTCCCAGAATATCCCGCATAGTAGCTGGCATCAGAGCCGCTCCCGGCAGAGTCAGCCCAAGAGCCTCGGCCATACACTGCATGGTGCTGGCAGTTCCCAGGAAGGTACATGCCCCACAGGAAGGGCAGCCGGTCAGCTTATAGTCCCGTACCTCCTGAGGAGTAACTGCGTCCTTCCTCTTCTGCCGCAGAGAAATATCCCCTGCCACCAGAGAGGTGGTCATATCCGGTCCCGGACGCATACTTCCTCCGGGAATAAAAATCGCAGGGATATCCAGTCTGGCCGCTGCCTTTAACTGAGCGGGGATAGACTTATCACAGGAGGCTGCCAGGATCATGCCGTCCCAGGGATAGACCGAACCATGGACTTCGATCATATCGCAGATAGCTTCTCTGGAAGCCAGAATATAGTTCATGCCGTCATGGCCCTGAGCGCAGCCGTCGCAGATATCTGTGGTATGATACTGGGCGGGAAATCCCCCTTTCTCAAATACCCCGTACTTTGCCTGCTCCATAAGTCCCGCCAGGTGAACGCTGCCTGGATGGCTGTCTCCAAATACATCCTCCAGGAGTATCTGGGGCTTTGTAATGTCCTCTTCATCCCAGCCTGATCCCATCTGAAGGGCGTCAAACTGAGCCCACAAAAGCCGCTGAGGTGCACTTTTCTGTCTGTTTTTCATTTTTCCAGTCCTCACATTACCTTAAAATTTTATCTTTATTGTACTACGGAAGATCCGGTTCCTCTATACAGTTATTGCTGGATTAAAGCAAAAAACGGGACATGGAAATGCCTTCTTTTCTTTCCGGCTGTCCATGTCCCGTTATCCTGTATGCCTTATTTATTTTACCAGATAGCCGCCGTCTACAGGAATCACTGCTCCGCTGACATAGTCGCTGGCATGGGAAGCCAGAAAAATAGCGGTTCCCTTCATATCCTCGCCGGTTCCCCAGCGGCCTGCCGGAATCCTCTCTGAAATACTTTTGAACCTGGGGTTCTCCGGATCCATCAGTGCTTTGTTCATTTCTGTGGCCATATAACCCGGGGCAATGGCATTTACATTTACTCCTCTTCCCAGCCAGTCATTGGTAAGCTCTTTGGTAAGCTGAGCAACACCGCCCTTCGCCGCCGCATAGGCCGGGATGGTCTGTCCTCCAAAGAAAGAATTCATAGAGGCAATGGTAATAATTTTCCCATACCCTTTTTTCAGCATGATCTTTCCTGCCTCCTGGCAAAGGATAAAGATAGAAGTCAGATTGACATTAAGTACTTCATCCCATTCCTCTACTGGAAATTCCTCAGCGCTGTGACGTCTCTGTATTCCATGGGCCGTAAGGAGAATATCCAGATCGCCGCCCAGCTTTTCCAGGCACTGATTAAAGACTTCATAGACTTCTTCCCTCACACCAAGGTTTCCCTTTACACCCTGGCAGTCAAAGCCTCTGTTCCTGAAGTCTTCTGCTACGTCATAAACCTTGTCAGAAGTTCCGACAATCACCACCTGTGCGCCGGCTTCCAGATAGCCCTCTGCAATCCCATAGCCCAGCCCTCTGGTTCCTCCTGTGACAATGGCCTTTTTCCCTTTTATGTCAAACAGATTCATCATTCCATGTAACCGCCCTTCATAGGAGATACAGCTTTTTCGGAGAAAATCTTCAGCACGCCTTTCTCATATTTGGCTGGTTTAGGGCTCCAGCGTTTCTTTCTCTCTTTTAATATCTCTTCAATTTCTTCCGGCGTCTTTTTCTCCCCGGCGATTCCCACGATCCGCAAGATACGTTTGGGAATGTTCACTTCGATCAAATCCCCTTCTTCCACCAGAGCAATAGGGCCTCCTGCCGCCGCCTCGGGAGAGATATGTCCGATAGCAGGACCTTTGGAAGCTCCTGAGAATCTGCCATCAGTGAGAAGAGCAATGGAAGCTCCCAGCTCAGCGTCAGAGGCAATGGCTTCTGTGGTATAGAACATCTCCGGCATACCGCTGCCCATTGGTCCTTCGTAACGGATAATCACCGCATCACCTGGTTTGATCTCATGAGTCAGAACTGCATGGATAGCGTCCTCTTCACAGTCAAAAGGACGGGCTTTCAGAGTCGCCTCAAACATTTCTTTAGGCACTACTGTGTGCTTCACCACGGCGCCATCAGGGCAGAGATTTCCATACAAAATGGCAATACTTCCGTCTGTTCCAAACGGCTTGTCAAAGGGACGGATCACGTCTTCTCTTTTCAGACCTACCTTTGCCAGATAAGCGTCGCACTTATCATAAAATCCGTTTTTCTTCAAGTCCTCCAGATTTTCTCCCAAGGTCTTACCTGTAACGGTCATCACATCCAGATGAAGCATATCCTTGATCTCTTCCATGATCGTAGGAACTCCTCCTGCATAGTAGAAGAACTGTGCAGGCCATTCTCCTGCAGGACGGATATTCAGCAGGTAATGGGCTCCTCTGTGCAGTCTGTCAAAAGTATCGCCGTCAATTTCAATCCCAAATTCATGGGCAATGGCCGGCAGATGAAGAAGCGAATTGGTAGAGCCGGAAATTGCTGCATGTACCATTATAGCGTTTTCAAAAGATTTCATGGTCACGATCTTGTCCGGAGTCAGATCATGAAGAGCCAGCCATACGGCCTGTTCCCCGGCTTTTCGTGCCACTTCTCTTAAATCCGGGCTCGTAGCAGGCATCAGAGCGCTTCCCGGAAGCATCAGTCCCAGAGCTTCCGCCATGATCTGCATAGTGCTGGCCGTTCCCATGAAAGAACACGCGCCGCAGGAAGGGCAGGCATTGTGTTTATAATAAGTCAGCTTCTCCTCTGTGATCTCTCCTCTTTCACACATGGCGCTGTATTTTCCGATCTGTTCCAGAGTCAGAAGGTCCGGGCCGGCATCCATAACTCCTCCGGTCACAATGATGGAAGGAATATTGACTCTCCCCACACCCATAAGATGGGCAGGCATTCCCTTATCGCAGCTTGCAATAAACACCCCGCCGTCAAAAGGCGTAGCATTTGCATGAATTTCAATCATATTGGCGATCATATCCCTGGATGCCAGAGAGTAATTGATGCCGTCGTGTCCCTGGGCTTCTCCGTCACAGATATCGGTGGTAAAATATCTGGCTCCGTATCCTCCGGCCTGAGCCACCCCTTTTCTGGCCTCTTCCACCAGTTCCAGCAAATGTCCGCTTCCCGGATGGCTGTCCCCAAAGGTACTCTCGATCATAATCTGGGGTTTTGACAGATCCTCCAGTTTCCATCCCGTTCCCAAACGCAGCGGGTCCAGTTCCGGAGCAATTTTTCTTAGTTCCTGACTTCTCAGCTTCATAACTTTTCTCCTTTTCTTTTATCATATCAAGATCAACTGTTTCTGTATTTCATGGTTACATAACAGACATGAAAACAGTCTATGTCATAACACGTATGACGTCTTATGTTAAGAATAAACCTTTTAATCTTCTCCGTCAATAAAAGTTTCGGATTTATTCTCCCATATCTTCTCCTGTATTTTTTTCTGATTCAGGAGAAGATGTTCCTTCATAGCTTCTCTGGCCCCCTGGGAATCATGATCCTGTATAGATGTCACGATCTTCCGGTGGGTCCTTAAAGTTTCTTCCGCCAGAGAAAGCTCCGTGACTTCTATAAACAGGGAAACACCCTCCTGAATAATAGGCACTAATCTGGGCATTACATAGTTTCGGCTGATCCGGGCCAGCACTTCATGAAACTCCATATCTTTTTTCAGATAAGATTCTCCCTGCCTGCAAAGTTTTTCGATCTGTTCCTGGATCACCTCCAGTTTCCGGATCTCTTTTTCTCCTGCTCTTTTGGCCGCCAGGGCCGCCAGTTCCGGTTCCAGGATCAGACGGACCTCACACAGATCCAGAGCCAGTCTCTCCTTATCTTCCACCAGGGCAAGGCCCAGAGGATCCTCCATCAGTCCCGGATGCTCACATACAAATGTCCCCCTTCCTCTTCTGATCTCCACGATATTTCTGGATTCCAGGATTTTCACAGCCTCCCGGATGGTTCCCCTTCCCACAGAAAGCTGCTGGGCCATATCAAATTCATTAGGCAGCTTTTCCCCTGCCTGAAGCTGGTTTTCCCGGATCAGTTTTATGATCTGTTCCGCAGCCTGCCGGGGAAGCAGCTTTTTATTGTTATTTAATGATTCAAGCATAGTCCTAACCTCTCTTGGATTCTTATCTGTATTATAGCAGGACCGAGTCTCGGATTCCAGAATTAAAATACATACCAGATACTCAAACCTTCCACAAAAGCCAGAAGGAAAATGATAAAAAAGATTCTAAAGTAATACTGGCTCTCATTCCCTTCCATCCCCGTTTTATTAACCAGGCACCACTGTTTTACCCCAGGGATCCGACTCACAAGCAAGATTCCTGCCTGAAGGGCCGGGAAGAGAAAAACCGCCCATTTTCCCGCAAAGCCGTCTGCTGTTCCGGCGCTCCAATGCACCGGTATCTGTTCCGGCAGAAAAGGGAAAGCCACCCCTGCGGCCAGGAGAGTGATTGCCCACAGGATCCAGGATTTTTTATTATTAAAAAATAACATTGCAAGATTACTCCCCTATTTCACATAAAATCCCGCACATTTCATATCCGTGTCAAATGAAATGGTAAACATGACTTTTCCGTCTTCATAGGCTGCCAGGACCATAACTGTGGCATAAGGAGTTCCTGTGTCCCGGTCTGTGATCCCCCGGACCTGGATTCTGTCAAAGTCCTGAAATTCTCCTTTATCCTTCATATAATAGTCAATATTTTCCTGAAGTTCTTCCGGATCTGTACCATTCTGCATGACCACATTAAAGGTATCTTCCCATACTCCTTCCAGTTCCCCGGCATTGATTCTTTCTACCATTTCTTTCGCTTCTGCAATGACCTGGTCTTCCCGAAACTCATCTGAGAGAGATTCCTGACAGCCGGACAAAGCAGCCAGTGCCAGAATCCCCAAAAAGCCTGCCAGGATCTTTTTTCTCCATTTTCCTTTTGTCATAAACATTCTCCTTTCTGCCCCTACTCCAGCCCGGACGCCGCCAGGATCTTCTCATACAGCGTTCTGGTCTCTTCCGGAGTTTTCCCATTTATCACCAGCACGCCGTCTGTTGCTTCCATCACCACAAAATCTTTACATCTGGCATAGCTGTATATGGTGTACTCTCCAAACTCTTTGTTTTGAAAAGTTCCCTCATTAAGCTGCAGGCTGTTGACTCCCATACGCTTACTGCCTGTTTCAAAGTCCTCCCGGTAAGTAACGGCCTGTATTTCTGAAAGAGGCAGCTCATAGTCTGACCAGTAAGACCCCTGGATCTCCAACTGGTCATTCTGGATCACAACCTCCACATTTCCGGTAAAAAGCAGCACTGCCGAAAACACCAGAGCAGCTCCGGTAATGAGGATGGTAATGATAGTCCCTGTCTTCCGGGCCTTTTTCCTTTTTAATTCCTTTTCTGGACTTTCCTCCAGCAGGATTTCCTCTCCCGGTTTTATCCTGCAGCCCAGATTTGCATAGAGAAGAGTAGGGATCAGTCCGATAAAGACACCACCCGTGGTCAGCGCCAGATACCAGTCCGGTATATTCTCTCCCATGATCTCCGCCCCCAGGACCAGGACTGTGATCAGAGCCAGATAAGTTCCTGTGGTCCTGCACAGTTTTTTCTCATTATATTTTCTCTTCTCTTTTTCTGAGGCTGTATTATACCCTGCTATGAGAAAACTACCCTTTCCCATCAGGAGCGCCAGAGAAATCCCTCCTCCGATCAGGATCGTCAGCAGAATCACGATTCTATCCATCATTTACTCCGCACCTCCTCTTTTTTCACTGTGTTAGGGATAAGGATCACTGCCTGAAACCGTTTCTCCTCATCTGTAATGGTACAGTTCCCTTCATATGGTTTTATGGCTTCCCTTACGTTTTCCAGCCCCAGTCCCTGATGGCCTTCCCACTTTTCCGGGTGCCTGGACTTGGAATTTTCCACCTGGATCATGAGAAACTCTTTCTCTCTTTTTGCCAGGATCTTCAGATACTTTTCTTCCGGTTCCTTATCCCTGCCCATGGCCTCAATGGCATTATCCAGAAGATTTGCAAAGATCGTTGTAATATCGATCTCCTGTATTCTGTCCAGACAGTTCTCCTCTATGTCAAGCTCCAGTCTGGCGTCCCGGAGATTTTCATGGCAGAGTTTTTCATTCAGGATAATATTCAGCATCCGGTTCTCCGTATACCAGGCATGATTGTTCTGATTCAAAAGATGAAAAACTTCTTCTTTATATTTTTCTGCCTCTTCTGTCTGGCCTTCCTCATAAAGCTTTCCCAGGGCCTGGATATGGTTCTTTACGTCATGAACGATCTTTCTGGACTGACGATAGCTTTCTTCCAGCTTCTGATAATGCTGGTACACCAGCATTTCCTTCTGCCGGTAAAGCCTGGACTTCTTTTCTGCCTCATTGCTCTGGGCCGCTGTAATATAAAAATATACCACAAATATATTCATAAACAGAAGGAGCAATACATTTACCAGCACCAGCAGATAGCCGTTCCAGCTTGCATAGTAATCGCTTAAGGTCAGAAAAGAGATCATCATCACCAGGGAGAGCAAAGGCATGACCAGACAGATAAAAAACTGGCCTTTGCTCAGATGGCCCCTCCTGCCCCGTTTCAGGATACTGCTAAGGAACCAGGCCCAGCCCCCTTGAGCCGCCCAACGGATGACTCCTGCGATCAGCTGGGCATTTCCATAGGGATTCAAAGTAGTGTTAAATCCGGAAAAGTTCAGCATATATCTGGTATAGATCTCATAGAGCAGTACCCGGGACAGGGCCCAGATCAGGACGATCCCTGCCAGATACAGCAGTCCGCTGAAAACATAATAGCCTTTGGACCGGACATTTTTCTTCCGGAGACGAAATATAAACCAGACAGAAACTCCCAGAATGGTCAGAATATCCGGCAGCCATAAACTATACAAAGTACTCCTCCCCTTTCTCTTCTTTTCTCCTGCGGCAGGTCAGGCAGCCCCCTTAAAAAGAGCTCCCGTTTTTTTCTGCCAGAAATCTTCCCAGACATTCCTTAAAAGAAACTGCCTGTTTCTGGGACAGCGGAAGGATTTCCCCGCTCATCATGTAAATATCGTAGCCTTTGATATTCCGTATCTGATCCAGGTTTACCACAAAGCTTTTATGGGGAGAAGCAAATCCATAGTCCTTCATTCTTTCCCGAAGATCACCGATCTTTCCCCGCATTTCATAGCAGCCCTTTTCCGCCGCCAGCTTAATCTGTCTTCCCCGTATCTCAAAGTAGTAAATATCTGCTGTATGGAGCCTGGTCCTTCCCTGGGAAGTCTCAAACTCCAGAACAGGACTGGGCTTCTGCTCCTCCTCCCGGTAAGCCAGGGCATCTGCCACCTGCTTGAGCACACTGGTCTTCTTCACCGGTTTGAGCAGATAGCCGAAAGCATGGACGGAAAAAGCTTTCCCTGCATATTCACTGTAGGCAGTCACATATACGATCTTTACTTTTTTATCCTTCAGCCGGATCTTTCTGGCGGTCTCTATGCCATCTATCCCTTCCATATCAATATCCAGAAACAGAAGATCGTACTGTTCTGTTGACCGGAGAAGTTCTTCGCCGCTGAAATATACGTCTGTTTTCTCTATAGGTTCCGGGCACTCTTCAAGGATTTCCAGAAGGGCCTCCGAAGCTTTTTTCTCATCATCACAAATTGCTATCTTCATTTTCTGTTTCTTTCCTTTGTTTTCTTTATTATAATTGAAAATATTCTCATAACACAAGAAATCTTCCCTCAAATACAGAAAAGACTGCACAACATACAATGCAGTCTTTCCTCTTTTTTTACATCTGTTTTCTCACTACTGCGTATTCATCCTGATTCCGGTAATAGGGACACTGATAGTACCGGTCCGACAAAATCCTCACATAGTCATCCTCGTCCATATTCATGTCGCACAGATAGGCTTCGTATTCCTCATCATAGACATAGAAGGTGCAGGTCTCACAGCTTCCCCGTTCTTTTCCCTTTTTCATGGGCCTCATTCCTCCCTGCTCTTTTTCTCCGGCTCTGTCTGCAGGAGCCCGTTTCGGGCTTCCTGCTTTTAGAACTCCTCTTCAATATTTTCCAGCTCTTCCAAAATCTCTCTCTGCTCCTGGTCGAAAAGGAGTTTTTTGTTATATTTATAATAACTGTCGCAGCCATTCTCACTGATAAATTCCATGCTGTAGGGGTTGGTATTCAGTTCTGTAACAAAGACTACCAGTTCCTGTCCTTCCTGGAAAGCCAGCTCCAGGAAGTCAAAGGTATTCTGGAGCTTTTCTCCGGTGTCTTTTATCAATTCCTCACGCTCCCCGGCCTGGTCCTGGAAGGCTTCTTTAACTTTCTGGAAGATTTCTTCTTTTCCTTCTCCCCGGACCTCTCCTTCTTTTGCCAGATCCCGATAAATTCCCAGAAGTTTCAGGATCTCCTGTTTCAGATGTTCTTCCTCCCGTGTAAGAAGGTCTGCCTTCTTCTTTTCTTCCAGATCCTTTTCTCTCATAAAGATCCGGTCCTCTAAAGCCTGCCAGGGATGTTCTGCAGATTCCAGAGCCTTTTTCCATCCTTTCAGGACTTCAAAGAGTTCTGTGACCAGAAGGTCTTTTTCATGATAAGCTCTGCACCCTTCTCCCAGTTTTCCCATAAACAGTCCCACTACTGCAAACCGCTCGTCCATAGAAGCCAGCCGGAGCTTTTCCACGGCAAATTTTTCAAAATGTCCCGCCAGGACTTGATCCACCTGGTAATCTGTCTGATATTTTTCAAACAGCTCCAGATAATTGGCAAAATCCTTTGCCACCTTCCAGTGCTGGATATACTGGCAGACTACCTCCCGGTCCGGCCTTTTTCCCAGCTTTTCATATACATACAGAAGCTGGGAAAGATCCTCCCATCCTCTGGGGGTGGCAAACATTCTCCCATCAATACTGGTTTCCATACGGTAAAAGTTTTCTCTCCGGAGATCCAGATAGGAAAGCACCGCCGGGTGGATCCCTGCCTCATAGGCATATTCTTTCCAGACTCCGAAATCTTCCCGCACATCGATCTTCTTTACCCGGTCCAGAGTCACCACGTCAAAGTCCCGGACAGATTTATTGTACTCCGGAGGATTTCCCGCAGCCACAATGATCCAGCCGGAAGGCACCTGCTGGTTTCCGAAGGTCTTGCACTGGAGGAACTGGAGCATGGCAGGAGCCAGAGTCTCCGAAACACAGTTGATCTCATCGATAAACAGGATTCCCTCCCGGATTCCCGTAGCTTCCATTTTGTCATACACGGAAGCGATAATCTCGCTCATAGTATACTCAGTGACTGGCCGGGTCTCTCCCCCGTAGCTTTTCTCTTTGATAAAAGGCAGTCCTATGGCGCTTTGCCTGGTATGGTGGGTAATGGTATAAGACACCAGGTTAATGCCGCATTCTCTGGCTGCCTGCTCCATGATCTGAGTCTTGCCGATCCCCGGAGGTCCCATGAGCAGGATCGGCCGCTGCCTTATGGCCGGGATACAGTAATCTCCGTAATCATCCTTTAAAAGATAGGCTTCCACCGTATCTTTGATCTCCTGTTTTGCTCTTTTTATATTCATTCTTCTGTCCTCTCGTTCCTCTCTAAAAGTTCTTCCTCATCCAGATACAGCTTCATGGCCCAGCAGGGCACTTGGATCTCTTCATATTCCTTCTGCATCAGCAGAAAGGCCACATCATAGGGAGGCATACGCTCCGGGAAGATTCCTTTTCCGTCTGTAAAATACAAGAGCCCCTTTAATCCCCTGAGTTCTCCTTTTCTCTGTTTTTCCTGAATGTATTGAAACACCGGACGAAAATCTGTCCCGCCCTTTCCTGCAAGCTCCAGGTTTTCCATATATTCTTTCAGTTCTTCCTGGCTGGTGATCAGCCGGTCACTGTGGATCCTCTCGTCACACTGGATCACATGGATCTGCATTCTCCTGAAAAAGCATTCCTGCTCCCGGAGCACGGAATAGGTTTCTCTTAAAAATCCCCGGACCAGTTCTCCGGAACAGGACATGGAAGTGTCAATGGCGATGACAAAATCCTGGATCTTTTTCACTTCCCGGGTCTCCTGAGGTTCCAGGAGAGGCATATTTCCGTAAAGGGACATGCCGTAGCTGTAAAAAATATAATCAAAGCTATCTGGATCCACCATCTGCTCTTCCCGCAGCACTGCAAACTTGCTGAGAAACCGCCGGTAGTCTCTGGTGTCCCGGTTTTCTGCCTTGATCTGTTCCTTCAGGCCGGCCTGGCCCCGGGCCATATCCTGTCCAAAGGTTTCCATCTCTGTTTCCATACGGTCCCGGATATCCTCCCAGTTTTTCTCCGGCCTCTGGAAGGGAGGATTCTTCCTTCCTCCCTTCCAGAGGCTGTGGTCGTCACAGTGAAATTCCCTTTCCCAGAGAATTGCCTTCTCTAGGGAAGGCTGCATTTTCACCAGCTCTTCAAAAACTCCTTCTGCATTCAGGGTTTTCCTTTTCTTTCTGAGACTGGCATAGAGATTTTTCCGTTCTCTGGACATAGGCTTTCTCACACAGTGGAGAGCCTGGCCGTCAATAATAGATTCCACACTGATATCACAGGCCAGATCCCAGAGGATATCCGTCAGATCCTCTTGTCTGTTTTCTCCATCTTCTCTGGAAATACCAAGAGCCTTAGCTGCCATCTTCTTTCGGATCCTCACCTTTTTCCACAGATGGGAAAAAAGACAGTGGAGCATCATATGAAGATAAACCCGGTTCACTTCCCGCCGTCCCTGGCGGTAAAGGCCGCCCAGATACCCGGGATCATAATAAATTCCCACGCCGTCGGTACCCAGTTCTCCATTCTGTTCTCCCATCACATATGTAAAGGCTGACAGTGCCACATCAAAGAAACGCAGATGGATATAGAGTTCATTTCTGGAAGATATAAGAATCCTGCTGCAGACATCCTCTATTCTCTTTTCCATTTCCCTGGCCATATTTTCTCTCTCCTATAGGTCAAAAGTTCTCTTTCGTTTTGCAAACAGTCTCCGCTTCTCTTCCATGAGATAGCTGACTATCTCCACCCTTCCTTTGCCGGAAACTTCCTGGATCACCCGATCCATGGCCTTCTCCGTCCACAGATTTCTCTGTCCAAGATAAGAAAAGGCCCGGTTCCACTCTTCCTGTTCCATATAATAAAGACCGCATTCCAGCACATGTTCTTTAATATATTCCAGATACTCTTCCTCTGCCTGACTGCCAAGATCCCAGGGCCAGAGCAGCCTTCCCATAGCCATGGGAAGGAGGATCTCCGGTTTTTCATTGATCTTTGCCAGATAAAACAGCCGGTCATACCCCTGGTAATCCACTTTCTTTTCCAGAAAGCACTGGCGGTATTTGTAGCCGCAGCCATGATAATGGGTTTCCAGGATCCTTGCTGGAGTGTTCTCCACTCCTTCCTCATAATATTCCGGGAAGATCAGCTCTGCTCCCTCACTGCTGTTCCGAAACCTGATGGAAACATAGACTTCATGGAAAGTTTCACTGACCACATCCCGGATACAAGAGGTTCCCCCCGGCTCCATAAGCATATGAAGTTTCCGCAGGGCGCCGCAGCCGGTAAAAGAACCGCCCCCAATAGTTTTCACAGAATCTGTCATTTCCAAAGTCATCAGATTCCTGCATCCGTAAAAAGTATAATTCCCCAGCTCCCGGACCCCGTCGGGAATCCGGATCTCCTGGATCTCCTGAAGCTCTCTCTGCTCCTCTTTGCTCCTGCCCTCCTTCCAGGGAGACCAGGCATAAGAAGGCAGGGAACCCCTATTCTCTTTAGTCTCACACATATGTATCCCGTCCTTTATCTGATTCTAACTCCCATACCAGTTCCAGATTGTCCTCTTCTTCCTTCTCGTTACAGCCTGTAAAAGCAGTTCCCAGAACTGCCAAAAGCAGCAGCATTATCCCAATTCTTATTTTCATCATAAATCCTTTCCGTCCTGCAGTTTTATGTGTACTTCTGCATTTCTATACGCCTCAGCATTTTGCATGCCATTGTATCTGAGTACAGTATGCATGCTTGACCGGATTTTTATACATCCTGGCTAAATTCACCTGCAAAATGGTTCGAAATAGATAACTCGCTCTGCCGGCTGCATATTGTCATGTATAAAGGGAAATGGCTGCAATCCTGCAAGCGGATCACAGCCATTTCCCCGGATAAGCTGAAAATGGGACTCGAACCCACGACCCCTTCATTACGAGTGAAGTGCTCTACCAACTGAGCTATTTCAGCAATTCTCTGCAAGAATTGATTTTACTGGATTTTTAAAGATATGTCAAGAATTTCTTTCACAAAAGAATCGCCAATGCCTTAGAATATTTGTTCTTAAGTCTTTCGGTCAGAGTATCCCGCTGGCTTAGATGATCTTTCATATCTGCCAGCTTCACCCACCATACCTCCGGATAAATGGTCTGGGCATTTTTGATAGAGATTATGTAGTCCTCATAGGATTCTTCATTTTTCCCATGAGTGATGTAATTCATATACTTTACCAGCCTCCTGGTTTCATCCAGGGCAAGTATCTCTGCTGTCCCGCAGTCAGAATCCTCCCATATATCATGAATCCAGGCCAGGGCAATACACCTCTCCCGCAGGTGTTCCGGTATCATACGGTTCTGTTCTGTATACCTGGCTACTCTCTCTGAATGCTGGTAGGTTTTCTCATCAAGATACTTTTCGGCAAGTTTTTTCGCTTCCTCTATCACCCTGACCACTCCTTTTCTGAAGGACATCTTTTTATCTGATTTAACAATACCTTATATTTTCGCATTTTGCAACTTGTGATTTTCACGAATTTCACATTTTTAATTCTCTTGCTAAAATATCTGACAAAAGACATTTCGGATTCAGATTGCTGATGATGCAGCGGGAAAGGGTATGGCAGTAATATTCCTCACAACCGCCTGTATATGAACGGCTCAGATAAAAATCTCCCGGATAAAACTTTTTAAGCTTATAAACAGTACAAAAAAGACCATTTCTTAAAGATCAAGGCCTTAATATAAGCCTGCATCTCAGGAAATGGTCTTTTTTTGCTGATCGGAACATCAAAATCGGCATTAACCTATAACCTTAACTTTTTTTCACAAATTCTGCTCCGCATTTCGGACAGCGGATACTGATCTTCCCTTTTCCTCTGGGAATCCGAATCTTCTGTCTGCACTGAGGGCAGGTATAGATATGAAAGTCTTTTCTCTGTTCCTGTATGTATTTCTGTTTCCCGAAAAATCTTTTCACCTTATTTTCCAGCTCCAGATACTTCTGATTTTCTGCATATCTTTTACTGATATTTTTAGAAAACATCCGGTAATAAATCAGTATCAGCAGCAGAAATTCCCATGAAGTGAGAAGGACGCTGAAATATCCGGTCCGCACAAAGAGATTAATCACTGCGCAGACCAGAAGCACGATTACCATAAATATATTCAGTCGGTCACTTCCATAGCGTCCATACATAAATCTTGAAAGCTTTTCTTTTAACTTATCCATTATCCTGCTCTTCTTTCTCTATTTTTTCAAAGACTTCTTTTACAAATTTCCTCGCTCCCTGAAGATCCTGTTCATCAGGATGAAGCATCGCCATATCAAAATTCTGAATCATAGCCTCCACCTGCTTCTTATTGCTGGAATTCTTCATATGCTCATATTTTTCCCTTACAGTCATCGGCATCTTTCCCTGGCAGATATAGGCTCCCATATATTCATTATCATTCTCTATAAAAACCCGTATATTATCTTCGATCTTTTTATAGTAGTCTGGACTCTGGCCCATACCGCAGGTACCGAAAAGTGCGATCCGCTTTCCCTGAAGGCTTCCCAGATAGTCCAGCACATCCATGCTGGCACTTCCCCGGTCTGTCCAGAATCCTATGAAGTATATATCTCCCATATCATAGTCTGTCTGTCCCTGAAACGGAGCAATATCTTTATTTTTTCCGGGTATTGCTTCAAAAATGGCTTTTGCCAGCTTCTCTGTGTTGCCCGTTCTGCTTTTATAGAGTACCTGTGTTCTCATTTCACTCTTCCTTCCTGATATCTGATAATTTGTCCTGAAGTATATTCTAACACCAAGTATTTCGAAAAAGTATTTCTGGAATCTTAAAAATTATAAATTCTCTATAAAGCAGAATCTGCAAAAAACCCCTATTGTTTTATATGCACATCCATCTGAGTATATGGCAGTTCAATACCTTCTTCGTCAAATGTCAGCTTAATCTTTTCATTTAATTTCCATCTGGTAGGCCAGTAATCATCAGATCCTACCCAGGCTCTGAGTCCAAGCACTACCCCGTCTGCTGCAAGCTGATCTACAAAAACCTGGATTCCGTCATCATGTAAAATACAGGCTTCCCCATAAAGCATGTTCTCCAAGATTCCTTTTGCCTTTTTAAGATCCGAGCTGTAGGAAATCTGAACTTTCAGATCCAGCTGCCGCTTATCCTGGGCAGTTACATTTACAATACTTGCACTGGTAAGCGTTCCGTTTGGGATCGTGATCCGGCGGTTGTCTACTGTAGAAAGTGTGGTATAAAACAAATCAATCCTGACTACAGTTCCTTCCTGCTTATCTGTATTCTCAATAATATAATCTCCCACCACAAAAGGCTTTAGTGCCAAGATAATAACACCTCCGGCCAAATTGGATAGACCTCCCTGGAGGGCCAGACCAATGGCAACACCACCAGAAGCAACTAATGCAGCAATGGAAGATTCTTTCACCCCGAAGCTGGTAGCAATGGATACTACCAGCAGGCAGTACAGTGCCGCCTTCACCACTGATGAAACAAACTGGGTCACTCCCGTATCCACATTTGCCTTTCGCATGGAAGCTACAATAAATCTGGTAAGTTTCTGGATCAGTTTACTGGCTACAATGTAAACTACAATAGCCAGGATCACTCTGCCCACAAAGGTTCCGATGACCGGGAGCTGCTTTTCCCAGAAAGCCCAGGTAAAATAGTGGTGAAAGAAGTCGCTGATACTTTCAAATTCCAGCGTTTCTGATAAAAAAATGTTCATAGTCTTTATGTTTCCCTTTCCTTGTTTCCTTTCGCATAGAAAGGGACTGTTGCAGAATTCCTTTTTATTTTTAAGATTTATTCTGCAAAAGCCCCTCTCCCTGTAATTCTATTTAACTATTTTTTCGTAGTTCCTCTGGACCTTGTCCCAGTTTTTTTACCAGAAGCTTTTTTCTTCTCCGGTACTTTTTTCTCCGCCTCTGTTTTATATGTTTCTTCCTTACTTGTCTCTAATTTTTCCGGTCCCTTCTTACTGGTCTCCAGCTTTTCTGGCTCTTTCTTGCTGGTCTCCAGCTTTTCTGGCTCTTTCTTGGAAGTTTCCAGTTTCTTCTGAGTTTCTTTTGGAAGAACGATCTCCTGGTCCTTCTCCGCTTTTACTCTTTCTTCTTCAATCTTCTTTTCCAGTGTCCGGCGCACCTTAGATACAGCTGTCTGCTCTTGTTTCTCTGCCTTCTTTCCTGTCTTTTTCGCCTCATTTCTGGTATAAGAAAATATCTGAACAGACAAAGGCGCCA
>UQSX01000053.1 GCA_900543715.1 uncultured Blautia sp. | reverse complement strand
ATTTTATGGCCTTAATTCCTTTGTCTCCAGATAAAATTGTCAGAGCCCCTATGGGACTTTGGTAAATTTCTCCATAAATCCTTTGTTCTTCCATAATCTTCCTCTCCCTATATCCAAGTGATCAATGCTATACAAAATATTCCTGCATAATAGAGGCTCAATGCCAATACGCTCATAGGCTTTGACAGCTTGTTAAAAAATCCCTTTCCCACCATTAAATCCGAAACTGCAAACAGCACCGCTCCCACTGCTGCTCTCAGGTAATCCATCCCCAGCTTTGAAGGAAGTATGACAGCCACCGCCGTCATTCCCATAAGTACTGCCGGATACAAGATCATGGCATACAGCTTGGGATTCTCCCTGGCTCCCCTTAGTTCCCTGCGGAACAGATATAAGGAAACTCCCATAAAGAGTACCCACCAGAAAAAACTTACCGGCGTATAGGCTTCTCTTGTGAGAAACCACCCGATCAAAATCAGATGTCCTGCTGCGAATACTCCCATTCCCAGAAAAAACTGTACTTCCAGAAAGCCGTCCGCCAGCAGGAAAAGGACCAGAGCCGCCAAAATCCATTTCTTATCCAGTCCCTGACTGTCTCCTCTGGCCCAGATCCCCAAAAAACCAGTACACACGATCATCCAGGTAGAAAGGCATTTGGGGAGAATATTCCATCTGCGCTTCCCCCATTCCTTGATCTTAAAATGCAGGATCATTCCCACAATGATCACAGGAAGGACTAAAATCCCCCAGATCACATACAGCATAAAGCACCCCCTTAATTACTGAAATAGTCTAAATATGCTTTATTAAATAGAGTATATCACAGCCCCAACGCTATCTTCAACAGCCGCTGTTTGAAGCCCCTCTTGACATCTTCTGAAAAACTATACAAAATAATCCTATAAGAACAGCTTGAAAACCCCAGTCCGGCTTTCGGAAGCTGTGACAAAACAGAAAGGAATTATTCACCATGTCACTAGAATCTGTAAAACAATATTTCAAATCCTTTGGAAGGGAGAATGATATCCGGGAATTCTCCCAGTCCAGCGCCACTGTGGAGCTGGCTGCCCAGGCAGTAGGAACCGCCCCTGCCCGGATTGCAAAAACCCTTTCTTTTTACAGCAAGGAGAAAGACCATGCAATCCTCATTGTCACCGCAGGAGATATGAAAATCGATAACAGTAAATTTAAACATTTCTTCGGCATGAAGGCCAAAATGCTGGCAAAAGAGGACGTAGAACCGCTCACCGGCCATGGGATCGGAGGTGTATGTCCTTTTGCCAATCCTTCTCATACGGAAATCTATCTGGACCAGTCCTTAAAGCGCTTTGAGACCGTTTTCCCTGCTGCCGGCAGCGGAAACTCCGCCATTGAGCTGACCTGCAGCGAGCTGGAAAAATACACAAACTCCAAAGACTGGATAGAGGTCTGCAAACCTATGGATCAGTAAATCTCTTTTGCATCTTTGGGGAGCTGGCAGACATGTTCCAGATAAGCTCTGGAATTTCTTCCTTCCTCTTCATGGTAGGAAAATCCCAGAGCCTGGGCCACCTCCCTGGCCATTGTCTCAAAAAGACTGCACATCTCAAAAACACTTTTCTGTATGGCTTCTTTTTCTCCTGCCGGATAGGTTCTCATATAGCTTTTATAAACCGCTTCCGGCAGATAGTTTTTCAGATATTTTCCTCCCTTTCCTACACTGACAGAAAAATCATGGTCCTTTCCTGCTTTCCAGGCAAGAACTTTAAAAAGCATTGGCCGTATCACCATATTAAGCTGCTCCATCACATAGGGAAGTTCTTCTCTCCACAAACCTTTTGCCACATTGTTCAGGCACCACCAGAATTCATTGCAGGCCGCCAGAAATTCTTCCTGGGAAGGTTTCTTCACCCAGTAAACGCTTTCCATGTTTTCCCCAGGCTTTGGAAGACAGCCGGTCTTATCTAAAAGAATCTGATAAGGTTCTCCTTTCTTTAACTGTTCTTTTACAAAAGCCAGGGTGCATACATGGAGGTCCAGACGGTTGCCGTCTGTAAACTGTATCAGCCAGCCATAACAGTTCTCATGATTCCCATTATCCCAGATTCCCTCATCCGGATACTGCATATATAAGCGTTTACCAAACCTGTTGATCCATTCTTTCTCCTCTATAAAAGGCCTGGTTTCTGTCACTACATAGACCAGATCATAGTCCTGAAAAATGTCTCTGGGAACCTGCGGCACTGTCCGGGAGCCCTCCAGATAAGCAGCCAGAATTCTTTCATCATCCCTGGCCGTAGAAATCAGCAGTTCAAACATTTCTTTTTCACTTCTCATTTTCATACCTCATCCTGCAAAACATGATCACACCGGCAGCAGCAGCCAACAGCCCCAGCAGAGCAAAGGCTTCTGAAACAGAAAGAACATCTGCCAGAGCTCCCGCTCCGGGACTTAAAATGGTCATAAAAACACTGTAAGCCATACTGCCTGCTGATACCATTGTAGCACGAGATTCGCTGGAAAAGAACTTCTGATTTTCAGTTTCCGTACGGAGCATGATAACCTCACTGACACAGTGGGCAATTCCTCCTCCCATAACTGAAATCACCAGAGAATTCCTCCCGGCAAAGATCAAAGAAAGTCCTGTAAGGATTCCCCCTGCCAGATAGAGCTTTCTGGAAGAAATCTTTCTGCTTTTCTCCGCCAGAACTGCTCCTGCCATGGTGCACAAGGAAATCAGCAGCAAAGGGATTCCCAGAAGTCCCGGCTCAAGTCCTACAGCCACAAGATGATCCTGCAGAAGCATATAGACCACATACACGGCCGCAGATACCAGTCCGGAATAGGCCATCCGCCAGGCAACTTTTGGGGTCTCTCTCAGAAACCCTGCCGTTCTCACAAAATGTCCGGCAACTTCTTTTGCCATGATGCCCAAAGACATTTTTTCTCTGTTCTTTTTCTCTTCAACAACAGCTTCTTTCAGAAGAGATGCGCAGAAAGTACACAAAATCCCCTGAAGAATCCCAAGCAGATAGGCTTTTTTGTAGCCTAAGCTTACCGTTACCACGCTCATCAGACTGGTAAAAGCAAACAGGGCCTCATAGAGGAAATCCTGTCTGGACGCTACTTTCAGATACTGCTCCTCCTGTCCCGTCACCAGAAGACTGTCATAGGTCAGAGCTTCTCTGGTACCGGAGACCAGGTTGTAGCTGACTGCGTTGATTCCCATAGCCAGAAGTATCATAGCAAAGTTATCCGAAGCGATCATAAAGAATGCAGCCATAGCCGATACGATTCCCGACAGCATAAGCGTCCTTCTCCTTCCTATGGTATCCGATACCATGCCGCTTGGAATCTCAAAGCACATACTCACTGCGTGGAAAACTCCTTCGGCAATTCCCACCTGTCCCAGGGAAAATCCCCGCTGCAAAAGGAAAAATACCCATACCGCATCTACAATCTGCAGACCACTTACAATTTCATAAAGATATAACCTGGAAATTTGTTTTTTGATGTTCATAGCATTATCCTCTCATTCTTTCTAGATAATGCCCATTTTCAGAATTTCAGACGGCAGTTTTTTACGTCCGGCAGAACAGTCTCCTGTCCGCCTCAAGCCCTGCCACAGATAAGATCATCTTCTAAAAATGGGCGCACTTATAGCCTGAACACCAAAAAAGTTACCTTTTTTAATCATTAAAAACGGTGTTTTCCAGCCCATTTGTGCGCCCTCCTTTTTTAAAAATTTACCTTTTAAAGAAAGCTGCCGCTGCACCGGCAGCCCAAAAAAGTATAGCACAATGCCTGTCCCAATACAAGGAAAATCTACTTTTTCCGTAACCAGAAAAACCAGATACATCCTCCGGCGGCTGCAACAGTCATAAGAGCCGGAAGAGCAAAGATCCACACCGGCAGACTTCCCTGTTCTTTTATTTTCTCCAGAGTTTCTTCAGAGACAGCATTTTCCTGTTCTGCTGTTTGTCCCTGTGTTTCTACTGCCTGTCCCGGTACTTTAGGCGGCTCCTCTTCCATGGGAATCTCCTGGTTTCGGGGCTCAGAAAGGCAGATCCAGAAATCTCTGCTTCCCATATAGTACCCTACGTTTCCCCAGAGCCGTTCCTGACTGTCTGTGTAAAATTCGGAAAATTTTAGTTCCTGCTGTAATTCTTCTGTTCCCCAGTTTTCTCCCGAGCAGGGATAGGACCAGAATACAACCTTTTCTCCTTCTGCCAGCACCTGCTCTTCCCCTGGCAGGATTTCTTCTTCATGGTCTTCTCTGAATTGCCTGCTGTCATAATCCAGATATACATCCGCCATCAGTATCCAGCCGCTTTCCTGATCCAGAAACACACCCCATTGCGCCCCCTGGCTGTCTGTATATATATGGGTAATCTGAAGCCTGGTATCTGCCGGAAAACTCCCTTTTTTTCTCCCGTTAGGCGCCGTCCAGAAATCCACGCTGCCATCTGTATAATAGCTCCTGTTCACATATTCGCACTGGTCAGCATGTGCCTGATAGAACTGATCCTCCGGCTCCAGGATCAGATCCGCCCGAACCTCCTCCGGCTTTATGACCAGGGAAAAAATCACCGCAGCAAGTAAAACTCCCCAAAACAACCAGCTCCTCCAATTTTTAACACCTGCAAATTTTCTCTCTCTCATAGTCTCCTCCTATCATTTTCTACTTCCAGTGTAGCACTACTGTATAAACTGCTCCGCACAAATAAGAAACACCGTTGGCTGCCAGAGACAAAAGCCATGGATTTTTTCTTCTCTCCATGCATTTATACAACAGGATTCCCTCTGTGAAAACCACAAAAATCTCCAGAAAAATCTGTATTATCCAGCTCATAAAGCCACTATGAACCGGCTGAAGCTGATAGATTGTTACCGCCATAGGATTTGTAAATAAATTTATAAAAAACAGCAGCAACAGATCCTTCTTTTTTCGGATTCCCATTCCCAGAAAAACCAGGGTCTCGAGGATCCAGGTCAGAACCAGGGAAAGGAGCAGGGTTTTTATCCAAATCTGCATATTTTCCTCCTACTGATCGCTTTTCCCTTGCCGCCCTGCCCTTTCTCTTCTCTTTATAGCTATCCACAAAAGAATTAAGGACAGAAAAGATAAAAAACCGGCTCCAAAAGGCATTGGAAGGCTTCCCACTCCAAAATAAGAAGGCAAAAAACCTATAAACAAAGCAAAGGTCAGCAGTCCAAAAGAAATTCCCGGCCATTTTGGAAAAGTCCTGTACAAAAGCACCAGGGTAACCGGCATAGTCATGTTAAAAAGCAGGGTTCCGGCAGTACCCGACCACATAGAGGAAGGCTGCAGCAGCAGGATTCCTCCCAGACCCAGAGATAAAACAATCGTTTTTTTCATACCTGTCAGGTCCGCCCCAATACCTCCTGCAAGCTTTCCTGCCGCCGTAGCTCCCGCCAGGATCAGCCCAGTCTTTATGGTCTGATTCCAGGGAAAAGAAAGGGTCATTCCCTGATAGGAACGGAGAACCACAGTCATAAAAATACAGAACACTGAGAGCAGGTCAAATGCTGTTTCCGGTGATATTCCTGCAGCTGGTACCAGAACCTTTTCCCTTCGGATTTCCCTGTAGTTTTTCTTCTTTTTCCCTGCCGCCTCTCCAAGAACTGCCCCCAAAAGCAGCAGTGACAACATTATTCCGGCAGTTATTTTCATACCGGTTTTCCCGGAAAGCAGCTTTCCAAGACAGATTCCCAGAGCCCCGGAAGATACAAACAGCCCTGAGGACCAGATTTTCTCTGAAAATACGGCCAGGACCTTGGCACCTGTTCCCACATGAAAAGCAGCATTCCCAAAACCAGCCAGAAAAACGCCCAGCCACAGGGGAATATCTCCATACAACGCCAGCAGCACCAGAAAAATTCCTGCTATTCCGGTCCAGGAATAGCCTATTAAGCTGCCCTTATTCTTCTCATATATCCTGTCCAGCAGAACTCCCAGAGGCAGCTCTAAAGCAAAGGCAAAAAAATTATAAAAGAATAAGAGTGTATACCAGCCAGCCTCCCCTGCAACCTCCTGAAAAATAAACCATGAGCAGGAAAAATCAATCCAAAAATGGCAGAAAAATCCCCACACCATAAAACCATATCTTTTCATTTTCTCACTTGTTATCCTTTTACCAGATCATAGCTCTCACCTATCATCTGCCGTATCTTCTCCTCCGGTACAGTGCCGTCCAGAATAATGGAATTCCAGTATTTTTTATTCAAATGGTAGGCTGGGACCACCGAAGGATATACCTCTCTCCAGAAATCTCTCCACTCCGGGTCTGCCTTTACATTCAGCCAGATATGTCCCTCTCTTTCAAATATCCAGAGAAACACCTTCCTGCTTTTCTTTTTGCGGATCACAGTCCAGTTCGGATCGTGAAAAGGCTCGTCTCTGTAAACATCAGGAAAGGTCAGTGCATACTGAACCGCTTCTTCTCTGGTTTTCATAGGCTTCTCCTTATAACTCTTCTTCTACAAAATGTATCTGAGATTCCTTCCAGTATCGCTCGTACCGCCATTCTTTTGGCTTGGCAAAATTCAGATGATACAGCCGGAATATCACCTTATAATTTTTCGGCTGCCACTGCTCTTCATAAGAGTATTGGTAGCTCATTCCCAGTTTTCTCATTACCTTTCCGCTGGGAATATTTTCTCTGTCATGAGTGGCTGTAATATAAGGCAGGCCCTCCTGTTTCACTCTTTGGATCAGGCCCTGACAGGCTTCTGTGACGATTCCCTGGTTCCAGTATTGTCTGGCCAGCCCATAGCCCAAGTCATGGCTTTCCTCACCGCTAATGTTCACATATCCTACAGGTGTTCCTGTCTCTTTCAGGCATATGACATAGGCATATCCCTGTTCCTTCTCATATACGGTCAGATAACGTTCTTTTAAGAACTGCTTTGTTTCTTCCATGGACTTTACAGGGAACCAGGGGAGGAACTTATTTACCGCTTCGTCTTTCAGCAATTCATAAAAGAAACTTTGGTCTTCCTTCTGAAATTTTCTCAGAATCAGTCTTTTTGTTACAATCTCTTTGTTTTTCATATTTATTCTCCATACGATGGGCTTTTCGTCTCCATCTCCCTCTCGACCCAAAGCATAATCACCTTTATAATGTATTCTTTCTGTCTGGGAGTCAGTTCCTTTCCCGCCCGAATCTTATGCCATTTTTCCAGGCAGCCTCTGCAGCAGGTCGCCGTAGCATGCTGGGCGATAAAAACCGGATGTCCCCGCATAGGAGTCTGCTTTCCATCGTTTGGGATCACTGCCGGAGCCAGTCTCTTTTCTATAAAATCCTGGGCATGCTCCTGGATCCTATCCAATCCCTTCTGCCTCACATACTCCTTGTCCTGTTCTTTCAGATGAAATCTGCTGCGAAAATTGGATTGGGAAAGCCCCGTAAAAAGCTGCTTCAGCCATTCTTCTTCCGTCATAACCTTCTCTCCCCTCTTTCAGCGAATAGAAAAGCTGCTTTCCTTTTCCACAGGGATTTCCTTTTCTTCTATATCCTCAATCCAGATAAATCTCTGCTGATACAGCATGGAAATCATCTTCCCAATTTCTTCCCGTTTTCCCTGGACTTCCATCTCCACCTTTCCGTCCCAACGGTTCTTCACCCAGCCGGTAAGCCCCAGCATCTGGGCAATGTTCATGGCCCGGTAGCGGAACCCCACTCCCTGTACCCTGCCGGAAAAGATCAGGTGTTTTCTAATCTCTTTTTCTTTAAACATTATCCTCAGCTCCTGTCTGTCATAAATCAACGCTTTTCTTGAAAATGCAAAAATCGCCTTCCAGGGAAGGCGAAACCATCTCCTACTCTTTTGTAAAGCTGACGCTGCCTTTTGCCTTTTCTCCGGTCACTGTAATCCGATAGGCCCCATCTTCCTCAATCTCAATATCCAAGGAACCTGAGGGCATATCCCGGCTCTCTAAAATAGGCTCTTTCCCTTCCTGCTGAATGGTGACAGCAAGTTTTCCTGCTTTCTTTTCAATTTCTCCGTGTATCTTATCTCCCTTTTTCAGTTCCAGCAATTGGGAATCTGTAGTATTAAAAATCGTATATTCCATAAGGAACTGACTGTCATTTCCTGTTCTGCTCCCGTTAAAGTCCGCCATACCGCATCCTGCCAGCAAACATCCGCACAGCAGCAGGCCCAGATATTTCTTCATGTCCGCTCTCCCCTGTCTTCTGCATATTGTCCTAAATGATAGTACTATTTTATCATAACCTGCAGGGAAAAGCATTTCCTGTTAATCTCTATATCCTGACCAGCCGGGTTTTTATTATATTCTGCCATGTCAGTACCTTAGTCAATCAGAGTCTTCCAGTTTTCTGCGTGGTAGGCTTCAAAACACATCCTAACCTGCTCCTCATTATTCTTTTCTACTGCCAGCAGGGGGAGTTCCTCAATGCCAAAATATCGGCTCTCTGTAGTCTCTGTATTTTCTTGAAATGCACCGCCTAAAACAGAACACAGGACAAAAATCTTGCAGACTTTATAGGCATAAATCGGAAGATTATGTTTTTCTCTGTCCTGGACTGCAATAACCAGCTCCGGTGTCACGTCCAGTCCCGCTTCCTCTTTCACTTCCTTGACTACATTTTCCTTTACAGAGACGTTCACATCTACCCAGCCTCCCGGAAGAGACCAGGTACCGTTCTTCTCTTTTACCAGAAGGATCTTGTCCTCTTTAAAAATAGCTGCTCTGGTATCCAGCTTAGGGGTCTGATATCCAGTTTCACAGCAGAACAGATCTTTTACTTTTTCCAGCGGAATCTCTGTTTTAAAGCTGATCATTTCTGCAGCTATGTCACGGATGCGCTGGTATCGTTCCATATCAAAAGGATCCTTTCCGTAAAACAACCCTGTCTGGGCAATGCTCTGGAGCTCTACTGCCCATTCCAGCCATTTCTCATTTTTATCCAACTTCTTCCCCCTGCCTTTCTCTGGTGTTTTCCTGGATGATCATACCGACCTCTTCCGGACGTTCCCTGACAGGCCAGTGTTTACAGCCTCTCAGCACATGAATCTTTCCATTAGGGCATAGATTGACCACCTTAAAGGCATCACTTACCGGCACCAGAGGGTCTTTTTCTCCATGCAGAAAGATTACCGGCATTTTCAGTCTGTGCAGTTCCTGAACATAGTAAGGAACTGCCCTCTTCTTATCACAGGAGCTTCTCTGGAAATCCTGGACCGTCTTTCCGCAGGATTCTTCCTGGCAGGCCTTCTGAACTTCACCCAGCATTTTATTGGTTATTTTCCGTTTGCTCCCAATAAGATACTCCTGAAGCATGTACTGGACCAGCCACCTGCTTTTTCCCAAAAGCTTATATTGCCACAAGGTCAGATTTGTCTTCTGTATAAGTAAATAAGACAAGGGATGAAATGGCAGAGTTAAGGTTAATCCCCAGGAATCAATGGGAAATAAAGCCTTTACTCTGCCAGGGTATTTCAACGCATATCCAATGGCCACCGCTCCGCCCATAGCCAGACCTGCCAGGTAAAATTCTTCTGCGCCTAACTGATCTGCCGCTTCGTTCAGGGCTTCGATATGGGCAGAGTAAAAATTTTCTCCTCGTATGTCCGGCTTGTCACTTTTTCCATAGCCCAGCAGGTCTGGAGCGTATACCGTATATTCTCTGGTAAAATTTTTCATCATCCCCCACCAGGAACGCATGGCGCTGTCCGGGCCGCTGCCGTGGAGGAGAAAGAGGATTTTTTCTCCGGTTCCTCTTTTATAAACATGTATATTTCCATAAGACGTATGTACTTTTAATTCTTCCAATTTTATTCCTCACATCTTCTGTGCTTTCTTCGATTCTAACACATTCTCTGTGAGAAATCATCTATAAGATTTTATAAAGCGTTCTTGGCCAGATATTTTAAATGCAGCCCGCCGTCTCCGATCTTCTCTGCCTTTTCCAGAGTAAATTCTACCGGACTTCCCTCTTTCTGAGAAGGAAGCTGGGTAAAAAGAGCCGCTGAACCCTTTCCTCCGTCTGTTACCGGCGCCAGCACAAGGCTTAGCTCATCTACCATACCTGCCTGAAGAAAACTCCAGTTTGCCATACCGCCGCCGCAGATCAGCAGCTTTTCGATATGAAAAAGTTCATACAATTTTTCCACCGCCAGCCTGCAGTCCAGCTCATCCTTTCCGGCAAGGATATAGGAAACTCCTCTTCTTCGCAGATAAGCTTTATACGCAGCAGAGGTTGCTTCTGTAAGAATTTCAATGACGTGGGCTTCTCCCCTGCCTCTGTTGTCAAAGGTTCCGGACTGCCAGCCAATCTCCCCTTCGGTGTCCAAAGATACATAGTACATTTCTGCCCGGTCGTCTGCCACGAAGTCCCCTTCCGGCACCTGATTTTTCTCTTCCAACACTGGTTTCGCAAATCCAGTAAATTCCTTTGTGGTAGTTGTTCCGTACAGCCAGGCATCTCCCTGCATCTGACTGCGGATGGCTCCATATTCCCGGCTCAGTTCTGCCACAGTTTCTGTCCCCATAAAAGGTCCGTTGATTTTCCCGTCCAGGGAACTAAGGATATGACAGATCACATAAGGTCTTTTCATCAGCGCTTACCTCCCAAGTTTCCCAGAAACTTTTTCTGCTTCCCTGTTGTCTGTAACCATACCTGCATATTCCATGCCATACATCTTTGCAAAGCGGCTCATGGTATATTCTGCTTTCTCCGGCATCCACTGCTCTGGTGCGGCTCCCTGGAATATAAAAGCAAATTTTCTTCCTGACAGTTCCCCGGAGTTTACAGGGCCGTAGAAACGGTCCAGGAGATTTCTTACTGCTCCGCACATATTATGCCAGTAGACAGGAGAGCCGATAACAATTGTATCTGCTTCTTTCATTTTCTCTAAAATCTCCGAAAACTGGTCATCTTCGAATTTCTGTCCATAGGCATAGAGCTTATAATCCACCAGATTCAAAGTCTCATACTCTTTTCCTGCCAGAAGCTCTGCCGCCAGTTTTGCTGTGTTTCCGTTTTTGTTTGGACTTCCGTTAATAAATAAAATACTCATTTTTAAATTCCTCCTATATTTTTAAATTTTAGGATACTGTCTGCATTCCTGCCAGGCTTCATGTGTTATCTGCACTGACATGCCTTTTACTTCCAGATCCAGCATAATCCGTTATAGAAATATTCCATGGCGTACTCACCGCTGTGGGTGCCTCCCTCCTGCTCCAGGAAATACAGATTGCCTTCTCTTTCATTATCTGCATAGCGAAATGTACCGTCACTGACATCTGCCATAGCCTCAATCTGGTTCTTAAAAGAAGCGTAGGCAAAGTCTTCTGTCCCAGAGGCTGCAAAGATAAAAAAGTCATTCCACTCATGACCGGAATCCTTCACAATAGAGGCCATGTACTCGCCATCTGAGGTTAGATTTCCGCTGGAGGGCATAAAATATCGAAAATAATCCAGACAATACTGAAAGGTCCTCCAGGTTGCCACAGAGCCCATGGAAAAACCGCAGAAAGCACGATGGTCCCTGGAGTTCCGGATTCCATCTAAAGTTGTATCCTCCGCATAGGTACTATATGTACCTTCCACTGCCGGTATCAGGTCATTGATCAATTCATTATGATAATTCTCAGTCAGCCGGAGAGCCAGGGAATAGTCAGAGCTGTCCGATTCACTTTCGTTATTATAAGTAGGGCAGACCACGATTATTGGCTGGATTTTTCCATCGGCAATACCATTGTCCAGCACATTTTTAAATTCAGCAGGCTGGTCCGGCGTTCCTAGATATGTAGTCTCGTTGCTCCATCCTCCATGCATTAAATAAAACACATTATATTGGGTATCTTCTGAATAGCCGTAGGGCAGATATACAATCGCCCGTTTATAAAGGACCTGTTCCTGCTCCTCATAGGTCATAGACTCATAGGTGTCATATTCTAATTCCACAAGAGTCCCCTGCTGGTCTGACTGAGAAAAATAATCCTGGGGAATCTCTGCCAGTTCTTCCGGGAGAGCTCCTCTTGTTACTGTTTCACCTTCCGTTTCTGTCACCGCCTCTTCTGTCTGGTCTGAAGCTTCTTCCTTGTCCAGTCTTTCTTCCCCGGCCGGTGCTGACTGCTCACTGCTCCTTTTGTTTTCCTCAGTTCCTGTTTGTCCGCAGCCTGCTCCAAAAACCAGCAATGCCAGACAGCCCGCCAACAGTCTGTATTTTTTCACAGCTTCACCTCCTGTTTATAATCATCTATATTATAGACCATAGGAAATAGCTGAAGAAGCTATGTTTTAGTTGTGGAATATATACCTGAGGGTTTTTACTGTTCTTTTTCCATTAAAGATTTTTCCGGTTCATTGACTTCTCCTTCCTCCGATAATATAATCTTACCAAGCATATAATCTCGAAATATATATGAATGGGGGCCCAAAAATAATTTATGATATCAGATATAAAACTTCGAACAGCTAGAACAGAGGATGCAGAAAAATTGCTGGAAATCTACCGGCCTTATGTGGAGAAAACCGCCATCTCTTTTGAATATGAGGTACCCTCTCTTGATGAGTTCAAAGGCAGAATAATAAACACCTTAAAAAAACATCCCTATCTCGTGGCAGAAAAAGACGGTGAAATCTTAGGTTATGCCTATACAAGCGATTTTGTAGGGCGAGTTGCTTACGACCATTCTTCAGAAATGACCATCTATCTGGATGAGACCAAACGTAAAATGGGAATCGGCAGAAAGCTTTACAGTGCCATTGAAGGGATCTGCAAAGCTCAGAATATCACGAATTTATACGCCTGTATCGGATATCCTGAGACAGAAGACGAATACCTGACTAAAAACAGTGCAGAATTTCATGCCCATCTAGGCTATCGTCTGGCTGGAAAGTTTTATAACTGTGGTCTAAAGTTCGGCCGCTGGTACCATATGATCTGGATGGAAAAGATCATCGGCACACACGGAGCTGCTCCGGCTCCTATCATTCCCTTCCCTGAACTGGACCGGGAAATTTTGCTGGGAATCGGGGTACAGGATTCCTGATTGCACTATGACAATATAATATACTTACCCAGGGAGCCGATAGGGTGTGAATACCTCCGTTTCTGAGCCTTGCAGAAAGGAGGCGGTTTTTATGAGTACATATGAAGAATTAAGCCTGATTGTAAGCACTGCTTTACTAATTGTCGCCATTCTGAATTTTACACATAGAAAATAGCACCCCCGCTCTGGTAAAGTAAAGGTGCTATTTTCAGTACAATATTTCGCCGGAAACGGATAGGTGTGAACTATCGTATCGGCTTCCTTGTTAAGTATATTATATGTCAAGCAGAAAATTTTTTCAACCAGATTTTGAACTACAAGAACTATTACTCGAATAAACTGATATGATATCAACATATGTATTCGCCAAATTTTCCTCATACTCTCTCCATATCCGAAAAATAGGATGATCTCCATATGTGCTAATCCGATACTGCAAGTTTTTCACCATTCTGCTATGTACATCAAATCCTAAAGGTGCTATTTCCAGCATATTTTTGTATTCTCTGTGCTGTCCAAATCCTTGAGCGCTTCTGCACCTTAAAAAAAATAAATTTTTTTCATAGTATTCTTGAACATTCTCTATATCTTTAACAATAATCCCATTATAGTTAATGGTGTCCGAAAAGTAATAGTCTCTATCATTCGCAATCATTTTTCGTATTTCCCAAAGATTGAGTATATTCCCATTGCTATCCAAACAATAGCTGCCATATGTAGGATCAGCCATTATCCATTTACCCCATTCAGAAACATAGGCTTCGACAACCACGTGACTATCCCCATCTGTTTCACTTTGCGGCATCATATACATAACTCTAGATTTTACTCCGACAGAGAGCAGGCACTCCGACAAAATAATAGACATTGATAAACAATTTACTGCAAAATCTTTTTTATATGTTAGATTTAATAATGAAATAGCGTCTTGAGTATCTGAGTTGTCATAGTCTCCTCTATGTCGGACATATTTATTCACCCAAGAAAGTAGATTGATAACCTTGTCCAAATCACGTTCTCCTGCAATTTTTTTAAGCTCATATTTATCGTTCAGTTCTATATACTCCTCTGCGCCTAAGCAATAAGTAATTTCCTGCTTTATATTTTTCTGAAATATCTGATTCTCTTTAATCAACATTCTATATTTTGAAGACATAACCTCACCTCTCTTTTTCGCCTTTCTTTACTGCCTTAATTATACAAAATTCTTCACAGCATATCAAATTGAAGTATAGCACTATGGTATATTTCAATTTTAAATCCACTTTTTCACATTTACCATACCAGTTCTCAATATCATGATGATAGCTGGTATTATAGCGCTTCTATATCAAATGCATAAAAATAACCGTCCTGCTCCCAGCTAAAGAATAGAACGATTATTTCTGAAATATACTCTTGCCGGCAGCTGGACTTCACCCATCTTTCGGTTTCTTTCTTGTTAAGTATGCTATATGTCAAACAGAAATTGTTTACAATCAGAATCTTTTCCAGTTATTTAGAAATTATTTTTAAAACATCTATATCAGTTCAGTAATTTTGTTTTGCCCCTCCCGGAGAAGTAATTCACACTTACGGTTCAAAATCCATTTTTTCTTATAGCAACCGTTCTCCGAGGCCTAAAAAACGGTTTCAATTCCACTTTCTCCTATAATAACCGTTCTCCAAGGCTTAAAAGAACGGTTATAAACTCATTTTCTTATATAGTAACCGTCTCTGAAGACTTAAATGGACGGTTATAAGCCCACTTTCTCTTATAGTAACCGTCTCTGAAGACTAAAATAGACGGTTATAAGCCTATTTTCTCCTATACGACCGTTCCCGGACTTAAAAGTACAGAGTTCTTCTATATGCCGGGTTCCCATTTAATCCATCATACGCCTTGGATTGTTTTGTCACACGGGAAATAAAGTTTTCTATGTAACAAAACAGCGCAGATAATGTCTCCACTACCTGCGCCATTTCTTATTACGCTTTGAAATATCGATTATTTCATCACTATGTTAATAATCTTCTTAGGAACATAGATTTCTTTTATCACGTTTCCTGTCAGCTTATCGGCAATAGCTTCTTTTCCTGCAGCAATAGCCTCTTCTTTGGAAGCTTCTGCGCTGATGCTGATAACGGTTCTTGTCTTTCCGTTGATCTGTACAGGAATCTCGATCTCATCATCTTTCATAGCTTCCTCATCAGCCTCTGGCCACTGGGTATGGAATACAGAATCCTCATGGCCGTATTCCTGCCACAGCTCTTCTGCCACATGAGGAGCAAAAGGAGCCAACAGCTGGATAAAGGTTTCGATGGTCTCTCTGTCGATTCCTCCTGTCTTCTTCGCCATATCAATAAGCTTGTTATTGTACTCCATGAAACCGGAGATAACTGTGTTCAGGCTGAAGCTTTCCAGACGCTGGGTAACATCATAAACCAGTTTGTGGCGGATCTTCACCATTTCTTTGGTCTCAGCCACATTTGCATCTTTGCTGTCCATGGCCAGCTTCCAGAAACGGTTCAGGAAACGGTAAACCCCGTCGATTCCTCTGTCATCCCATTCTGCATCTAGTTCCGGCGGACCTACGAAAAGTTCATAAAGTCTCAGAGAATCACAGCCATAGTCTCTTACAAGATCGTCAGGAGATACTACATTGCCTTTAGACTTGCTCATCTTAATGCCGTTTTTACCGGTGATCATACCCTGGTTAAACAGCTTCTGGAACGGCTCGTCAAAATCAATCACACCGATATCATACAGAAACTTGGTATAGAAACGAGAGTACAGCAGATGAAGAACTGCATGCTCTACACCGCCGATATACATATCTACAGGAAGATATTTGTCAGCTTTTTCTCTGGAAACCAGTTCCTTGTCATTTTTGTTATCCACATAGCGGAGGAAGTACCAGGAAGATCCTGCCCACTGAGGCATGGTATTGGTCTCTCTCTTGGCTGGGGAACCGCAGCATGGGCAGGTAGTATTTACCCACTCGTCAATAGCCGCCAGAGGAGATTCTCCTGTACCGGTAGGCTCATAGGATTCTACTTCTGGAAGGGTCAGAGGAAGCTGGTCTTCCGGAACCGGCACATTTCCGCATTTTGGACAGTGGATGATCGGAATAGGCTCGCCCCAGTAACGCTGACGGGAGAATACCCAGTCACGGAGCTTGTAATTTACGGTCTTTCTTCCGATTCCCATCTTCTCGATCATTTCAGGAGCTTCTTTCTTCAGAACTGCAGATTCCATGCCGTTCCAGTCTCCGGAGTTGATCATAGTTCCGGAAGCTTCTGTATAAGCTTCTGTCATATTTTCAATTTCTTTTCCGTCCTTAGCGATTACCTGGATGATCGGAATATTGAATTTTGTTGCAAATTCAAAGTCACGGTCATCATGAGCCGGTACACACATGATAGCTCCTGTACCATAATCAGCCAGTACATAGTCGGAAAGCCAGATAGGCACTTTCTTTCCATTAAGTGGATTGATGGCGTAGGTTCCTGTGAATACGCCGGTCTTTTCTTTATCCTGAAGACGGTCTACATTAGATTTCATAGAAGCGTCATAGATGTATTTTTCTACAGCTTCCCTTGTATCCTCTGTAGCCAGGCTCTTTGCCAGAGCATGCTCAGGAGCCAGAACCATGAAGGTTGCCCCATGGAGAGTATCCGGTCTTGTGGTGTATACAGTGATCTTCTCATCTCTGCCTTCTACCGGGAATTCTACCTCTGCGCCGTAGGATTTTCCGATCCAGTCGGTCTGCATCTTCTTAACCTTTTCCGGCCAGTCCAGTTTGTCCAGGTCATTTAAGAGACGGTCTGCGTATTTGGTAATGCGGAGCATCCACTGACGAAGGTTTTTCTTGGTTACTTCTGCACCGCAGCGCTCACATTTACCGTTTACTACCTCTTCATTTGCCAGACCAGTCTTACAGGAAGGACACCAGTTAATTGGGAATTCCTTCTCATAGGCCAAGCCTTCTTTAAACATTTTTACAAAGATCCACTGAGTCCATTTGTAGAAATTAGGATCTGTAGTATTGACCTCTCTGTCCCAGTCATAGATCGCAGCAATATCCTGAATCTGTTTCTTGATATTTTTCACATTTTCTGCAGTAGATTTTGCAGGATGTACTCCCATCTTAATAGCATAGTTTTCTGCCGGAAGACCAAAGGCATCCCAGCCCATAGGATGGATCAGATAATATCCATGCATTAATTTGTAACGGCTCCAGACGTCAGAGATTACATAACCTCTCCAGTGTCCTACGTGAAGTCCGTTTCCTGATGGATATGGAAACATATCCAGGCAATAATATTTTGGCTTTTTGCCGTCATCTACGTTCACTGGTTTTTCATCCCAGATCTTGCGCCATTTTGCCTCAATGGCCTTATGATTATATGGTACTGCC
The DNA here is from genome assembly GCA_900543715.1 of uncultured Blautia sp. Taxonomy (GTDB): domain Bacteria; phylum Bacillota; class Clostridia; order Lachnospirales; family Lachnospiraceae; genus Blautia; species Blautia merdigallinarum. The sequence continues at coordinate 2,947 of UQSX01000053.1, read as the reverse complement.
ATTTTCTTTTCCTCCTTATTCTTTCTGCCGGTTTCTGATAGTACCGGCAATACAAAAAGCCCTCTCTTCTCCAGTTAGAGACGAAAGGGCTTAAATTCCGTGGTACCACTCTAATTCACAGATTTAAATTATTCTGTGCACTCATTTTTTCTGTAACGGGAAATCCCGCCCGCATCTACTGATCCGTCAATAGGGAAAGTTCGATTTGGGAACTCCGAGGCCAGTTGGGAAGCTTACGCGACTGCCTTGCACCAGACGGCAGCTCTCTTGACACGCAGGGTTTCTTAATAATCCTCTTCACAGTTTTTGGTATATAAGACTATTACACATTTTACTCAGGGATTTTCCATTTGTCAACCCCTGAACGAGAAATCTTCCCGTTCAGAAAAAGGAAATCATTCTTCCTCGGAAGTCTCTTCCTCTGTCTGTGCCTGCTCAGCTTCCGGTTCCCGGCCTTCAAGCTGAGTAACTGTACAGATAGATTCTCCTTCCTCATACCTGAGAGAAATCTGGTCTCCGGTATCATAGCCTACGATTTCCGGGAACTCCGTTACCGGAATATCAAAAATCAGCTCCTGTCCTTCCAGTGTAATATAGAAATGCGAGTTTCCATCCAGCACAGCTTGAGCCATGCGGTATATGACGCCCTCTGCACTGAGATCGCTGTCTGAAGCCCCGCTGACTTCAATACCGCTGCTTTTCAGCAGTTCCACATAATTCTCCTCACATTCCTGAACCGTATCCCCGATGGCTACATTCTGATATTTCTGAACATTGACCATGGCATATTTCTTCACCAGACCGGCTCCGTCCTTTAAAGCCATGAAATAGGTGGGCTGGTCAGAAATGTTCAGAAGAAGGGGGAATGCCGCTGTATACTTCAGGTTCTGCACTTGTCCTTCTGCAGAATCCATGGCGGACCGCTCCTGAGCGCCTTCACAGGCATAGTATCTGGTCTCCATAGTCCTCTGGTTCATAAGGACAAATCCCACATTGGATTTATCTCCGCTCACAGAGGTCACCCCTGTGTAAACCCACACATCATCATCAAGGGCCAGATAATTATATCCTTCTGTAGTCTGAAGGCATCCCTTCTGTCCCAGAACGCTGTTGAGAAATCCATTCTGCAGCATGCCATGATAATTATACAGTTCCACCAGAAGATCTGCCGGATATGCCCGGTCTACCCATTTTGGACAGTCTTCGATCTTCAGGTCCTGGCACTCTCCTGTCTGAGCATTACACAATACTACTCTGCCTATGGTCTGGCCTCCGAAAAGACCGATGTTAAACTTCTTGACTGGACAGATCCAATAAGGAGTTCCATCATCATCAATCTCAAAGCTTATCTGGTCAAACATGTAGGTAGGATATTTAAATCTCAAATGCCGGTAAATATTTCTGTTGAAGTATTCGGATTCCGAATACTTGATCCCTTCATCTAATTTTACCAGCTCCGTATTCTGCGTCGCCATATCAATGCGCACATAGGCCGGAATCCCATCCTTCTGATTGGTCAGCCATTTAATAGGACTGGCATAGACCAGAGGGCTTACCCGATAGGGCTGCTCCTTATAATTTATCTGTGAATAAAGACTGCTCACCTCAAACTGGGACACCATGTCTACCATACTTCCCATCTTTCTGTTTCCCAGCAGTTCTGCCGACTCTTTATCCAAAAGAGGAATCTGGTCATAGCTGATCTCTTTGATATCCTCCGCAAAGTTCCGTTCTTCCGGTTCCATCAGAGCCTGATACTTTCCTGCATTGACGACTGGAGAAGACAAAAGGGCTCCAACTGCATAGACAACTGCAATGGCCAATATGAGCACCAGTCCGCCCTTTAGTACCTTATCGGATTTTAACTGATGGATGCTGGTAATTCTTTTCCGAAAGCCGTAAATGATCAGGATCAGCAGCACCAATCCCCCCAGAAAGACCCAGAATCCGCTTTCGTGGATGTTCACGGCAGGAAGGGTCACATAGTAATAAATAAAGGCCAGAAGAATAATGACCAGCCCTGCCAGAAGTTTCTTTTTCATAAATTTTATACCACACCTTTCTACACAGTGTTCTTTTCTGTGTTGTTCCATTGTAACACTACTCTTCCTGGTTGTCATTACATTTCTCTTTCAGACAGAAAAGAGCCGCCGCATGACTGCGCCGGCTCCCTTCTGTCAGAGATCTCTGCTTTCTATTTAAAGATTTTTCACAAACAAAGCACGAATGGCATTTAATACCGCCAGGATCATTACGCCCACGTCTGCAAAGATGGCGAGCCACATGTTAGCGATACCCACAGCTCCCAGAGCCAGGCAGATCAGCTTGATGCCGATGGCGAAAATAATGTTTTGATATACAATGCCCATACATTTCCTGGAGATTTTGATTGCCTTGGTGATCTGCATGGGATCGTCGTCCATCAGCACCACATCTGCTGCTTCAATAGCTGCATCTGAACCCATCGCTCCCATGGCGATGCCGATATCTGCCCTGCTCAATACCGGAGCGTCATTGATACCATCTCCCACAAAAGCCAGCTTATCTTTTCCATGCTTTTCCTCCAGCAGCTCTTCGACTTTTTCTACCTTATCGCCGGGAAGCAGCTGGCTGTAGACCTCATCCAGTCCCAGATCACCGGCTACCTGGTCAGCCACTGCTTTGGCGTCGCCGGTAAGCATGACAGTCTTTCGCACACCTGCCTTTTTCAGTCCTTTAACAGCCTCTTTAGAATGGGGTTTTAGAACATCCGAAATCACAATATGTCCTGCATATTTACTGTCTACTGCCATGTGGATAATGGTTCCCACTGCATGACAGCCTATATATGGGATTCCCAGATGGTCCATCAGCTTATCATTTCCAGCCGCTACCTCTGTTCCGTCTACTTTTGCGATCACTCCGCTGCCGCTGATCTCCCGGATATCTGAAACCCGGGACCGGTCGA
>UQSX01000052.1 GCA_900543715.1 uncultured Blautia sp. | reverse complement strand
GGAAAGAAATATGCTTTGCAGTACTGTCCGCCAGATTCTGGTCAATACAGAGCAAAAATACGGACCGGAAGATGCCATACGTTATAAAATAAGCAAAAATGAAATAGAATCGAAAACCTATACCCAGCTCAGAGAAGACAGCGAGAGCTTTTCCTGTGTTCTCAGGGATCTGGGCGAGCAGGGAAAACATATAGCAGTCATCGGAACCACTTCTTACCCCTGGCTGACTGCTTATTTCGGTACAGTGAACAGCGGAAGCGTGGTGGTGCCTCTGGATGTAAACCTTCCCGCAGAAGAGGTATGCGACCTGATACACAGGTCGGATTCCACTGTTCTGGTCTATGACGAGGCAAGAAAAGATGTGGCAGCTATAGCAAAAGAGCGGTGTCCACAGCTGAAAATCCTGATCTCTATGCAGCAGCAGGACCATAATGAGCAGGCCTATGCTTTTTGGAAGCTGCTGGAAGAGCACAGGGGAAGTTTTGACTATATGCCGGACCCTGATCAGCTTTGTACCATTATGTTCACTTCAGGAACTACCGGAAAGAGCAAAGGGGTTATGCTGACCCACAGAAATGTAGCGGAAAATGCTACCTGTCTGGACATGAAGATCCCTGAGAGGATCGTTATTATGACGGTGCTTCCTATTCATCATGCATACTGTCTGAGTATGGACATTCTGAAAGGGGTATCTCTGGGAGCTGTGATCTGCATCAATGATTCTCTCATGCGTGTGGCGAAGAATATCAAGTTGTTTAAGCCGGAAATGATCCTCATGGTGCCTCTGATGATCGAGACCATGGCAAAGAAGCTGGAGGAGGCCGCCCTTCTTCCTGCAAAGATTGTAAAGAATCAGGTCTTTGGAAAACAGTTCCATACCATCTGCAGCGGCGGCGCTTATCTGGATCCTTCCTATATAGATTTATTTGCGAAATATGATATTATTATCCAGCAGGGCTACGGTATGACTGAGTGTTCTCCGGTGATCAGCACTACTCAGAAATGGAATATCCGAAAAGATGCAGTGGGACAGCTGCTGCCCAACTGTCAGGCAAAAACTGTAGACGGAGAACTCTGGGTAAAAGGCAGCAGCGTTATGCAGGGATATTATAAGATGCCGGAGGAAACGGCAGAGACCCTGGAGGATGGCTGGCTGAAGACCGGCGACCTGGGCTATGTAGACGAGGATGGTTTTGTCTATCTCACTGGAAGAAAGAAAAACCTTATTATCACGAAAAACGGCGAAAATGTTTCTCCTGAAGAGCTGGAAAATGCCCTTAGCACCAACCGCCTGGTAGGAGAAGTCCTTGTCCGCGAGCATAATGGTGTGATTGAGGCAGAGATTTATCCGGATCAGGATTATGTGAAGAAAAAAAGGATCAAAGATGTAAAGGCAAGTCTTCAGGAAGTGATTGATGAGTACAACAGGACGGCAGCTCCTCAGAAAAAGATTTACAGCCTCATTGTCAGAGACACAGAGTTTGAAAAGACCACCACAAGAAAAATTAAAAGATTTTAACACAGCAGGGGCTGTGGGCGAAAGCCATTTTGGTCCCTGATAGATAAGAGAATGACAATCCCTTAGTTGGACTAGCTGTTTCCGGACAGTCCGACTGAGGGATTTTTTGTGACTGCGTACCAGAACATGCCCCTGGAAATTTCAGCAAAAATGTGGTATACCATTATTCTGTAAGATTTTATCTTTGCAAACAGGAGGGCAGCTGTCCCAACAGACAGGGAGGACTGGCCTGCTGCTGCAAAGACTATGGACTATTTGAAGACTGGAGGATATAGGATGTGGATTGCAGATAAATATATTGACCATGTAAAAGAACAGACAATGGAACATCCCGGGGAAAGCTGGGAAAAGATGCTTCTTGGATTTAAGGCAAACAAGCTCCGCACAAAGCTCCTTCCCAAAAAAGGTATTTCCAAAGGCTATCAGAAACTGGAGGCCATGATGATGTCTTTTGTGGCGGATTCTTTAGGAAAGCCGGACAGTTATGTATGGGGAAATATTTTTGCTCCCTCTGAACTGATCGGATGTTTCGGCCTTAACACACTTTCTATCGAGTGTCTTTCCTGCTATTTCAGCGGTTATCATCTGGAAGACTTTTTTATAGACTATGCCCAGAATACAGGGATTGCCCCGACTCTGTGCTCTTATCACAAAACTTTTGTAGGGGCCATTGACAGTGGGGCAGTTCCGGTTCCGGAGTATGCAGTGACCACTTCTCTTTCCTGTGACGGAAACCTGAATACTTTCCGGTATCTGGAGAAGAAGAAAGGCGTCCCCTTTACTTTTCTGGATGTTCCCTACAGAGACGATCCGGAATCTGCAGACTATCTGGCAGAGCAGTTAAAAGATTTTGCCAGGGAGCTGGAAAGCCGCTTCGGCAGAAAATTCGAGGAAGAAAAGCTCCGGGAGGTCATAAGGATTGAGAATGAGACCAGAAGAGCCCTGATGGAATTCTTTAAGCTCCAGAGCGAGAGATACTATCCCGGAGAACTGATCAGCCATCTTTATATGATGATGGGCATGCATCTTCTCATTGGCAGACAGGAATTTCTGGATCTGATCCGATTTATGATCCAGGATATTAAAAACTATCCTAAGTTTGAGGGAAAGAAGATCCTGTGGATACATCTGCTGCCCTTCTATCAGGAAACTCTTCAGAGCTACTTTAATTCCAGCCGGAAATATCAGATCATTGCCAGCGACATTATCATGGATTCTATGGAAGAAATGGACGAAACAAAACCGTTTCACGCCCTGGCTAAGAAGATTATACGGAATCTTTATAATGGTTCCTATTCTCATAAAGCAGAAATGGTAGGGGAACTGGCCCGGACCCTCCAGCCAGATGCCGTGATTCAGTTCTGCCACTGGGGATGCAAGCAGTCTTCCGGAGGCAGCGTGCTTCTGAAAGAAAAACTGCAGGAGATGGACATTCCTATGTTGATTCTGGACGGAGATGGAATTGACCGGAGGAACAGCCATGACGGACAGATCAAGACCAGGCTGGAGGCATTTCTGGAAATGCTGGGAGCTGGAGACACAGAAGAGACAGTTGAGAAGGAAGAGAAGAAAATATGCTAGGATATATTTGTAAGTATGCTCCTGTGGAGATTTTTCAGGCTATGGGAGTGGAAATGGAGCGGATTGAGCCTGATGTGGCAAATTTTAACCAGGCGGAGATCCGAATGCACCCTAATATCTGCAGCTTTGCCAAGGGAGTTCTGGAAGAGGTCATGAAAAAAGACTATGAAGGCGTTATCCTCACTACCTGCTGCGACAGTATCCGCCGTCTGTATGATGTGCTGAGAGAAGAATTCCCTGAGAAGTTTATCTATATGCTGGATACCCCCAGGATTACCAAAGAGGCGGGAATTGCTCTTTATGAGCAGCGGATCCGGGTGATGATCCAGGAGTATGAAAAATTTTCCGGGAAAAAATTCCAGGAAGACAGGTTTCTGGAATATCTGAAAGAGCGGCAGAAAGAACAGCAGTACGCTATAAAAAGCAATTCTGTCAATATCGGTATTATCGGTGCCAGAGCCAACGAAAGTATTAAAAAAATCCTGGAAGAGAAGGGGGCCAATGTGGCCTTTGATCTGACCTGTACCGGACTTGGAAGAAAGATTCTGGCAGATGAAAAAGAAATCCTGGGCGGCTATGTCCGGGGACTTTTAAGCCAGTTCCCCTGTATGCGGATGGAACAGGCATCTAACCGGGATGAACTGATCCGTCGGTTTGCAGGAAGTGTGGACGGTATTATCTACCATACAGTGCAGTTCTGTGACAATTATGCCTATGAATATGCCTGGGTGAAGGAATGGCTGGACCGCCCTATGCTCCTGCTGGAGACAGACTATACCCGTCAAAGCAGCGGACAGATCCGCACCAGGATTGAAGCTTTTCTGGAGTCTCTGACTCCGGATATACCACAGCTGAAAAAAACAGGAAAGGGAGACAAGACAATGTATGTAATGGGAATAGACAGCGGTTCCACCTCCACCAATGCGGTGATCATGGACCAGGACAGAAAGATCCGGGCATTTTCTGTAGTGCGCACCGGGGCAAAATCCGGAGTCAGCGCCCAGAAAGCCTTAGAGGAGGTTCTGGAGAAAGCAGGCCTTTCCAGAGAAGATATTTCCTGGATCGTTTCCACCGGATACGGACGGGTCAGCATTGACTTTGCAGACGAAAATGTAACAGAGATCAGCTGCCATGGTAAAGGCGCCCACTACTTTAACCCAAAGATCCGCACTATCCTGGATATCGGCGGACAGGACAGCAAGGCTATCCATCTGAACGAAAAGGGAGAGGTAAAGGACTTTGTCATGAATGACAAGTGTGCCGCAGGAACCGGCCGTTTTCTGGAAATGATCGCTCGTACCCTGGAAGTTTCTCTGGATGAGCTGGGAGCGATTGCCCTGACTTCCACAGAGAAGATTGAGATTACAAGTATGTGTTCTGTTTTTGCAGAATCTGAGGTAATCTCCCTGATCGCCAACAATAAAGAGAAGGCGGACATCGCAGAGGGAGTCTGCCACGCCATTGCCAACAAAGCCTTCGGGCTTTTGCGCCGGGTAGGCATGGAGCCGGACTTCATGATGACAGGAGGCGTAGCCAAGAACCCCGGTGTGGTCCGGGCTGTGGAAGAAAAGATTGGCGCCAGCCTTTATATCTGTGAGGAACCGGAAATCGTGGGAGCTGCAGGAGCGGCCCTGTATGCTTTGGAGAAGTGCGGGTTCTGCAGCGGAACCGGGAGAGAGAGGTTCTGATCCAGACTGGAGATACTGTGGTCAAAATACCGGTTTCTCAGATCCTCTATATTGAAAAAAGCAAAAATTACCTGGAATATCATACCGGAGATCAGGTATACCGGATCCGGGGAACCATTGCCGATGTGGAAGAGGCTTTCCGGAAAGAGGGTTTTTCCAAATGTATCAGCGGGTGCCTGGTAAATCTGAAGTATGTGACAAAAGCTTCTAAAGACACCGTATGGCTTTCATTCCATATCCAGATGAGTCAGGCATTTGAAGAGGAGGTGTCACAAATGTGCAATCTAAGCGAAGGTGTAGAACAGAAGGGCATTCAGAAAGGGATGCAGCGGGCACTTACAGAATCTATTAAAAATCTTATGGATACCATGAATATGACAGCTAAGGAAGCTATGGATGCCCTGAAGATAAAAGAAGAGGACCGTTCTCAATATACAGAGCTGTTGAAAATTCAAAAATAAGCATAAAGTCCCAGTGTACTGACACGATTATAATTCAACTAATGATTTGTCTAAAAACATATCATTACAAAACCTAAAGTAGCTATATATCCTATAAAATGGGTTATGGCTACTTTTTTCATAACAATAGATAGTTTGCAGGGTGGGATTTTTGTCTGCACAGGAACACAAGGCAAAACTTTACTACGGTTTTAATAAGACAGAAACGATCCGTAAATAAAATGGAAATCTGCTTTCTTTATGATAGTTTCATCAAGTGATAAAACTATCATAAAGAAAGCGAGGTCTTTTTCCATGAGAAAAACAGTATATTTGGTAACCGGGGCAGCAGGATTCTTGGGCAGCCATGTATGTGATGAACTTTTGAAACGGGGAGACTATGTAAGAGCTCTGGTCCTTCCAGGCGACAAATCTGTGAAATATATTCCAAAGGAAGTGGAGATTTCAGAAGGGGATCTCTGTGATGTAGATTCTCTGGAGAGATTTTTTGCCATACCTGAAGGGGACAGCTCCATTGTGATCCACTGTGCCAGTATGGTGACCACCAATCCAGACTTTAACCGGAAGCTGATGGATGTCAATGTTGGCGGAACGAAAAATATGATTGATATGTGCCTGAAACATCCAGAGTGCAGGAAGATGGTCTATGTCAGTTCTACAGGAGCAATTCCGGAACAGCCTAAGGGCACTCCTATCAGAGAGACATACCAGTTTACGCCTGTTGATGAAAGCAGGCAGGTGGGGTGTTACAGTCAGTCCAAAGCCCTGGCTACCCAGGCGGTTTTAGATGCTTTCAGGGAAAGAGGATTAAAGGCCTGTGTAGTCCATCCCAGCGGTATCCTGGGACCAAAAGATTATGCGGTGGGGGAGACTACAGGTACAGTCATTAAGATCATGAACGGAAAAATGCCGGTGGGCATGGGAGGCTCCTTTAACCTGTGCGATGTCCGGGATCTGGCCCAGGGCTGCATCGGGGCGGCAGATAAAGGAAGAGAAGGAGAGTGCTATATCCTGGGAAATAAAGAGGTCACACTGAAAGAAATGTGCCGGATGCTTCATGAGGCAAGCGGCTGTAAGACTCCTTATTTTTACGTTCCCATCCGTATGGCCTATGTACTTGCCAGATATATGGAGAAGAAGGCCAGAAAGACCGGAGAGAAACCTCTGATGACAAATCCGTATTCCGGTAGTGAGACTCTTCAACAGTGAACCTGAGCTGGTAGAGATGGCCTCCGGTGCGCTGCCGATATTTGCTATATCCTTTGTGTTTATGGCAGTGAACTTGATCTTTACCGCTTACTATTATTCAACGAAACAGACATGGAAATCCAATATTATTGCTGTAAGCAGGGGAATCCTTGTTAAGGCCGCAGCCATATTCCTGGTACCGGTTCTGCTGGGAGAAACATGGGTGTGGGCCTCCGCAGCAGCGGCAGAAGGGATTACTCTGGTCATTATTTTTATCATTGGAACCCATGAATACTGCTCTCGGAAATGAGAGCATTGCCTATGGTTTAGGGTAAAAAGCCATTCTTAAAGTGTAATAGTTCAGATAAGTTTTACTTATCTATAACGCCGGAAAATGAAATTGATAAATTGGTAAATGAGCATAAAATAGAAGCTGGTACAGAGGATAACATATTACCTGAAAGTATTTTGAGACAGGAGAGGATCATCATGAAAAAAGAGGTAATGATTTTAACAGGAGCAGGCCAGATCGGTATGGCTATTGCAAGGAGAATGGGCCATGGAATGAAAATCCTTATCGGAGACAAGAAAATAGAGAACGCCCAGACTACTGCAAAGATCATGAAGGAGGCAGGATTTGTACGGTACAGCTGTGCTTTTGGAAGAAGTGGGAAAGGTGATCAAAGAAGGAGGCGTGGGAGTGACCATTTCCAGCCAGTCCGGACATCGGATGCCTGCCCTTACACCTGAAGAAGATGAGTTGCTGGCCTGTACCCCAACAGAAGAACTGCTGGATCTGGCAGTCCTTCAGCCGGAGAATATCCGGGATACTCTTCATGCCTATCAGCTGGCAAAGAGATGCAATGAGAAACGTGTGATGGCAGAATCTGTAAAATGGGGAGAAAAGGGTGTAAGGATAAATTCCATTTCTCCGGGAATCATAGTGACGCCTCTTGCGATAGATGAGTTTAACGGTCCAAGAGGAGACTTTTACAAAAATATGTTTGCTAAATGCCCGGCAGGACGTCCCGGAACTGCAGACGAAGTGGCAAATGTGGCAGAGTTGCTTATGAGTGAGAAAGGAGCCTTTATTACAGGAGCGGATTTCCTCATCGACGGCGGAGCCACGGCGTCCTACTTTTACGGGCCATTAAAGCCGGAAAAATCATGAGAGAAAGGAACTTGGGAAAGAAAGGGTTTTCTGTGACAACTGTCTGAGAATATGATAAAATATGAAAAATATATTTTTAATATTCCTGAAAGGACAGCTGCATGAAGAAAGAACTTCAATATTTTAGAATAGAAGGAGCCTGGGGAGGCAGTCAGGAATGGTTTTCGGACCGGATGATGCGCCTGGGAGGATGTGCAGCTGTCACAGCATGTGACAGCTGTATTTTCTTTGATTTGTACAGAGGAACAGACCTGTATCCTTTTGACAGGCAGATAAATGTATGGTAAAGATCGTAACCTACGGAAAATATTTCTGGGTTGACCTGAAAGGCCTGTGGGATACAGGACACAGGAGAAAAGGGGGACTTGTTCTTTATCATGAAAAGATATAGGGGAAAGGACAGGTGATTTTTTGCTGTTCAGACAGATGAAATATTTTATTTCCGTGGTGGAATGCAACAGCTTTACAGAGGCGGCGGAGCAGTGCTACATTTCCCAGTCAGCTATTTCTCAGCAGATACGGTCACTGGAGAAGGAACTGGGAGTAGAGCTGATACACAGAGAAAACCGAAGATTTACCCTTACCCCTGCGGGAGAATATTTTTATGAACAGAGTAAAGGAATTCTGAATGAAGTAGAGGATATCCGCAGAGAAACTTTCCGCATAGGGAAGGATAAGGAGATGGAGCTTAAGATCGGATATCTGCGGTGCTACAGCGGCCAGGAGCTTCATCAGGCAGTGGCAGAATTTTCCAGGCTTTATCCGGAGGTTTCCATTTTTGAAATGCGGCTGCTATGCGGAACTTTATTATAAAAATACTCTGGGCTTTGGAGGACGTTTTTTATTTGCGGTAAATCTGGAGGAGGGCCGTTTGATGGTGGCAGGAAACCGAGGATTTCTGCCTGTTGAAAGGGTAGGGACTCTTCCTCCCTGCGGAACAGGCGTAAAACGGCTGCCTGTCATGGAGCAAGGACAACAGTTAAAGCGGAACTACTGCCTTTTCTGGGTGAAGGAGAATGCCAGTTATTACATTGAAGAGTTTGCTGAGATATTGAGAAAACTTCTGAAAGAGTAAAGTATTTGCCTGGGAAAAACTTGTCTGTAGGGAAATTTCTATATGTGTTGTAACTAATATTATAGGAGGGGCGGTATGTGGAAACAGTTGAGGATTCCGATAGGTGTGTCTGATTTTAGAAAAATCCGGGAAAATGGCTATTACTATATGGATAAAAGTGGTCTGATAGAAGAACTGCTGAAAACAGATGCAACAGAAGTAACGTTACTTATTCGTCCCAGACGTTTCGGGAAAACTTTGGGAATGAGTATGCTGGACAATTTTTTGGATATACGAAAAGACAGCAGATATTTATTTTCTGGCCTGAAGATTTCTCAGAATCAGGAACTATGCCGGAAATGGATGAATCAGTGGCCTACTTTGTTTCTCTCTTTTAAAGATGTAGACGGAAGTACTTTTGAAAATGCTATGGGGCTGCTGAAATTTACTCTTTCTCAGATTTGCATAGAGCATCAGTATCTGGAAGAGAGCAGCAGGGTAAACCCTGCATACAAACAGATTTTTACCAGATTAAAGGAACAGACAGGGACTTTTACAGATGTGCAGAGCTCCCTTCTTGTCCTTATGAGAATGATGAAGGAATATTATAAAAAACCAGTGATACTCCTTCTGGACGAGTATGATGTACCTATGGCAAAGGCCAGCAGCAATGGATATTATGAAAAGATGCTGGAAGTGATCAAGACAATGATGAGTACGGCATTGAAGGACAATGAGTCTTTGAGATTTGCCGTGGTCACGGGATGCCTTCGCATTGCAAAGGAAAGTATTTTTACGGGAACGAATAACTTTACAACAGATACGATTTCAGATATACGTTATGACGAATTTTTTGGATTTACCAGACCGGAGGTCGCTGAATTTTTAAAAGAAGCCGGATGCCAGGACTGTCAGGAAACAGTCCGCAAATGGTATGACAGCTATATATTCGGAAATATAGAAATCTACTGTCCCTGGGATGTGCTGAATTATGTGCAGAGGGTTCTTACAGAGGGTGTGAAAAAACCAGAAAATTTTTGGGAGCATACCAGTGACAATAAAATCATAGAATTGTTCCTGAAACGCAGGGATTTTGATGTGACAGAAAAGTTTGAAAAGCTGCTGAATGGCGAAGCCATCCGGGAATCTGTCAATGAAAATGTGAGCTATGACTTTTTGACTTCTACAGAAGAAAATCTCTGGAGCCTGCTGTATCTTACCGGCTATCTTACCAAGGTGAAAGAGGAAACACAGGAAGAGCTGCCCCAGGAAAGAAATAAAATCACCTTAAAGATTCCAAATGCAGAAATCCAGGATATTTTTAGAAAAAGCGTGCTGAACTGGCTGCAGGAAAAAAATATGTATAGTGACAGAAAAGAACTTTTCGAAGCATTGTGGAAAGGGGATTCAGAAAAGCTGACAGAGCTTATCTCGGATTTACTTTTTGATACCATAAGCTATCATGACTATGCAGAAAGCTTTTACCATGCCTTTCTGGCAGGCTTATTTTCCGGGGCTGGTTATGTAGTAGAATCCAACCATGAAAGCGGACTGGGCAGACCGGATCTGGTAATAAAGGACAAAGTAAAACGCCGGGCGGCAGTTTTGGAGATAAAGGTTTCCAGAAAGGAAAGTGAATTGAAGAGAGGATGCGAAAAAGCACTGGTACAGATACAGGACAGGCAGTATAGAAAAAAGATAGAGGCATCGGGATTTAAAACAGTGCTGTCCTATGGAGTAGCTTTCTTTCAGAAAAGCTGCCGTATTATGTCCCATATTGCCTGGAGGAAAAAGAATGGAAAACTTGGAAATGCAGAATAAGGACAATCCCTTGCTGGAGAAAATAAAAAAGGGAGAAGAAGTCCTGTGGATCAACCCGGGGAAGATTCCCTTCCAGGAAGCCTCTGAGAATCTTCCTCTGACAGAGGAGGACATTGAAGAGGCCAGGAAAAGACTGGAACGGTTTGCACCTCTGCTCATGAAATATTTTCCGGAGACCAGAGAGCGGAATGGACTTATTGAGTCCCCTCTTACGGAAATCCCTTATATGAAAAAGCGGATGGAAGAAAAATACGGGAAAAAGTGCCGCGGCAGACTGTTCCTTAAAGAAGACAACCGTCTGGCTATTGCAGGTTCTGTGAAAGCCAGAGGGGGGATCTACGAGGTGCTGAAGCACACGGAAGACCTGGCCTTAGCTCATGGACTCCTGAAGCCGGGAGAGGGATATGAACATTTGGGTGACCCGGAGAAAAAGAGATTTTTCAAAGACTATACCATTCAGGTGGGATCTACAGGAAATCTGGGACTGAGCATCGGCATTATCAGCGCTGTTCTGGGATATAAGGTGATCATACATATGTCCGCAGATGCAAAACAGTGGAAAAAAGATCTGCTGAGAAGCTATGGGGTAGATGTCCGGGAATACCGGTCAGACTATGGAAAAGCCGTGGAACAGGGAAGAAAGCTTTCCGCCCGGGATGAGAAAAGTTATTTTGTGGATGATGAAAATTCAAAAGATTTATTTATGGGTTATGCTACTGCAGGAAAAAGAATCGCGGATCAGCTTCAGGAAGCCGGCATAGCCGTGGATCAGGATCATCCTCTGTTTGTTTATATACCCTGCGGTGTAGGCGGGGCGCCGGGAGGCATCACTTTCGGCCTGAAAGGAATTTACGGAGATCATGTACACTGCTTTTTTGCAGAGCCTGTCCAGGCTCCCTGTATGCTTCTGGGAATGTCTACAGGGCTTCATGACCGGATATCTGTAGAAGATGTGGGCCTTACCGGAAAGACCCAGGCAGACGGACTGGCCGTAGGACGGCCCTCCGCCTTTGTGGGAAAAGTTATGGAGCCTCTTTTAAGCGGAGCTGTAACTGTGGAAGATGAAAAGCTGTACCGCTATATGAAAGACCTGCTGGATACCCAGAATATCTTCCTGGAACCCAGTGCCTGCGCAGGATTTCAGGGTCCTGTGGAAATCTGGGGAAGTCCGGAGTTTGAAGCATATCTGAGAAAAAATCATCTTGAAGACTCCATGGACAGAGCCGTTCATGTCCTGTGGGCAACGGGAGGAAGTCTGGTGCCGGAGGAAATCCGCAGGAACTATATGAAAGAGGCTGAAAATTTGTAAATTATACAGGAATCACTTCCAAGATCAGGCAGCTGCCTTTTTCTTCAGAAGTTCCTTTCCGGAGGTCACTACAATAGTCACGCCCAGGATCATCAGAAGCACGGCGATTATAAGCTGGAGGCCTTCTACCATAAATACTCCCGTTCCTGCTGTAAAGGCATTGACCAGAGCGATAAATCTCTGCACCAAAGCAGTAAAGGTTACCACCAGCATGATCACGAAAGGAGGTACCAGAGTCCGCAGTTCCCGGCCTGTGACTTTCAGGAATACGCAGAGGGTGATCAGTACCAGAGCGCTGAGGAGCTGGTTGGCGCTTCCGAAGAGAGGCCAGATATTGGAGTAGCCTACCTGTGTCAGGATATAGCCGAATGCCAGTGTGATCAGAGTGGCAAAATATTTGTTGCACAGGACTTTTCTCCAGCCTTTGGCATGTTCCATGTCATCCACACTGAACAGCTCCTGGAAAGACATACGTCCGATACGTGCCACGGAATCCAGAGTAGTGAAAGCCAGGGCGGATACGCACATGGTCATAAAGCTCTGGGCCACAAATACAGGAATGTGGAACATTTCCAGGAAACCTGCAACTCCTGAGGAGAAGATCTGGAAGGGGGTCCCCACTGCGGCGGTTCCGTCTGCGCTGGCGGCGGCTCCTGCCACGCACAGGGCGATGACAGCCAGAAGACTTTCCAGTACCATGGCGCCGTAGCCTACCTTCAGCATATCCTTTTCATTGGAAATCGTTTTTGAGGAGGTGCCGGAGGATACCAGGCTGTGGAATCCGGATACGGCGCCGCAGGCAACGGTCACAAACAGAATGGGGAAAAGAGTTCCCAGGTTTTCATTCTGGAATCCTGTAAAAGCAGGAAGGTTCATGGAAGGATGAGCAAAGATCAGTCCAAGGACCGCCCCTGCGATCATGCCGACAAACATGAAGGTGGACATATAATCTCTTGGCTGCATAAGGAACCACATAGGAAGCACAGCGGCCAGGAAAATATAGATAAAAGCAATATAGATCCACATTTCCTTGCCAAGGATCACAGGAAGGTTCATTCCGCATACAAAAGCCAGTACCGTAAAGACCAGCCCCAGGACCACTTCTTTCCAGCCGGTAAACTTCATCTTTTTCTGCACCAGTCCGAAGACTGCGGCAAAGAGGATGAAAAACAGGGAGATACTTCCGGCGGCACCGTTTACAGCGGCGTTTTCAGAGAGGGTCTGTACACCATCTGTTACCACGTAGGCGTTGAATGTATCTGCCACCATATCTGCAAAGGCTGCCATAACGATGAGGGTAAAGAGCCAGCAGAATCCCAGGAACAGTTTACGGCCGGTCTTGCCTATGTATTTCTCAATGAGAAGTCCCATAGATTTTCCATCGTTTTTTACACTGGCGTAAAGGGCCCCGAAGTCTGTGACAGCCCCGAAGAAGATACCGCCCAGGATGATCCACAGAAGGACCGGAAGCCAGCCGAAGGCAGCGGCCTGGATAGCTCCCGTAACAGGGCCTGCTCCTGCGATGGAAGAAAACTGGTGGGCAAATACGGTCCAGCCGTCTGTAGGCACATAGTCCTGTCCGTCATTATGAAGGACAGCCGGAGTCTTTGCTTTGGGGTTGATGCCCCATTTTTTCGCCAGCCAGCGTCCATATAAAGCATAAGCTGCGATCAGACATACGGCGGCGATAAATACGATTACAAGTGTGTTCATAATTTCATGTCTCCTTTGCTTATTTTCTGATCCAAGCCAAATAGCGTCCCAGGCGCTGTCCATCTGCCTGAAAGTTCCTGTACAGGAAGCCTGTCCTATTGCCTGCAGAAATAAAAAAACGCCTCCTGACAGATTGCTCTGTCAGAAGACGAATGATATGATCTCCGCGTTACCACTTCTAATTACCGGATATACCGGTCTCTCAGTCCCGTCGTTCAGTTTCTGCTGAATTAACAGGTTTCCCTATAACGGAGGAATTCCGGTCCGGGTTACTGATTTCACGTTCACCCTGACTGCTCACAGGTGATAGCCGCCCTGGCTATGCTGTCTCCTCACACCGCCCGGAGACTCTCTGAAAACATAACTGCCTGGGAAGTCTTGTCCTGTTCTTCGCATTGGCTTTTCTCAATTCGCTATCATTATATCTCAAAAAAGCAGAATGTCAACAGGAAAATTTTATCAGATTTTTATGATTTTTTTAGATTTTGTCTGCTTTTATAAAGATCAGAAATCCGATAAGAAACATTACCGAAAGTGCGCCCACGCCCAGGTTCACGCTTCCGGAGATCTGGCTTACCAGGGATACCAGCATGGTTCCCATAAAGGATGCCCCTTTGCCGCAGATATCGTAAATACCGAAATATTCCCCGGATTTGTCTTCCGGGATGATCTGGGCAAAGTAGGAGCGGGACAAAGACTGGATAGCTCCCTGGAAAATTCCCACGCATACGGCCAGGATCCAGAACTGATACTGTTTGGAGAGAATGATCCCATAAAGAGAAATACAGAAATAGGCTCCGATACAGATCAGGATCAGCCTGGAGGCCGGAGCTTTTCTAGACAGTCTTCCAAAGGTCAGCGCTGCGGGAAAAGCCACGATCTGAGTCAACAAAAGAGCCAGAAGGAGTCCTGTGGTATCCAGGCCGAGAGCGGTTCCATAGGCGGTGGCCATATCGATAATGGTGTAAACCCCGTCAATAAAGAAGAAAAAGGCGATCAGGAAAAAGAGGATTTTCTTTTTCTCTTTCAGCTCAGAAAAAATCCTGGCCAGACGTTTCAGACCTGAGGAGACAGGACTTTTGGTCACAGGGGTAAAGTTTTTCTGCCTGTAAGAGGTGGTCAGAGGCAGGGCCATACACACCCACCAGATGGCGGTGAGAAGAAAGGCGCCGCCCATAGCCAGCTCCATGGAAATGCCAAGATTTTCATAGAACAATACCAGAAGCAGGCTGATGATAAAAGGTATGCAGCTTCCGATATAGCCCCAGGCATAGCCGTGGGAGGATACCTCGTCCATCCGGTCTTTGTCTGTAATATCCGTAAGCATGGAATCATAGACAACAAGACTCAGGGAATAGGCGGATTTGGCGATGACAAATACCAGCAGGAACCAGAGCCAGGATGAGGTGAATCCCAGGAACACACACCCCAGGGCGCCGATCAGCAGGACGGTCAGGAAGATTTTTTTCTTCCAGCCGGGGAAATCAGAAAATGTTCCCAGCACAGGTCCCAGGATGGCTACGATCACGGTAGATACCGATACGGCGTAGCCCCAGTAAGCCAGATAATCTACGTCGGATACTCCGGCATTTCCTGCCAGATAATTGAAATAGATCGGCATGATGGTAGAAACTAAAAGGGTAAATGCAGAATTTCCCACATCATACAAGATCCATTTTTTCTCTAAAGCATTCAGTTTGAATTTCATAATTTGTTTTCCTCCTTCATAGTAATGGTACTATAGATGGCCGGGGATTTCTATATAAAATATTTCAAATCTATGTAAAAAAATATACCTGTTCTGTAAAGTATCCCAAATATAATGAAAACGATATCGCTGCCTTATTATTTACAGAAAATACTGTTCTTTTCTCAGAATACGAAGTATAATATAAACAAATGGCACATAGTTATAGTATCTTGAAAGGGGGTTTTTTATGGACAACCAATTAGCGTTACTTACTTTGTTCGGTTCTATCCTGGCCCTGGCTTTTGCGGCCAGCCGGGCAGCGAGAGTGCTGAAATTTCCCCAGGGAAATGAGCAGATGCAGAAAATATCATCTTCTATTCACCATGGGGCGATGGCTTATCTCAGGAGGCAGTACCGGATACTGATCTGCTTTTTCGCAGGTATGTTCGTCATACTTTTTGCTATGGCAGCTTTTGGCTATCTTACCTGGTTTGTGCCTTTTGCCTTTATTACCGGGGGATTCTTCTCCGGTCTTTCCGGCTTTGTGGGAATGCAGATCGCTACCAGAGCCAATGCCCGGACAGCGGCTGCCTGCCAGCAGGGGCTGAACAAAGGACTGAACGTAGCTTTTTCCGCAGGATCTGTCATGGGGTTTACAGTGGTGGGACTGGGACTTCTGGATATTTCCATCTGGTACCTTCTGCTCCGCCTGGTTTTTAAACTTCCCATAGAGGATATTACCAGCACCATGCTCACCTTCGGAATGGGAGCTTCCAGTATGGCTCTTTTCGCCCGTGTGGGAGGAGGGATTTACACCAAAGCAGCCGATGTAGGAGCGGACCTGGTAGGAAAAGTGGAGGCTGGGATCCCTGAGGATGACCCCAGAAATCCTGCGGTAATCGCAGACAATGTAGGAGATAACGTAGGAGATGTTGCCGGAATGGGAGCAGATCTGTATGAATCTTATGTAGGTTCTATCCTTTCCGCCTGTGCTCTGGGAGTGATCGCCTTTAATAAGATCGAGTCTGTGGACCGGGTCAATGCGGTGGTGATTCCTATGGTCCTGGCGGCAGTGGGAGTTCTGGCTTCTATCATCGGAAGCCTTCTGGTGAAGACCGGAGAAAGTACCAAGCAGAGCACTCTTCTCGGAGCCCTGCGGAGAGGGACCAATACCAGCGCTATTTTAATAGCAGTAGTGGCCTTCCCTTTAGTATGGCTGGTTCTTGGAAGAGAATTTATCGGTTTTTATCTGGCCATTCTGGCTGGCCTTCTGGCAGGAGTGCTGATCGGATTTTTTACAGAATATTTTACCTCAGATACGTATAAGCCTACCCAGAATCTGGCAGATAAATCAGCCACCGGTTCGGCCACCATTATTATCGGAGGGCTGAGTCTGGGTATGCTTTCTACAGCTCTTCCAATTTTGATCGTGGTCATCTGCGTAATGGCAGCCTATGTATGTTCCGGAGGTTTTATCGAAGCTACCAGAGGTTTGTATGGGATTGCCCTTTCTGCAGTTGGGATGTTGTCTACTCTGGGAATTACCCTTGCCACAGATGCCTACGGCCCTATAGCAGACAATGCAGGAGGAATTGCAGAGATGGCAGGACTTGATCCGGAGGTACGGGTAAGGACAGACGCCCTGGATTCTCTGGGAAATACCACAGCCGCCACAGGAAAAGGCTTTGCCATCGGTTCTGCTGCTCTGACAGCTCTGGCCCTGATCGCTTCGTATGTGGAGAAGGTACAGGAAGTAGGAGGGGCCTCTGTAGAGCTGGATATGAGCATTATGAATCCTACTGTTCTGTGCGGCATCTTTATCGGGGCCTGCCTGCCCTTTGTCTTTGCGGCCCTTACCATGTCCTCTGTAGGCCGGGCGGCTCAGAGTATCGTAATAGAAGTAAGAAGGCAGTTTAAAGAGATCAAAGGCCTGATGGAAGGAAAGGCAGAGGCGGATTATGAAACCTGTGTGGATATCTGTACCAGGGCCAGTCTTCGGGAAATGATCCTTCCTACTTTGCTGGCCATTGTTACCCCGGTAGTCACCGGCCTGATCCTGGGGTATAACGGGGTCATCGGCCTTTTGGCCGGATCTACGGCTACAGGCTTTCTCATGGCGGTTTTCATGGCAAATGCCGGGGGCGCCTGGGACAATGCCAAGAAATATATCGAGGGCGGCGCCCACGGAGGAAAAGGAAGCGAGGCTCATAAAGCGGCTGTAGTAGGAGACACAGTAGGGGATCCCTTTAAAGATACCTCAGGACCTTCCATTAATATCCTTATCAAACTTCTATCCATGGTGTCCATTGTCTTTGCGGCACTGGTAGTACAGTTCCATATATTCTGAGAAAATTTAAGAGGAGCTGCTGCGGCAGCTCCTTGAAAAATGTCCAGAATATGATATACTAATATGGACCAAAATTGGCCAGTTTCGGGCCGGATAAAAGAAAATATAAGGAGACAATATCGTGAATTTAGAATTTAAGGAAATCACTGTGGAGGACAGTCCTCTGATGATGCCCTATTATAACATGCGTAAAAACAACACCTGCGACAGTGTTTTTCTGGAGAGTTTTATCTGGAAAGAATTTTATAACGTCCGTTATGCGATCTGGGAAAACAGGGCATTGCTGTGGCTTATGGAATACAACGGAAAATGTTTTTCTGCCATGCCGCTCTGTAAAGAGGAGGACCTGCCGGATGCATTTCATGCCATTGAGCAGTATTTTAATGAGGAACTGGGCTATCCTCTTGTGATCAACCTGGCAGATGAGTATGCGGTAAAATATCTGAACCTGCCGGAAGAGAAATACTTTGTAAAAGAGCAGGAGGATTCCAGAGACTATCTGTATCTTGGAGAATCTCTGCGGAAACTCTCAGGAAAGAAGCTCCATAAGAAAAAGAACCGGCTGAATGTATTTCTCCGCCAGTATGAGGGAAGGTTTGAATACAGGACTCTGGGCTGTGATGACAAAGATGACATGTGGAAATTCCTGGACCGCTGGAGGATCCAGAAAGGCGAGGACCAGGAGGAGCATTTAGACTATGAAGTCCGGGGAATCCACGACATTCTGAGAAACTGCTGTGAGCTGAACATCCACATGGGAGGAATTTATGTAGATGGACAGTTAGAGGCCTTCTCTGTGGGAAGCTACAACAAGATCGAGGATATGGCGGTGATCCATATTGAAAAAGCCAACCCGGAAATCCCGGGACTTTATCAGGCGATTAATCAGATGTTCCTGCTCCATGAATTTCCGGAGGTCCAGTGGGTGAACCGGGAGGATGATATGGGACTGGAGGGACTGAGAAAGGCCAAGATGTCCTATAATCCGGCAGACTTTGCAAGAAAATATCTGGTAGAACAGCTTCTGGACGGACAAAAATCTTATAAATGGGCGGAAGAAATCGAGAATACTGCTTCTGAAAACCTGCCGGAATATCTTCCTCAGGAAGAAAAAAAAGAGACGATTCCTCTCTGGAAATCCTGTTTTCCGGAAGATACAGATGCTTATCTGGATTTTTATTATCAGGAAAAGACCAGGGACAACCGTATTCTGGTGAAAAAAGAAGAGGGAAGGATCGTCTCCATGCTTCACAGAAATCCTTATAAAGTCCATATAGGAGAGAAATCGGGGATGGCCGACTATATCGTTGCAGTTGCCACAGAAGAGAGCCAAGGGATATATGAGAGAGGTGCTGACCCGGGCGTTAAGAGACATGAACCTGGAAGGGAGGCCTTTTACTTTCCTGATGCCTGCGGCAGAGGCCATTTACCGTCCTTTTGATTTCCGGTTTATCTGGAAAAGACAGAAGCTGCAGCTGGTCTCTGATGCTAGGGAGAAGCTGGAGCAGATCCCGGTGTCAGAGAGCCGGGAAGATTGTGAGGCTGCCGGAGCATATATGGAACAGTGGCTTTCAAAGAGAAGCCAGGTCTATACCTGCCGTGACGAAGCCTATGTACGCCGAATGAAAAAAGAATTGGAAAGTGAAAAGAGAGAGCTGTATTTCCTCAGGGACAGCAGCGGAGAGATCCAGGGCCTTCAGGCCTTTGCAGAAGACCAGGAGAAAAAACATGTACTTCTGTATGCAGAGGAAAAATGGCATGCCCGGGAAGAAGAAAACCAGGGAATTATGGGAAGGATCACATCTGTAAGAGAATTTCTCCCTGTTTTTAGTCTTAAGGAATCAGGGGTTCTTACTCTTCGGCTGGAAATAGAGGACAAGCTGATTCCTGAAAACGAAGGAAGTTTTCTCTGGAGCCTGGATGAAAATGGAAGCAGTCTGAGCATGGGCGGAGGCCAGGAGGAGCTGCAGGCAGCCCAGAGGCTGTGGACATTGAAGGCAGATATCGGAGATTTAACTGTCTGGCTGTTTGGCTGCGAAGAAGCAGAGACTCTGTGGCCGGATATGCCCGAAGAGATGAGAACAGATTTAGATAAGATCCAGAAGATCCAGGGAATCTGGCTGGATGAGATCGTATAGTCCGAAACAATCGAATAGGTAAGAAAGACAGGGGGTATGCCGAAGAAAAAGCGGCATATCCCCTGTTTATATCTGCAGGCAGAGAAAAATCGAGAAGGGAATTCAGCTTTTGAGGGCTCCCCAGAGGAAATAGTGTACCTGCTTCAGCATGGTTTTTTCCAGATCATAACTGCCTTCCCGGACACACCAATCATAGCAGGTACCTCTCAGAACTATAAAGAGGTCTCTGACCAACTGTTCAGGATCAGTATCTTGAGAGAGGTCTCCACTTTCTATTCCCATATGTATGACCTTAAGAAGGGTTTTCTGCATAGGCCGTTCTCTGGAAAACCATTCGTTTTCCGGATTAAATAGCACACGCATCATTTCAAGTCCTGTATCAATATTTAGCTGGGCATAAGCCCGTACGTAAATTTCCAATTGCTGAAAAAAGGGCTTTCCCTCCAGAAGAAGCAGCAGCTCAGAAGAAAAATAGCCGTCAGACCGGGCGTAGATATCCTGAAGGAGATCGCTTTTGGATGAGAAATGGCTGTAAAAAGAAGAGGGAGCGACCCCAGCCTTTTGACAGATATCCCGAATTGTTGCGCCCTGGTAGCCTTTTGCTTTCATCAAAGTAAGGGCAGAATCAAAAATTCTCTGCCGGGTATTCCCTGGACGAGATTTATTTGAAGTAAAAGCCATAGGATAAGGCCTCCTTTTTAGACTGTGATACCGGAGTTAAATAAAGGTTGTCTCTGATATCATAAAATAGAAAGAGAAAAAATGTAAAGAGAAAAATTATACAAAAAATACAAGAGATAATAGGTAAAAGAGTAGAAAATAAGCAATATGCATAAAAATAATTGACATTGCAGAGTGATTTTGATAATCTACAGCTAACCGAACGTGTTCGGAAAAATCTATTATGAGTGGGAGGTGTAGTGATGAGTGGAAACACAA
>UQSX01000051.1 GCA_900543715.1 uncultured Blautia sp. | reverse complement strand
CTGAAAAAAGGGAATTCCGACGCTTTTTTCAGGGAAAAGTACTTGACAAAAAACATGCAGTAAGTGACCTGGATGAAAGAGGATATCATATATTAAATCTCTATACCAGATATGTCATGGAAAAAAATAAGATCACCCCGGAGGAAGCTGTAGAGTGGATCTTAAAAGATATTGAGACAGAAAAACCAAAACGCATGAAAGAGCGGGTAAAAGAAAAATATCAGGGCATGTCCAGGCGGGAGCTGAGGAAAGAGCTGCACAGAGAGCTAAAAGAATACAGAGAATATCAGAAAAAGCAGATCAAAATCCGTAAGCAGAAATTATCCTAGACGGAAGAGATTCCATTGCTATTATAGGAAAAGCAGGTTATAATGAGCAAAAACAGGATACTAGGAGGATAAATTATGCTGGAAATCGGAACCAAGGCGCCGGCTTTTGAACTGCCGGACCAGAATGGCGATATACACAGGCTGGAGGAATACAAAGGGAGGAAGGTAATTCTTTACTTCTATCCAAAAGACAATACTGCCGGCTGCACAAAGCAGGCTTGCGGCTTCGGGGAACTTTATCCTCAGTTTTTAGAAAAAGGTGCGGTAGTGATCGGGGTAAGCAAGGATAGCGTAGCTTCCCATAAGAAATTTGAAGAAAAATATCATTTGCCCTTTACTTTATTGTCAGATCCGGATCTTACCTGCATCCAGGCCTATGATGTTTGGAAAGAGAAAAATATGTATGGAAAGAAGACCATGGGAGTGGTGCGTACCACCTATCTGATCGATGAAGAAGGCGTGATCCAGAAAGCTTTCGGAAAGGTAAAGGCGGCAGACAATCCGGCTCAGATGTTGCAAGAGCTATAAGAAGGATTTTGATCATCACAGCGCCGTTGGAAAGTTATGATGTTACAGATTATGGAAATAAAAGATTTCAACGCTCCTGAACTGGATGTTTATGCCAGGCTGACGGAGAACCAGCTTTTGAACCGTCATGAACCGGAAAAGGGGATTTTCATTGCAGAAAGTCCCAAAGTGATCGAAAGAGCTTTAGATGGAGGATGCATTCCCCTGTCCTTTCTTGTAGAACACAGACACCTGGAGACTCAGGCCAGAGAACTGCTGGAAAGATGCCCGGAGGTTCCGGTTTATACGGCAGAATTTGATGTACTGACGCAGCTTACAGGCTTTAAACTGACCAGAGGTATGCTGTGTGCCATGAGACGGCCCGGGCTTCCCAAACCGGAGGAGATCTGCAGGAGGGCAAAAAGACTGGTCATATTGGAGAATGTTGTAAACCCTACCAATGTAGGCGCAATTTTCCGTTCTGCTGCGGCCTTGTATATGGATGGGATTCTTCTGACAGCAGGCTGCAGCAATCCATTATACCGCAGAGCTGCCAGAGTCAGTATGGGGACGGTATTTCAGGTTCCCTGGACCTTTCTGGATGATTCCTTTGCCTGGCCGGATTCGGGGATCCGGAAACTTCACACTATGGGATTTAAAACGGCAGCCATGGCTCTTAGCGATGACTCTGTATCCATTGATGATCCGGCTCTTGTGAAGGAAGAAAAACTGGCAGTGATACTTGGGACAGAGGGGGACGGCCTGTCCTCTTCCACTATTGCAGACTGTGATTATACAGTCCGGATTCCCATGTCCCACAACGTGGATTCTCTGAATGTGGCTGCGGCCAGCGCCGTGGCTTTCTGGCAGCTGGGGAGAAGGCCTGTTTAAAGGAAGCTTTACATACAATTTTATTAGGATTATAATGATAAAAAATACATAGAAAGGATGATCGTAGAATGGAACAGAGTGTAAGAGAATATGTGACAGAAAAGGTAAAAGCTTTGATAAACGCTCCTTCCTGCTGCGGCCAGGCAAAAGCAGCCGGAGAAAACTGGCTGAAGGCTGCAGGAACAGATCAGGAAGCTGAGCAGACAAAAAATCTGATCGCTGAACTGGAAATGGATATTATGCCGGTGGATGGTCTGATCGCTTTTGCAGCATCAGAAGCAGGGGCAAAAGTTTTCGGACCGGACAAGGCAAAAGAGGTAGAGGCTCACGGAAAAGAGCTTAAAGACGCCGGAAGAAAATACTGCGATTGCCCTGCCTGCGCTGCAGTAGGAGCAATTCTGGAGAAGAAGGATCAGATGCTGTAAAACATAGACAGGCCATTTGGTCATGAAATATAAAAACACCGCTGTTTTCTAACCAGTCTCAGACTGGCAGAGAAAGCAGCGGTGTTTTTATACTCCGGAAAGAACTATATTTTAATACTTATGGCTTAAGCCCATCCCAGGTTTTTCCTTTTTTCGGCGAAATCAGAAACGATCTGATTCCCCAGTGCGACAGGATCGGTGTTGACGACCATTACCCCACCCAGAAGTTGTGTAGAGTGGATAGGAAAACCATCTGGGAATTCGGGGAGAGATAAGGTATAATAAGTTTAATAATCAGATTTTAGATTCACTTATTGTAAAGGAGGAGATTGCCATGGACAACCAAAAAGTCTTTTCCATGAGTTTTTCGAAAATTTATCCCTTATATATCCAGAAGGCGGAAAAGAAAAAACGGACAAAAGAGGAAGTGGATGAAGTGATTTCCTGGCTTACCGGATACAGCAAAGAAGAGATAAAGGATCAAATAGAAAAAGGAGTGGATCTGCAAACCTTCTTTGAAGAGGCACCTGGTATAAATCCCAATGCTGCCTTGATAAAAGGGGTGATATGCGGCG
Organism: uncultured Blautia sp.; assembly: GCA_900543715.1. Lineage (GTDB taxonomy): Bacteria > Bacillota > Clostridia > Lachnospirales > Lachnospiraceae > Blautia > Blautia merdigallinarum. The sequence continues at coordinate 18,011 of UQSX01000051.1, read as the reverse complement.
TGCGGGTAGAAGAGATATCGGATCCTGTTATGCAGAAGATCCGGTACCTGGATAAACTGGTAGATGAACTGGCAAAAGGGAAAGCCATGGAGAAGATATTGAGAGGATAAGGAAAAATGTGAAAATCAAAAAGAGAAAGGGGTGCACAGTGATGGCAGAACGGATTTATAATGGAATGATACCATTGCTGGCAGATATGGTGTCTGCAACGGCAGGAAAAGAGATCGGAGAAAAATTCAGAACAGGACCATTGGGAACAAAGCCTTATGATGAAGAACTTCCCTGTTCTCCCAGAGAAAACATGAAACTGCTCTTGGAGCATAAAATTCCAAAGTATCTTCCTATGGCAGGAGATACTTATCCCATTACGCCGGATATTATCTGCGAAAGATCTTATGATAACCTGACAGGACCAGACTGGTTCGGCTGTATCTGGACTTTTGAGCCAGGGATCGGAGCGACTATCGTGAAGCCGGGAGATGAGCCTTTGGATAGTATCGAAGGCTGGAAGAATAAAGTAAAGTTCCCGGATCTGGATGCTCTTGACTGGGAAGAGTGCGCCAAAGGTATTGAGAAATACTATGATGACAATCGTATGTCTGACTGGTGGCTTCAGGTGGGACTTTTTGAAAGACTTCATTCTCTGCTGGGAATGGAACACGCTCTGGAGGCTCTCATAGAAGATGAGGAAGAAGTGGCAGAATTTTTTGACGCATTGACGGAACATAAGATTAAGATCATCCGGAATCTGACCAGATATTTCCGGGTGGAAATGATCTGCTACCATGATGATTGGGGGTATAACAAAGACGGATTTATTCCTCCCAGGATTTTTGAACGGCTGATCGCTCCTAATCTGAAAAAGATCGTGAAGGCGGCTCACGAAGGAGGGGCCTATTTTAACATGCATTCCGATGGAAGAATTGAAAGATATATTCCTTATATGGTAGAAGCCGGAGCAGATATGTGGAATCCTGCTCAGACAGTGAATGATGTGGTGGCTGTAAAGAAGGAATTCGGAGACCGGCTGGTACTAAACGGAGCTATGGATGAACCCTGGACCAATGACAAAAATGCCTCTGAAGAAAAACTGAGAGCCTTTGTAAGGGATAAGGTAAATGTGCTGGGGAAAAACGGAGGTTTTTATGCAAATCCTTCTACCTTTAATGGACACAATAAAGCAATCATGTCCGATGAATTAAGGAAATACGGACGGCATTTTTACCAACAGACGTAGAAAAGGGAACAAGAGGGAGGATATATGAACTAGGCGGCTATCCGGATAAAGGCATAAAAAAATCTTATTAATAATAAATAAAGTCTCTTACATTTCTGGCGATAATCTGTTACACTAATAATCTGTGAATAAGTATATGTAACAAAAGATATAGGAAGTGTTAGGAATGATTCCAGAAAAGGTAATAGAGCGGCAGGAGCTTCTTGTGGGGATTGACGTGGGCTCTACTACTACGAAGCTTGTTGCTGTAGATAAGGATAGTAAAGAAATACTGTATTCCAGTTACAAAAGACATAATTCCAGTCAGGTACAGAGCGTTCAGGAAGCTTTTGGCCGGTTGAGAGAGCAGTTTCCAGAAGGAACTGTCCGTGTGGCTATGACCGGATCAGGAGCAAAGCCTGTGGCTGAGGCCCTGAAGGTTCCTTTCATTCAGGAAGTTGTAGCCAACTCTGTAGTATTATGCGAGAAATACCCAAATGTCAGGACAGCTATCGAACTGGGGGGCCAGGACGCTAAGATTATCTTCTTCCGCAAAAATAAAGAAGACGGAAGTTTAACAGTTTCCGATATGCGAATGAACGGAAGCTGTGCCGGAGGCACCGGCGCTTTTATTGATGAGGTGGCTTCAATTGTAAAGGTGCCTATAGAACAGTTTAATGCCCTGGCTCAAAGAGGTACCTGCGTCTACGATATTTCCGGAAGATGCGGAGTTTATGCGAAGACAGATATCCAGCCTTTGCTGAATCAGGGAATCGCTAAGTCTGACTTGGCTCTTTCTGCTTTTCATGCCATCGCAAAGCAGACCATAGGGGGGCTGGCCCAGGGACTGGATATCGAAAAACCAGTGGCTTTTGAAGGCGGCCCTATGACTTTTAATCCCACGCTGATCAAGGTTTTTGCCCAGAGACTGGGCCTGTCAAAGGATGAGATCATCCGTCCGGAGAGACCGGAGATCATCATTGCCTATGGTGCGGCCCTATCTTTAAATACTATGTTTCAGGACAAAAAGCAGATTTATAAGATCCGGGAACTGGAAGAACGCCTGGGAGAGATCAAGCATAAGAAGGAACTTTCAGTGGAAAAGAAAGGAAAGCCTTTTTTTGTTTCCCCAAGAGAGCGCAGAGAATTTGAAGAAAGACATCAGCTTCCCAGGATAAAAACGCCTGAACTCAGGGACGGAGATGCTCTTCACGCCTATCTTGGCATTGATTCGGGAAGCACCACCACAAAGTTTGTGCTCATGGACGAGGACGAAAATATCCTGGATTCCTTTTATGCGCCAAATGAAGGAGATCCTCTTCTGGTGGCCAAGAACGCCCTGATTGCCATGAGGGACAAATATAAGAAAAAAGGAGTAACACTGGACATTATCGCAGCGGGAACTACCGGCTATGGTGAGGTGCTTTTTGCAAAAGCCTTTGAGACAGAGTGCCATGTGGTAGAGACAGTAGCCCATGCCCGGGCTGCAAGGAAATATGTGGAGGATGCTTCTTTTATCCTGGACATCGGCGGACAGGATATGAAAGCCATCTGGCTGGACAATGGGATCATCACCAATATTGTGCTGAACGAAGCCTGCTCCTCCGGGTGCGGTTCTTTCCTGGAGAACTTTGCTTCTTCTCTCCATATTCCGGTGGGAAAAATCGCCCGGACAGCTTTTGACTCAGAAAATCCTGCCCAGCTGGGCAGCCGGTGTACGGTTTTTATGAACAGCAGTATTATTACGGAACAGCGCAACGGAAAACTGCCGGGGGACATTATGGCCGGGCTGTGCCGGTCCATCATAGAAAACGTATTTACAAAGGTGATCCGTGTCTCTAATCTGGACAGTCTGGGAGATAAGATTGTAGTACAGGGAGGAACATTCCAGAATGATGCAGTGCTCAGAGCGATGGAGCAGTATCTGGGGAAAAATGTAGTACGGGCTCCTTACCCGGGGATCATGGGCGCTATTGGAGCTGCCCTGATCACAAAAGAAAGGTTTCGTCAGAAGGAACAGAAAACTTTTATCGGTCTTGAGGCCATGGACGACTTTTCCTATACACAGGAATCCAATGCCCCCTGTCCTTTCTGCTCCAACCATTGTAAGAGAACGATCATACGTTTTTCCAACGGAAACTCCTGGATCACAAACAACCGCTGTGAGCGGGGAGAAGTGCTGGGAGATCCGAAGGATAAGGAAGTACAGGCTAAGATCCGGGAGAAAAGGCAGGCTCTGAAGGAAGTGCCTAATCTCTACATTCTTCGTGAAGAGCTGCTGATGAAAAAATATCCTTATCCAGAACCCGAAGTTCACAGAGATATTACTATTGGTATCCCAAGAGTCCTCTCTTTCTGGGAAACCATGCCATTTTGGAGAACTTTCTGGAAGGCTTTGGGCTTTAAAGTCAAAGTTTCTTCTGCAAGCACAAGAAAGATGTACGAGGAAGGACTGTCTGCCGTTACTTCAGACACGGTATGCTTCCCGGCCAAACTTGTTCATGGGCATATCCGCAGTCTGGCAAAAAGCGGCGTGAACAGGATCTTTATGCCATCCATTACAACGGTAGAGTCAGAGAATACAGAGGATACCAGTCAGTCTATGTGTGCAGTGGTAAAAGGTTATCCCATTGTAATAAAGAATTCGGATAATCCACAGAAGCGTTGGAATATTCCATTTGACGCCCCCTTGTTCCACTGGTATACCAACAGCGACAGGGATCGGCAGCTGACCAAATATATGGAGGAGACCTTCCAGATCTCCCCGGAATTGACCAGAAAAGCTATTGCAGCCGGAGATGAAGCCCAGGATTCTTTCCATCAGGAACTTCAGAAAGCAGGAGCGGAGGTATGCAGACAGGTACAGGAGAAGGGGACTTATGCAGTGGTCCTGGCCTCCAGGCCTTATCAGAATGACGCACTGGTGAATCATGACCTGCCGGATATGTTTACGAAAATGGGAATACCGGTGCTAACTGCAGACTCTCTTCCGGGAACCGGGCACGGAGAACTGAAAAAAAGCCGGCTGGATGTAGTAAACAATTATCATGCAAGAATGCTTTCTTCTGCTATCCTTGCAGCCGAGAAGGACTATCTGGAGTATGTACAGATCGTAAGTTTCGGCTGCGGACATGATGCCTACCTTTCCGATGAGATCATCCGTCTGATGAAGGATATTTCAGGAAAAACACCTTTGATCCTGAAACTGGATGAAAGTGATATTCAGGGACCTCTGCGGATCCGTATCCGTTCCTTTACAGAGACTGTAGCTATGCAGAGAAGCAGTGGGAAGAAACTAACGGTCCACGAACTGCCGGATCCTTATCCGGTAAAATATACGAAAGATTCCAGAAAAGAAAAGGTAGCTCTGGTGCCAAATACCTCTCATGCTTTCAGCCGGGTCATGGCAGCGGCATTTGCCGGACAGGGAATCCGTACAGAACCTTTGGAACTGGGAAGGGAAGAAGCTATCCGCCTTGGAAAACAATATGTACATAATGATATCTGCTTTCCGGCTCAGATTGTTATCGGAGAGGCGCTTGCCGCTTTAAGAAGCGGTAAGTATGACGACAAGGAAGTGGCAATTGCCATGGCTAAATATGTGGGAGACTGCCGTCTTACCCATTACAGTGCTCTGTTGCGGAAGGCCCTGGATGATGCGGGATATTCTCATGTGCCGATTCTGACAAATGATGATAAAGACTCTCATGATCTACATCCCGGATTTAAAATGAATCTGCTGACCTCAGTGCGGATTGCCTTTGCCATGCCTATGATCGATGTGCTGGAGGAGCTTCTGAGAAAGACCAGACCTTACGAAAAAGTTCCGGGAAGTGCGGATGCGGCATTTGAAAAGGCTTTGGATCAGGTGGTAGAGGGCTTGGAAAAACATGGGATAATGGGGGCCAGAAAAGGCTTTGAAAAGGCTATAGATATTATGAATCAGGTGGAATATGACCGCTCTCATCCCAGACCAACCGTGTTGATCGTAGGAGAATATCTGCTCAATTTCCATCCCGGGGCTAACCATGATATCGAAGCCTATCTGGAGAAGAACGGTTTTGAAATTATAGAGGCAAGGATGACAGACGTTATCCGAAAGACCTACTTTTATCAGGATGCTCAGGTTCGGGAATATCATCTGGATAAGCCTGTTACACAGAAAGTATGGCTGCGGACTGCCAATGCGGCTTTTAATGCAGCCCATGATGTGACAGACAAGATTGCCAGGAAGAGTCCTCTTTATACACCAGCCTGCCGTATGCAGGATCTGGTGAAAGACAGCGACCCCATTATCCATCATACCTTTGACGCCGGAGAAGGAGTCCTGATCCCGGGAGAGATCATTCACCATGCAAAACATGGCTGCAGGGCTTTCGTAATCCTTCAGCCTTTCGGCTGCCTGCCAAACCATGTGGTAGGAAGAGGAATCATCAAAAAACTAAAAGAAATGTATCCTGATGCCAGCATACTGCCTCTGGACTATGATCCGGATGTAAGCTTTGCAAATATTGAAAACCGTCTGCAGATGCTGATCATGAGTTTCAAAAATAAACAGGAGGACAGTTGAGATGAAGATACTGACTTTTGGAGAGATCATGCTGCGGCTGAAGACCCCGGAAAATCTGAGGATTCTTCAGGCACAGGACTTTGAAGCCAGCTATGGCGGGGCTGAGGCCAATGTGGCCGTATCTCTGGCCATGATGGAAGATCCGGTGGCTTTTGTGACAAAGCTGCCGGACAACCCGGTGGGATTGGCCGCCCACAATGAGATTCGCCGTTTTGGCGTAGATACTTCCGGGATCCTGAAAGGGGGAGAACGGCTGGAATCTATTATTTTGAAAAAGGAACCAATATCCGGCCCACAAATGTGGTATATGACAGGGCCTATAGTTCTTTTGCCCAGGCTGCCCCGGAGGAATTTCACTGGGAGGAACTTTTAAAAGATGTGGATATCTTTTATTTCTCCGGTGTTACCCCGGCAGTAAGTGAAGGAATTGAGAAGGCGGTCCTGGAAGCTTTAAAATACTGCAAAGAGCATTCCATAGAAGTGGTCTGCGATCTGAATTATCGTGGGAAAATGTGGAATACTGGGAAAGCCCAGGAAGTTATGAGAGAATTGATGAATTATGTGACCCTGTGCATTGCCAATGACGAGGACTTTGAATCCTCTCTGGGAATCCATGCCTTTGATGGAGATATGGCCCACGGGATCGATCAGATCCAGACTTACAAAGCGGGGATGGAGGAAATTCTCCGGCAGTATCCGGGCTGTAAGGCGGTGGCCAGTGTCCTTCGGAATATGCGTACAGTAGAAGATGGAGACTGGATGGGGATTTATCTGAAAGACGGAAAATTCTATGAAAGCCTGGTCCATACTGTCCATAGCCTGGAAGCCGTGGGAGCGGGAGACGCTTTTGCAGGAGGACTCCTCCACAGCCTGGCCCGAGAGTTTACGCCTCAGATGACGATAGATTTTTCTATTGCTGCCAGTGTGCTGAAGCTGATGATCCAGCATGACTTTAATGTGGTGAATGAAGCAGATATCTTAAAAATCATGAAATCTCACGATACAAATCTGCAAAGATAGATCCTTCATTTATAGGGCAAAGAAAGGGAAGCTGTTTGGTTTATAATTGACAGCTTCCTTTTTTCTATTATAAAATATAAAAAACAAAAAAGATGGGAGAGAGTAAAATGGTACATCATATTGTTATGTGGAAATTTAAACCGGAAATTGAAGAGAGCAAAAAGCCGGAATTAAAAAAGGCTATGGAAGTGAATCTGAAAAGTCTGGTAGGGAAAGTTCCCGGACTTCTTACTGTAGATTTTGTTACAGATCCGATTTCTTCTTCTACTCATGATATAGCGCTGGTAACCACCATGGAAAAGGCTGAGGATATCAAAGTATACGGTTCTCATCCGGAACATGTAAAAGTGGCTGATACATACGTGCGCCCTTATACAACAGAGAGAGCATGTCTGGATTATGAAGACTAAATGCCGGGGAGGGAAGACATCATGGAGAAAGTCATTTTAGGAAAAACAGGCATTGAAGTAAGCAAGAACGGCTTCGGTGCTCTGCCTATCCAGAGGATTTCCAAGGCAGAAGCAGTCTATCTCCTTCAGAAAGCCTTTTATAATGGAATCAATTATTTTGACACAGCCAGAGCTTATTCAGACAGTGAAGAGAAATTGGGGGCAGCTTTTTCCTATATCAGGGAAAAACTGATCATCAGCACCAAAACTGCAGCTCAGAACGCAGAAGACTTCTGGAAGGATCTGGAAAAAAGTCTGAAAATGCTCCAGACAGATTATATCGATATCTATCAATTCCATAATCCGGCATTTTGTCCTAAGCCGGGAGACGGTACGGGGCTTTATGAGGCGGCTATGGAAGCAAAACAGCAGGGAAAGATCCGCCACATCGGTATCACCAACCACAGGATCGCCGTGGCAAAGGAAGCTGTAGAATCAGGACTTTATGAGACTCTTCAGTTCCCATTTTCTTATCTGGCAGCCCCGGCGGATCTGGAAATTGTAGAGATGTGTAAGAAGGCAGATATGGGATTTATTGCCATGAAGGCTCTTTCAGGAGGATTGATCCACAATTCTGCCTGTGCTTATGCCTACATGGATCAGCCTCAGTTTGCCCATGTGGCTCCTATCTGGGGAATCCAGAGAGAGTCAGAACTGGATGAATTCCTTTCTTATCAGGTCTGTCCTCCGGAATTATCAGGGGAACTTCAGGCTGTGATCGATAAAGACAAGGAAGAGCTTTCCGGAGATTTCTGCCGGGGCTGCGGCTACTGTATGCCCTGTCCGGCAGGAATTGAGATCAACAGCTGTGCCAGAATGAGCCTTATGCTCCGCCGGGCGCCTCAGCAGGCATGGCTTACACAGGAATGGCAGGAAAAAATGAAAAAGATTGAAGACTGCAAACACTGCGGCCAGTGTATGAAAAAATGTCCTTACGGACTGAATACGCCGGATCTCCTGGCGAAAAACTACGAGGATTATAAGACCTTCTTAAAATAATCATATAGCTGACAGAAAAGCTGCTCCAAAGTGGGCAGCTTTTTTTAGGACAACATAAGGTTGGAAAAAACAGAAAAATAGGATATAATAAACAGATACGCAGAGGCGTTTGGGCCCTTGTACACAAGGGTATGGTTTCATTTGTAATAGATTTGACGGCAACAGAAGGTGAATACATGAGTGAAGGAAAAAGATATTTAGATAAAGTAACCGGACAACTGAAGGATAGGATTGGAGAAGTGAGAGAATCAATTCTCCAGGGACAGAAAGATATTGAGGGGATGCATGAGTATTACTGGGAAAACTATACAGAGATGGATCAGTACGGCTATGAGGATTTCGATAACCAGCAGGCACTTCTCCATCAGGTCAATGCAAACCAGGAGCAGCAGGCTTATCTTCACAGGCTGGAGAAAATGCTGGATTCTCCTTTTTTCGGAAGAGTAGATTTTCGCTATGAGGGGGAGGAGGAGTCAGAAAAGTTTTATATAGGGATCGGAAATTTTTCTCAGAAAGCAGGACACATGCCCCTGATTTATGACTGGCGGGCGCCGGTAAGCGGTCTATTTTATGACTTTGATAAGGGACCGGCTTCCTATGAGGCCCCTCTCGGTCTTATGGAAGGGGAGATTACCTCTAAATGGCAGTATAAGATCCGGGGTGGCCGGATGATTTACGAATTTCAAAGTGATACGAAGATCGATGACGAGATCCTGAAGGCAGAACTGGGCGGCAATGGAGATGTGCAGCTGAAAAACATTGTCCGGACCATCCAGAAAGAGCAAAATGCCATTATCCGGAATACGAAAGACCGGATAATGGTGATTCAGGGAGCAGCAGGATCCGGGAAAACTTCTATTGCACTTCATCGGATCGCATATCTGCTGTACCACGACCGGAAAAATCTGAAATCTTCGGATATTCTGATCCTGTCTCCAAACAGTGTGTTTTCAGACTATATTTCCCATATCCTTCCGGAATTGGGAGAGGAAAATATCCAGGAAATGAGTTTTGATCTTTTTGCCTACCGGGAACTGCGGGATACTGTGCGGGACTGCCATGATCGATATGATGAGATTGAGATGGAATTACAGGGGATTCCAGAGGAACAGAAGGAACGGCTGGAAGAAAAACAGTCGGAAACTTTTGTGTCACAGGTGGAGGGATTTCTGGCTTTTCTGGAAGATGAGCTGATGGCATTTAAAGATGTAGAGTTCAGAGGTTTAAAACTTACAGAAAATGAGCTGATCCATCTGTTTTACTTTAAATTCCAGGATATTCCTCTTTTGTCCAGAATGGATGCAGTTATGGAATATTTTATAGACGAATATGAAACTCTTCATGACTGTACTCTTTCAGAGGAAGATCTGGATACTATCGTCAAAAAATTTCAGAAACTTTATGTGACCAGGGACTTATATAAGATCTACAATAAATTCCTGGAAGAAAACGGCTATCCCATGCTTCCTGATGTACCCCAGGAAAAGCGGGTGCTGGCCTACGAGGATGTATATCCTCTTTTGTATCTGAAGTACAGACTCTGCAGGGTCCGGGATCATAAAAATATCAAACATCTGGTCATAGATGAGATGCAGGATTATTCTTATCTTCAGTATCTGATTCTCCGGCTGATGTTTAACTGCAGAATGACCATATTGGGAGACCGGGCCCAGACCATGGAGGAACAGAACCACGATGTTCTGGAATTTCTGCCGGGAATTTTCGGAAAGGATATGCGGAAGATCATCCTGAACAAAAGCTACCGGAATACAGTGGAGATTGCCGAATATGCCAATAGGACTGCAGGTATTCGGGATATGGAGATCTTTCAGCGCCATGGGAAAGAAGTGGAGGAGAAAAAGCTGGATGGAAAAGAGGAGGCTGTGGAGGAAATTTTCAAAAATCTGGCCCTGGGTTCCAAGGGCTATGAGACAGCCGCTCTGCTGACAATGAGCGAGGAAGAAGCCCTGGAGGTTTATAAGAATCTGAGGGAAAAAGAAATACCGGCCTTTTATGTGGACAGAAACAGTTCTTCTTTTAAAAAAGGATTGACTGTTACCACCTTTTATCTGGCTAAAGGCCTGGAATTCGATCAGGTATTTGTGCTGGCCAGAAAGAAGAAGACGCCTCTGCTGATCCAGGCAGAGTATATCTGTGCTACCCGGGCACTTCATGAATTGTATGTTTACGAATGTTTATAAAATCATAAATTTGGGCAATCCTATCCGTAAGGAGAACATATCTTTTCAAAAGTTATTTACTGTTGACTAACTGGGAAGGGACATTTTAGAATATAGGAAAGATAACAGCCCTGACAACGGAGGGAGGTATTCTTATGCAGGCATTGTCACAGACAAAGCGTGGTGAAAGCTACACTATTAAATGGATGTTTGGAATACCTGAGGTGCTGGAATTTATGAAGCGTTACCAGATTCAGGAGGGCAGTCAGGTTCAGGTGATCCAGAATCATAAGGACTGCGTGATCATTGGCGCCCGGGATAAGAGACTGGCAATCGGTAAAGAGATCGCAGACCGGATAAAGGTATGAGGATTCAGTCCATTATGAAATGCAGCGTTCAAAGAAGAACAAAAAGACTTCTTTGGACGCTGCATTTTTGCTAGGAATTTTGTCGGGGGTGTTATATAATGATACCAAAGTGGAAGAACAAATATTTTTGCGGACAGAAAATGACGTCTGTATAGCTGGAAGGGAGCAGAGGATATGAATACGATTGAATTATTAGATAAACTGCAGAGACAGGCTATGAGCGATGAAAAACTTAGAAAGGAGCTTCTGGAGACCAGAAAGGCAGAGAATCCACTGGGAGCTTTTTGCAGGAAATGCCGGGAATTAGGCTATGAGATCTATGAGATGGAACTGGTCACTGCAGGAGAAGAATTTTATGCGGAGATGAAGAGAAGTACCAATGGCGGAGGAGAGAATTCTCCGAAACTGGACGGGGAAGACGATTTTTATGAGATGTTCTTAGCAAGCATGGAGGAGGAAGAGGAGTATGAGCAGAGTAAAAAGAAGTGAAAAACTGAACTCTCTGTTTTCGGAGGACTATCGGGTGATCGATTTTCTTCCCTACCATGTGGCAGAACATGGCAACAGTATTTTTGAAGAGGTGGAAAGTTATTTCCTTCAGGATAAACAGCTTCAGGAATTCTGCGATAAAGCTATTGCCATTATTTTAAAGGTTATCTGTTATTATCCCTTTGAAGTATATGTAGAGGAGTATCCCCCTTTAAAACCGAAAAGAAACGGCTGGCTGAAAGAGAAACGATGCGATCTTCTGGTGAAGATCTTAAAAAGAGTCATTATGAAGAAAAAGGGGCAGGTAGATATTCTTCTGGGAAAAGAAAATTCCATCATCAGCATTACAGGAGGAGTCCTCAGCATTGCAGTATACAATGAGAGCGAATCCCTGAAAGATCTGCTGGATAAAGTGGTGGAGACAGAAGGTCTGTATTATTGGAAATACAGGGTATGAATTTTTGAGGGTTAAGCCCGGTTTATTCTATCCGAGAGAGGAAAAGGAATATGTTCTTTAAGAAAAAAGAAAAGCGGCTGTCCTTTGACCGGAACAGACAGATTCCGGTAATACGTTTCAGTATCTGTACGGGAGAAAAGACTGCCGGATTTAAAGATCAGGAAACAGGAAAATTCCAGGATATCTGCTGCATCCGCAGCGACAAAGATCTGGAAGAATTTATGAAGACTTACGGAATCTCCCGGGAGGAGATCAGGACAGAATATTAAGACAGAGGAGAATACATATATGTTGAGAGAGATCGATCTGGCGGAAGTTTCCGACGGAAAGCTGTACACATCCAGAGATATGGTAAAAGCCGGCTGTGACGATTGCCGTGGATGCTGTGACTGCTGCAAAGAAATGGGGAAATCGGTGGTTCTGGACCCTTATGATGTATTCCGCCTGGAAGCGGGACTGGGCCAGAGTTTTCAGGAGCTTCTGACCTATGCCCTGGAGTTAAACGTGGTGGACGGGATCATACTTCCCAATCTGAAAATGGCCGGCGAGGCAGAACGGTGCAGTTTTCTTGATCCGGAAGGAAGGTGCAGCATTCATCCCCATCGACCTGGATTCTGCCGGATGTTCCCTCTGGGACGGATCTATGAGGAGGAGGGATTTCATTATTTTCTCCAGGTTCACGAATGTCCGAAACAGCCGAAGACCAAAGTAAAAGTAAGCAAATGGCTGGACACTCCGGAACTGAAAAAATACGAGGCCTATGTTTTGTCCTGGCATAATTTTTTAAAGAAAGCGGAAAAAATCTTGGGACAGTTCCAGAATCCGGAGGAAGCAAAAAATGTATCTATGTATATCCTGAAGAACTTCTTCCTGGCGCCCTGGGACTTTACCGAAGATTTTTATGGGCAGTTCGAAGAAAAGCTGAAAGCGGGGGAGAAGTATTTTTTCTGAGAAAATAAAGATTGAAAAATGTCTAGAAAATATCCGGCAGCAATATAAAGATATCCTTTCGGAGAATCTCACAGGAATCTATCTTCATGGTTCTTTGGCCTTTCACTGCTTTCAATGGGAAAGTAGTGACATTGATTTTATTGTAGTTGTAAAACAAGAACCGACATTGGTGGAAAAAATACGGATCATAGATTTTCTTCTGGAAATGGAGTTAGTTCCCTCAAAGGGAATTGAGATGAGTATTGTTGAAGAAAAATACTGTAAAGATTTTGCTCATCCCACTCCCTATGTGCTGCATTATTCGGAATTTTACAGACAGGAAGCAACAGAAAATCCGGAGGAGTACTGTCGGAGAATGAACGGCAGGGATCCTGACCTGGCAGGACATTTTACGGTGATCAAAAAAACGGGGATTACTCTTTATGGACTGCTGAAAGAAGATGTGTTCGGTGATGTACCTTATTCCTGTTACCTGGATAGTATTTGGAGAGATATCCGGGATTCCCTGGAGAGGATAGAGAAGAATCCGGTGTACTATGTGTTAAACTTGGCACGGGGGCTGGCGGCTGCTTCTCAGGGAGAGATTTTATCTAAAGAACAGGGCGGAACGTGGGGAATCAGGCATCTGCCGATCGGCTACAGACCTCTGATAGAAACGGCTTTAAAGGCTTATAAAGGCTCTGAAGAAGAAGTCTTTGATAAAGAAAAATTGAGCGAGTATGCGGACTATGTCTTAAAAAGGTACCAACGTTATAGCAGTAGATGGATTTTAGACAGAGAGAATTGAATTTTTAAACAGAATAGTATATCATGGCGGGTATATGCCAGTAAAGGAACCTGAAATCAGAATAGGACGATCAATGTTTTTTTAGAAAATAAAATGTTATAGGTAATGCTGCTGGCTTTTATTTTATTATCCTTCTGGCTGAAAGGAAATTCCATAAAGAAACAAAGAAAAGCTTAATAGACTGACAAAAGGCCGGGGTGAATTTGTGGATTGTATGTTAGTGAAAACCCTCCCGCCAGGTTCCACAGCCTTTGCTGTGTTTCACGGTGGGAGGGTTTATATTATTCTTCAGGGGAAGTGGTGACCGCTTTTTCTGCCCTGTGGAAGATCTTGCGGAAGAGCTTGCTGCTAAAAAACAGGATCAGTCCTACGGCCACGATTCCAATGGAGATAAATTGAGAGGTAGACAGGCTTCCAACTGTTCCTCGGTCATCTGCCCGCAAAAACTCAATGAGGAACCGTCCGATACCATAAAGGATCAGATAAAGAGCTCCGGTTCTGCCTTTTGGCCGTGTCTTTCTGCTGTAGAGGAGAAGAATGGCCATGATCAGAAAATCCCCTGCCGAAGAGAAAAGCTGAGTGGGCAGCAGCTTTACCCCTGAGGGAGCCATGCTGTGTTCCGGAAAGATCACACCCAGGAAGGAATCTGTTTCCCTGCCATAACAGCAGCCTGCCAGAAAGCAGCCGATCCGTCCGAATCCCTGAGCAACGGCGATGGAGGGAGCAAGTAGATCAAAGTACTCCAGGAATACCAGTTTTTTCTGCCGGCAGTAAATAACTGCGGAGAGAACACCTACAATGATTCCTCCATAGACCACAAAGCCCTCGCCGCCCATAACGGACATAGGATCTTCTATAAACTGATCAAACTCTACAATTACATAAAGCAGTTTTGCTCCGATAAAGCCGGAGAGCACGCCGATAATGGCGATGGTCAGAACTGCGTCATCACTCATTCCACGCTTCTTTGCACGGTACATTCCCATAGCAATGCATACCAGAATTCCCACAGCGATCATCAGCCCATAACTGTATATGGTAAATGGTCCTATGGAAAATAATTCCATTCTCATATCTTTTCAGCTCACTTTCCTGTATAAAATTTCGTCTCCTCATTATAGCATTTAATCCTAGAAGGAACAAGAAAGATTTGCCGGAGGAATTCTGAAGATTTTCTAAACAGGAGCGAGGCCGTAATAAATTTAAGACATGCACCCAACATATATAGCATAATTAATGTCCTGCTTTGTATAGTAGGCGATAGTTACTTGGATTCCCGGGCTGATAAGATTAGCTGTGGCAGGATTGAATTGGTTTGAACTTGCTCTGCATTCGATATATCAAATGCTGCCTTACGATCTTCTCCTTCTCCAGGATAAAGTCTGCTGCCAGTGTTTTTTAAGTCTGCATACATTGTATTTTCATCAACGGAAAGGACATAACCTACGATAGTATGGATATCCGGGGTAGTCTCTGCTTCATCAGCATTTACGGAGGAATCAGCGTATGAGGAATCTTCCACGTCAGATGAAGGCGTAGTTTCGCCTTCCGATGCTGCATTGTCCGATTCATTATTGCCCGCATTTGGCGCAGAAACTTCTATATTGGAAGAAGGATTGAAAAATGAACAGCTAGAAGTAAATGGCAGAGAAAAACAAGTTATGATACCTAAGAAAACATATTTTTTCACAAAATTACCTCCTTGCTTTTTGTTTATAGAATAACAAATCGTAAGAATAATTCAACCCTTAAGCAGGCCAAAGGATTTAAACTTTTTATAAAATATAGGTAAAGAAACGCAATGGTCAGTGCGGGTATCCTCTAAAGAAAGATCTTACGGAACAGGAAGCGTACCAGGGGCCCGCAGTAAAATACCTGCCAGATAAGAGCCATAGGGAAGTTGCAGGCAACGGTCTGGAGCCATACAGGAAGGAAATGGATTCCGGGATGTTTGAAGATAAAAGTGGCCCAGAGGCTCATGATCGGGCACATAAAGGCAACGGTTACACAGGCCCTTACGGTAGTGACCAGCAGGGGATTATCTTTTCCCGGAACCGCCATTTTAAAAGCGATTTTAGGAGCCAGACGGTCAATGAAGAAAAATCCCATGACAAAGCAGATGGGAAACATAAAACGCATCTCTGACAAAGCATTGGGCAGGGCACTGTAAGTCAGCCCTCCGTCTCTCAGCCCTGCATTATAAAGCTCCATGGCGATGACCATGAAAAAGGTCATCAGCACTCCATAAATAAGTTCCTGAAATTTTGTTTTCGGCATAATTTAAGTCCTCCTTTGTTTTTTAGACAAACAAAAACGCAGTCTATACACATAGACTACGCCTGAAAGACTTATTTCTACTGTTTATGTAAGACATACGTATTGTCAGCTTTTTGCGGAACATATTATAACAGGAAATATTTTGAACTTCAAGAGAAAATCAGACTTTTTTTCTATGGCCGCCAATGGTAGAATAGGAAAAGAATCTTATGTGATAGGAAGCCGAGGGCAGAAATTATGAAAATTTTACATACAGCGGACTGGCATTTGGGAAAGCTTCTGGAAGGAAGGAGCCGTCTGGAAGAACAGAAAATCGTTATGGAGCAGCTGGTGGCTATGGCCGACGAACGGCAGGCGGATATGGTCTGTGTGGCCGGAGATATTTTTGACAACGGCCATCCTTCTGCGGGAGCGGAAGCTCTTCTCTACCAGACTTTGAAGGATCTGAGCAATGGAGGGGAAAGACTGGTGGTCCTGATTGCAGGAAATCATGATCAGCCTTCACGGCTGGAGGCGGTGATCCCTTTGGTAAGGGAACATGGGATCCTGATCTATGGAACGCCCCGCTCAAAGATTGAATCGGGACAGTATGGAAAGTTTCAGATAGAGTCCCTGGATGAGGGCGTCTTTTCTTTTGAAAAAGGGGGAGAGCAGGCAGTAGTTGCCTGCGTGCCCTATGCCAGTGAAAGGACCCTGAACGAGGTACTCTACCGGGACCAGGAAGAAGACCAGGAAAGAGCAGTTACCTATGCCCAGAAAATGCAGGAGCTTTTTGCCAAAAGAGCCCAGTGGTTTTCAAAAGACACTATAAATATCCTGATGGCTCATGTTTTTACTCTTGGCTGTATCAAGGACGGATCAGAGCAGAGCCTGAGCCTGGGGAACAGTTATCTCCTTCCTATGGAGACTTTTCCGGAAGAGGCAGATTATGTGGCGCTTGGCCATGTGCATCGGCCACAGAAGGCTGTGGGGAGTCAGGGCAGGATTCGATACAGCGGATCTCCTCTCCCTTACCGGCTCCAGGAAACTACAGTGGCAAAGGAATGTCTTCTGGTGACTTTGCACCCGGGCCAGAAGCCGGAGACAGAAGATCTGTATTTTGACAATCCAAAGCCTATTGAAAAATGGGTATGTGGGGACTACCAGGCAGCTTTGGAAAAGTGTATGGAAAATCAGGACAGGCCCTGCTATGTTTATCTCCATATCCATACAGACAGCTTTATAAGAGAAGAACAGATCAAAGAACTGAAGAAATACAAAGAAGATATTCTGGAAGTGGTTCCTCTTTTTCCTTCCCGGGACAGGGAGGAAGAGAAGGGAAACTTTCTGGAAAAGAGTTTTCAGGAGCTTTTTACCGAATATTATGCGGAGAGAAAAGGCGTAGAACCGGAGGAGGAACTTTTGGAGACTCTCACAGAGATCATAGAAAAGGAGAGGGAATATGAGACCGATCTGGATAAAGATTAAAGGACTGAACAGCTTTCTGGAGCCTCAGGAGATTGACTTTCAGGAACTTACAGGGGAAGGGCTTTTCGGGATCTTCGGGCCGACGGGAAGCGGGAAAAGCAGTATCCTGGACGGGATCACCCTGGCTTTATACGGAACCACAGCCAGAAACAGCACGAATTTTATCCATGTGAGTACAGACAAAGCGCTGGTAGACTATATTTTTTCTGTAAAGACAAAGGAAATCCATACCTACCGGGTGACCAGAGGATTTAAGCGTTCAAAAGAAGGCAGCATCCGCAGCGATGGCGCCCGTTTTCTGGAAATCCTGGAAGACAGAGAAGAAGTGCTGGCGGATAAGGTGGGATCTGTAAATGAAAAATGCAGAGAAGTTATCGGCCTGTCAAAAGAAGATTTTTTCCGGACCGTAGTCCTTCCTCAGGGAAAATTTTCCGAGTTCCTCAAGCTGGACGGTATGGAACGGAATAAAATGCTGGAGAGACTGTTCCATCTGGAAAAATACGGGGAATCTCTGGTCCAGATCATCCGGGGGAAAGTCCAGCAGTGGCAGGGACAGGAGAAGGAGCAGATTGGGGCCCTTTCCAGATATGGAGAAATCACCCGGGAGAAAGTCCGGGAGCTGAAGGAGAAAGAAAAGACCTGCCAGGAACAGTTCCAGAAGGAAACCTTGAAGCTTCAGGAGTCCAGAAAAAAACTGGAAGAAGAGAAAGTTCGGTTTGAAGCCCAGAAAGAGTATGACAGTCTGGAAAAAGAAGCCCGGCTGCTGGAAGGACAGCAGGAA
>UQSX01000050.1 GCA_900543715.1 uncultured Blautia sp. | reverse complement strand
TAAAATCCTGCGGGACTTATACTCCCGTACCGGTTCGATTCCGGTCTGCGGCAGTGATGAAAAGTGAGAGAAACGCTGTAAAATAGGCGTTTCTCTTATTTTTATGTATCAAAAGTTTGATTACACATCTAGGATATCTGTATAAGCTCAGTGAGTAAAAGGGCATGTAGAGACGTGAGAGTTTCTCATGCCTTTTTGATTGTATAATTTGAAGAGTTAAATTATACTAGTTGGATGTGATATGGTGTGAAGTAATAAATTATATAAAGTACTTGGAAATATGTAAGAAAGAAAATGACAGAGGAATAAACGAATGGTATAATGAAGAAAAACAAGGTCGACAGATTGGAATTGTGGAGGGAGCTTGAATGAAAGAACAGTTAAAAGGTATTGCATTGATTCTCTTTGGTATCTTACTTTGTTGTGCAAAGGAAGGGTTAAATAGTATTATTCTTTACAGCTTTAGTGCTGTGCCTTTTTCTCTTTTAGGATTGTTGATTGGTTGCGTGGGGATTTTCTTTGTTTTTAGAAGCACCCGGGATAAGTAGAACAATTCCCATTTATCGGGGAGTTGAACAGAGTGACAAATCCTAATTTGTGGGTGAACACTTTTTGAATACCGAGACCGTGGAGAAACGCTATTTCTACAGCGCTTCTCCATTTTTATATGTCAAAAACTGGATTACACTCAACACTACTCCGTATACGATTCTGCACAGCTCTGTTTATATATAAATACTATCCCGATATTCTTTAGGCGTTTTTCCAACAGCCGTTTTAAACAGTCTTGTAAAATAATTTACATCTGAGATACCGCAGTATTGGGCAATGACCTGGATCTGTAGCTGGGTAGAATTCAGAAGGAAGATGGCGTATTCGATTCTTTTCCCATTTACATATTCTGTTAATGTTTTTCCTGTTTCCCTTTTAAAGAGAGTGGAAAGGTAGCTGGCGTTGACTCCCAGAGCCTTGGCCTGGACTTTCAGGCTGAGATCCGCAGTCAGATCCAAGTCGATTTGTGTCAGGACTTTTCTGACTAACAGGGAGTAATCTTTCATAGAATGGTTGGTTACCAGCAGACAGTATTTCCGCACCATTTCCCTGGATAAAGTGTTCATTCCTGATTCAGAGGTAAGCTGTTCTATTCTGTGGGCAAATTCAGAAGAGAGTTTATCAATATGTATGGGATGCACGTCAGCACTTTCAGCGGCCTTTCGCAGAAGTGTGTTCAGGATGATCATATAGTTTTTTACATTTCTCAGCCGATCTGGTATCCGGTGCTCTATTCCCTGCATGTTAAAACCATTCACGAAAGCTTCTGCTTTGTGGGCCTGCCCTTTTGCAACTGCCTGGATCAGGCTGTTTTCTTCATCATACCGTTCTTCCAGTATCTTCATGAGCTGCTGTGGTTCTTCGCATTCTTCATCATATTGGACATATCCCTCAGTGTTAAAATCAACAGTAATCCTGCTGTCTTCGTCCTGAAGGCGAAAATTATCAATACTTCCCCAGATTGTTTCTCCAAATACATTCAGCATGGAAAGAAGTATGCTTTCATCATAAATCCGGGGCAGCCCTATTAAAAATTGCTGCAGACGATGGTAATGCTCTTCGGGAAGAGAAATATACTCTGCAGTTTCCAAAACCATTTTCTGAGAGATTTCTGTAAGCACATAAGGACCGATGAGCATGAATTCTGGCTGCTCTGTATTTGGAAGACGGAAAAAGAGATACCGATACATACATATGGAATTAATCCTATATATTACGTTATCTTTATATTTCTCCGCCCTTTCCCAGAAATCTTTCATATAATCATCATGACGGGTGTAAAGCCTGTATATTCCGGCGGATGGTTCCGGAAGTGTTTTCATATCCGGGGTAATGATCACATAGGTAAGATGAAAATTTTTCAGCAGCTTTTTGAAGAATTCTAATTCAGTTTGATAAGTCATTTCAGGTCATCTCCTTTCTCTGGGTACTCTTGTACATGGAGGGCATGAATAAACGAGGAACTTTTTTCTATTATCATATAATTTTTACAATATTTCAAGAATGGATAAAAAATATGCGGAAATCACTAAAAATTTTCCTCACTGTAGAAAGGAAAATACTTTATACTTTTCATTAAAGAGAACAGCAGCGGCTGAGACAGATGATGTACAATGCTGTCTGGCTGCTGTCTGTAAAATATGATCAGGAGGTAATATAGAATGCTTAACTATTCAATGCTGTATCCCCGTGAGACTGTATCACGCCGGGTTGTTTCAATGGACGGTATGTGGAAATTCTGCCTGGATGAGAAATCTGCCGGAGAGAATGAAAAGTGGCAGGAAGGCATTCCGGGAAAAGAAATGATCCCGGTACCAGCCAGCTTCCAGGATTTCTATACAGAGAAAGATATCAGAGAGTATGCAGGAGATTTCTGGTATGAAAAGGATATGTTTGTTCCTGGAGAGTGGAGCGGTAAACAGGTCCTTCTCCGCTTTGGAGCTGCAACTCACAGAGCTGCTGTATTTGTTAACGGAACTAAAGTTGCTGAGCATGAAGGCGGATTTCTGCCCTTCTGTGCAGATGTGACAGAAGTTGTCCGCTATAATGCTTACAATAAGGTAGTTGTAAAGGTTAACAACGAACTTACCGTTACAAATATCCCCTGCGGACAGACTGTTACACTTCCTACAGGAAAGAAAATGTGCAAGCCATACTTTGACTTTTTCAACTATTCAGGTCTGCAGAGATCTGTCTGGCTGACAGCACTGCCGAAGGAATCTGTATTTGATATTGAGACAGTTAATGAACTTTGCGGTTCTGATGCAAAGGTATGTTACACAGTGAAGACAACAGGAGATCATCCTGTAACGGTTGAACTTCTTGACGAAGAGGGCCAGAAAGTTGCCAGCTGTGAAGGAAAAGAAGGAGTTCTGGAAGTAAAGAACGCCCATCTGTGGAAAGTAAGAGATGCTTATCTGTACCAGATGGTAGTCCGCATTATGGATGAAGATGAGATTCTGGATGAATATACCCAGGAAATCGGAATCCGTACAGTAGAAGTAAAAGGAACAAGCATTCTTCTGAATGGAGAGCCGGTATATTTAAGAGGATTCGGCAAACATGAGGACAGCGATATTGTAGGCCGGGGATTCAACATCGGTGTAATGAAGAGAGACTTTGAGCTGATGAAATGGATCGGAGCCAACTCCTTCCGTACTTCTCATTATCCATACAGCGAAGAAATCTATCAGATGGCAGACAGAGAAGGTTTCCTTATCATTGATGAGGTTCCGGCTGTAGGTCTGTTTGAAAGTCTTATGAATTTTATGGAGGCAAGTACCGGAAAGGCAACGGCTTTCTTTGAGAAAGAGACAACTCCGATTCTCCTTCAGGCACATCTGCGGGCTGTAGAGGAGATGATCACAAGAGATAAGAATCATCCTTCTGTCATCGCATGGAGCCTTTTAAATGAGCCTGAGACAACAAGCGATGCTGCTGTTCCATACTTTAAAGAAGTATTTGACAGAGCCCGCGAACTGGATCCTCAGAAGCGTCCCCGCACTTTTGCACTGGTAATGAATTCCACACCAGACAAATGCAAGTGCTATAACTTCAGCGATATCATTGCATTAAACCGTTACTTTGGATGGTATGTAAGCGGCGGATACGATATTTCTACTGCAGAAGTGCTGTTCCGTAAAGAAATGGATGCATGGAAAGCGCTGAACCTGAATAAACCTTTTATTTTCACAGAGTACGGCGCAGATACCCTTGGCTCAGAACATAAGCTGCCTTCTGTTATGTGGAGCCAGGAATACCAGGCCGAGTATCTGAAAATGAATAATGAAGTCTTTGATTCCTATGATTTTATCAAGGGCGAGCAGATCTGGAACTTTGCTGATTTCCAGACAACAGAAGGAATCATGCGTGTCAACGGCAATAAGAAAGGTGTGTTCACACGCCAGCGCCAGCCAAAGGATATTGCCTACAAATTAAAAGAGCGTTGGGAAAGCCTTCCTCTGGGATATAAGAACTAAAACATCTGAGGAATGATTTCTCATGGAGCGTTTTCATATTTTGAATATGGAATCATGATAAATGACGGAAATCCGGCAGGAGAGTCTCTTTAAAAAGAGAAGTCCTGCCGGATTTCTTTTAAGCTTATGATGCTGGACTAAGCCTGTGGATTTGACTTACTCATACTTTTTCCCAACAGCATAGATGGGAATAAAAACACTTCCCAGGAAGATAAACAGAATAATAAACTGCCCTGCAAAAGCAATGTCTGCAGAAGAAAACAGCGAAGCCACGAAATAGAGAATAAAATAAACTAAGGGACAAAGGACCATAAGGGCCAACATACTCAGACGGGAAACCCGGACTATGTAAGGCCAGTTCCGATTATTAAAGTGAAGTCCCGGCATATTTATCCGGAATACACCGTCGCTGTAGAAATTTAGTTTATTTTCATCGTAAAAAGAAGGAATTTTTTCCTTGGCAAATATCCAGAAATAAACGCCAAACAGAATACTTAAACCTTCCAGGCCAAAAACAGAGCTATAGCGGGAAAGAAAATCAGTGTCTTTTGTAAGAAGAACCAGTCCCAAGATTTCCAGAAGACCGGCCAGGATTCCCGCTCCGCAAAGGATACAATGCTTAACTTTCAGCCGGGTACTTTTCTCCTGGCTTTCTTCAGAATAGGTCAAAGCTTTTTTTACCATGTCTTCTACTGGAACAGCCGTAATCTGGGCCCCCTCTATCCGGCGGGCTTCTAACAGTTCTGTTACCGTAACTTCCATAATATCTGCTAATGGGACCAGGAGAGAGATGTCAGGAAGACTTTTTCCGGTTTCCCATTTACTTACTGCCTTATCCGAGATAGATAATTTTTCAGCCAGTTCTTTTTGCGTATACCCTTTTTCTTTTCTTAATTGTGCGATAAAACTGCCGAATTTTTCCCGGTCTAATTCGTACATATCAAGTAACCTCCTCTGTATCTTATAAAAACAGTATATAACCAGAGAAAAATATGTGCAACCGAGAGAGGGGAGAGTCAGAAATTAACGCAGATCCAGGTAAACCAGCGGTAGAATCTCATGAAAAGATACTTTTAATCTTATAAATGCAGAAGGACAGAAGAGATAATACTCTCAGTACACAAGATGTTTGCTTCCTTGTACACGGAAGGCAGGCTTAGTTAAACTGCAGGCAGAAGTTTTATTTGCCAAATCATTCAAATTGTGGTAGAATATGCAAAAGTATGGAGAAGCCATGCTGCATTTTTATTTCTAAAACAAAGTGTCATGTCGGTTCTGACTATAAATTCCAGAAGATGTAAATAGAAAATACAAAAGTTTGTGGATATAGAGAAAGGATTTTAAAATGAGAGAAAAATATGAATCCCTGTCGTTAGGGGCATTAAAGGAGATCGCAAGAGCCAGAGG
The DNA here is from genome assembly GCA_900543715.1 of uncultured Blautia sp. Classification (GTDB taxonomy): domain Bacteria; phylum Bacillota; class Clostridia; order Lachnospirales; family Lachnospiraceae; genus Blautia; species Blautia merdigallinarum. The sequence continues at coordinate 15,458 of UQSX01000050.1, read as the reverse complement.
TATGAAAGGTCTGTCTTCATTGAAAAAAAGCGAATTAGTAGAACGTATGGTTCAGGAAGATGAGAAAGATAAGAAGCTGGCAGAAAAAAAAGAAGCCAGGACTGAGAGCAGGAAAGAAGAGTATAAAAAAGAGGAAAACAAGAAAGAGGAAAATAAAAAGGAAGAGTTTAAAAGAGACGAACACAGAAGGGAAGACGGTCAGGAGATAAAATCTCTGCGGGCACCAATGGAACAGTCTGAACTGGACAGCGGGCAGAGTGTAACTGGCATTTTGGAAGTGCTTCCGGACGGTTACGGATTTATCCGCAGCGACAATTATCTTCCGGGGGATAATGACGTTTATGTGTCTCCTTCCCAGATCCGGAGATTTAATCTGAAAACCGGGGATATCTTAAAGGGAAACACCAGAGTAAAAAGCCAGAACGAGAAATTTTCTGCTCTTTTGTATGTAACATATATTAACGGATTTAAAGCCAATGAAATGCAGAGAATGAACTTTGAGGATATGACCCCGATTTTCCCAAATGAAAGGCTTTATCTGGAGCGTCCAGGCGGAAGCATGGCTATGAGGATCACAGACCTGGTCAGCCCTATCGGAAAAGGACAGAGAGGAATGATCGTATCTCCGCCTAAGGCCGGAAAGACTACACTTTTAAAGGATGCGGCAAAATCTATTCTCCGGAACAATCCGGAAATGCACCTGATCATCCTTCTTATTGACGAGAGACCGGAAGAGGTAACAGATATGAAGGAAACCATTAAGGGCAAGAATGTGGAAATTATCTATTCTACCTTTGATGAACTTCCGGAACACCACAAAAGAGTATCAGAAATGACCATTGAAAGAGCAAAGCGTCTGGTGGAGCATAAGAAGGACGTTACTATCTTTATTGACAGTATCACCAGACTGGCAAGGGCCTATAACCTTACAGTATCTCCCAGCGGACGTACGCTTTCCGGCGGCCTGGACCCGGCGGCTCTTCACATGCCGAAAAGATTTTTCGGTGCGGCCAGAAATATGAGAGAGGGCGGAAGTCTGACTATCCTGGCTACGGCTTTGGTAGATACTGGAAGCAAGATGGACGATGTAGTCTACGAGGAGTTTAAGGGTACTGGAAATATGGAGCTGGTACTGGACAGAAAGCTTCAGGAAAAGAGAGTGTTCCCGGCTATTGATATTGCCAAATCCGGGACAAGACGGGAAGATCTTCTTCTGACTTCAGATGAATTGGAAGCAGCAGAGATCATGCGCAAGGCTTTAAACGGCATGAAATCCGAGGAAGCTACGGAGAACATCCTGAACATGTTTGCAAGGACCAGAGACAATGGGGAATTTGTCCAGATGATCAAGAAGCAGAGGATTATTTAAGGCTTCCCGATTACGCTGTAAGTTTTTTACGTTAGGACTTGCAATTAAGTTAAATATATGCTACAATTTATAAGCTGTTTGAAATTGGAAAACGCATAAACCATATAAATTATCAAACTATAGAAGAGGTGAAAAACATGAAAGAAGGAATCCATCCAAACTATCAGGAATGTACAGTGACATGCAACTGTGGAAATACATTTAAGACAGGTTCTACAAAGTCTGAGCTGCGCGTAGAAGTTTGCTCCAAATGTCATCCTTTCTATACAGGACAGCAGAAAGCTGCACAGGCCCGTGGACGTATTGATAAGTTCAACAGAAAATACGGCATGAATAAATAAGATGTAGAAGAGGTTGAGGTTTTCGGACTTCAGCCTCTTATTGCGTTTGGAGGAAAGAATGAAATCATCGAATATCGGCGGACAGGCGGTAATGGAAGGCATCATGATGCGCCATGGAGATGTTTATTCTGTGGCGGTGCGCAAGCCTGACAAAGAGATTGAAATTAAGGTGGAAGATTATAAGAGTATCATAAAAAATAAAAAGATTCTGAGTCTTCCCATTATAAGAGGAGTATTTAATTTTATAGATTCTTTGGTGGTGGGAACAAAATGCCTCATGTATTCTGCCACTTTTTTTGAAGAGGAAGAAGATTATTTAAAAAGGAAGAACCTTCAGGGAGAAGAGAAGGAGAAAGAAGTGGCAAAAAAGGAAAAAGAGGACAAGGTGCTGATGACCCTTACGGTCTGCTTTTCCGTGGTTTTCTCTGTAGCCCTGTTTATGGTCCTTCCCTATCTGATCGCCAGTCTTCTTCACAGGGTAGGAGCTACGGAAACCATTGTAACCATTGCTGAGGCAGCAGTAAGGATTCTGCTTTTTCTTCTCTACATGTTTCTGATATCTAAAATGGAAGATATACAGAGAGTCTTTATGTATCACGGAGCAGAGCATAAGTGTATCAACTGTGTGGAACACGGTCTGCCCCTGACTGTAGAGAATGTGATGAAGAGCTCTAGATTTCATAAGAGATGCGGGACCAGTTTTCTTTTCTTTGTGATCATTGTGAGTATTATATTCTTTATCGGATTTTTTGCGGTAGTACCCGTAAAAACCATGTGGCTGAGAATTCTTATCCGTATCCTTTTAGTGCCGGCCATCGCCGGGGTTTCCTATGAATTCATCCGGCTAGCCGGAAACAGCGATAATCCTGCAGTGGCTTTTCTTTCAAAGCCGGGATTGGCCCTTCAGAAGCTGACTACAAAAGAACCGACGCCGGATATGACAGAAGTGGCTATCACAGCAGTAGAGGCAGTCTTTGACTGGAAGGATTATCTGAGAAAAAATTTCCCTGAGACGGAAATCCCTGAGGAGCCCTGATATGGAAAGCTACAGAGAACTGCTGGACTTCGGAAAGAAATATCTGAGAGAGAAAAAAATTGAAAACAGTGATCTGGACGCATGGCTTCTTATGGAGTATGTGTGTAAGATCTCAAGAAGCTGGTATTTTATCCATGAAGAAGATAAGGTAACAGATCAGGAGAACAGAGACTACAGGGAACTGATCAGGAACAGGGGAGAACATATCCCCCTTCAGCAGCTTACCCATGAAGCCTATTTTTACGGAATGAAGTTCTATGTGGATGAGAATGTTCTGGCCCCAAGACCAGATACAGAAACTTTGGTGGAAGAAGTGCTGAAGGAACTTCCTGCAGATCAGGAACTGGAGATCCTGGATATGTGTACCGGAAGCGGATGCATTCTCCTGAGTATCCTGGAAAATCGGGAGAATGCCAGGGGCACAGGCGCGGATCTGTCAGAGAAGGCTTTGGCTGTGGCAAAGAGAAACGGTCAGGCCTGTCAGGCAAAAGCCCGGTGGATCTGCAGTGACCTTTTTGAAAAGATTAAGGGGAGATATGACGCCATTGTCTCCAATCCCCCCTATATCCGGACTTCGGTGATCCAGGGACTGATGGAAGAGGTCAGGATTCACGAGCCTTATATGGCCCTGGACGGCCATGAGGACGGACTGTTTTTTTACAGAAAGATTCTGGATCAGGCAGGGGAGCATCTGAAACCAGGGGGACTTCTTGCCTTTGAGATCGGATATGATCAGGGGGAGGAAGTATCCTCTCTTATGGAAGAAAAAGGATATATACAGGTGCGGACAGTAAAGGATCTGGCCGGCCTGGACAGAGTAGTAACAGGAAGAAAAAATCAGGAGGAAAGATATGTTTGATAAGTTAGATGACATTTTAGTACGCCTTGAGGAAATATTAAATGAACTCAACGAGCCTACTGTGGCCAATGATACAGCAAGGTTCCAGAAGCTGATGAAGGAACAGAGCGAGCTTCAGCCTATTGCGGCTGCCTACAGAGAATATAAAGACTGCAAGCAGACCGTAGAGGACAGTCTTTCTATGCTGGAGGAGGAGTCCGATGAAGAGATGCGGGAAATGTTAAAGGAGGAACTGTCCGAGTCCAAGAAGCGGATTGAGGAACTGGAGCATGAGCTGAAGATCCTTCTTCTTCCAAAGGATCCTAATGATGAGAAAAACGTTATCGTAGAGATCCGCGCAGGAGCAGGAGGAGACGAGGCTGCCCTTTTTGCAGCGGAGATTTACAGGATGTATGTGAAATATGCAGAGTCCCAGAGATGGAGAACAGAAATGCTTACCCTGAATGAAAACGGCATCGGCGGCTTTAAGGAAGTAACTTTCATGATCTATGGCCAGGGAGCCTATTCAAAGCTGAAATACGAAAGCGGCGTTCACCGGGTACAGCGTGTGCCTGAAACTGAAAGCGGCGGACGTATCCACACTTCTACCATTACTGTAGCCATTATGCCGGAGGCAGAGGAGATTGATTTCCAGCTGGATCTGAATGATTGTAAGTTTGACGTTTTCCGGGCTTCCGGAAATGGAGGACAGTGTGTAAATACCACAGACTCTGCGGTACGTCTTACCCATATTCCTACAGGAATCGTTATTTCCTGTCAGGACGAGAAATCTCAGCTTAAGAATAAAGATAAGGCACTGAAGATCCTTCGTTCCCGTCTGTATGACATGGAGCTGCAGAAACGTCATGACGAGGAGGCAGAAGCCAGAAGGAGTCAGGTGGGAACCGGAGACCGGTCTGAAAAGATCCGGACTTATAACTTCCCTCAGGGACGTGTGACAGATCACAGGATCAAGCTTACCCTTCACAAACTGGATTCTGTTTTAAGCGGCGATCTTCAGGAGATCATCGACAACCTGATCGCTGCAGACCAAACGGCAAAGTTGGCCAACATGAACGAGTAATCAAAAAGAGGAGCTTTTATGGGCAAATCATTATTTATAGCAGAGAAACCCAGTGTGGCCCAGGAATTCGCCAAAGCCCTGAAGGTGCGAACCCAGAGGCATGACGGTTATCTGGAATCAGAAAATACGGTGATCACCTGGTGCGTGGGCCATCTGGTCACAATGAGCTACCCGGAAAAATATGATGAGAAGCTGAAAAGGTGGAGCCTGGAGACTCTGCCTTTTTTGCCAAAGGAATTTAAATATGAAGTCATACCGGCGGTGAAGAAACAATTTGACATTGTCAGCGGCCTTCTCAACCGGAAGGATGTGGAAACTATCTATGTCTGTACGGACTCCGGGCGGGAGGGAGAATATATCTACCGTCTGGTGGCCATGATGGCCAATGTGAAGGATAAAGACCAGAAAAGGGTATGGATCGATTCCCAGACAGAGGAGGAGATACTCCGGGGGATCCGAGAGGCAAAGGACATCCATGAGTATGACAACCTTTCTGCTTCTGCCTATCTGAGGGCAAAGGAAGACTACCTTATGGGAATTAATTTTTCCAGACTTCTTTCCCTGAAATATGGAAATGCAGTGTCCTCCTATCTGGGAACAAAATACCAGGCGATCTCTGTAGGAAGGGTTATGACCTGTGTCCTTGGAATGGTAGTCCGCAGAGAGCGGGAAATCCGGGAGTTTGTGAAAACACCTTTCTACCGGGTATTGGGAAAATTTGACCTGGGAGGCCATACCTTTGAGGGAGAATGGAGGGCTGTAGAAGGCAGCCGGTATTTTCAGTCTCCGCTGCTTTATAAGGAAAACGGGTTTAAAGAGGAAAAAGACGCTCGGAGCCTTTTGGAGATTTTGTCAGCAAATCCGCCCCTTGCAGCAGTGGCAGAAAAGATCGAGAAGAAAAAGGAGAATAAAAATCCTCCCCTTCTGTTTAACCTGGCAGAGCTTCAGAATGAGTGCTCCCGCCTGTTTAAGCTGAGCCCTGACGAGACACTGAGAATCGTTCAGGAGCTGTACGAGAAAAAGCTGGTGACTTATCCCAGAACCGACGCCAGAGTGCTGTCAACGGCAGTGGCAAAGGAGATATCCAAAAACATCAGAGGACTTCTGAACTATGAACATGCCAGGGAATTTGCCGGAGAGATTTTGGAACAGGGCAGCTATAAGAATATAGCAAAAACCCGGTATGTAAATGATAAGCAGATCACAGACCATTATGCCATTATCCCTACAGGTCAGGGACTGGGAGCACTGAAAAGTCTGACTCCCCAGGGGACCAAGGTATATGAAGTGATCGTAAGGAGATTCCTGAGTATTTTCTATCCCCCTGCGGTTTATCAGAAGATCAGCCTTATATCTGTGATTGAAAAGGAGCGGCTGTTTTCTTCCTTTAAGGTGCTGGTTTCCGAGGGATATCTGAAGGTTACCGGATATTCTTTTGGAAAGAATAAGAAAGAAGAGACAGGACTAAAAGGCCAGGAGGAAGAACAGACAGAAGATACCGCCTTCCTGGAGCTGCTTAAAGGAGTAAAAAAAGGAAGCACTCTTCCTATAAAGGAATTTTACATAAAGGAGGGAGAGACCTCTCCTCCAAAAAGATACACTTCCGGCTCCATGATCCTGGCGATGGAAAATGCAGGACAGCTCATTGAGGACGAGGAGCTGAGAGCCCAGATCAAGGGCAGCGGCATCGGCACCAGTGCTACCAGGGCAGAGATTTTGAAAAAACTTATCACCATTAAATATCTGGCTTTGAATAAGAAGACCCAGGTGATCACCCCTACCCTTCTTGGGGAAATGATCTTTGATGTGGTAAACGCTTCTATTCGTTCTCTCTTAAACCCAGAGCTTACGGCCAGCTGGGAGAAGGGGCTGACTTATGTGGCAGAGGGAAGTATTACCTCAGAAGAATATATGGTGAAGCTGGAAGATTTTATCAGAAAGCGGACCCAGGGAGTCATGGATCTTCGGAATCAGCTTGTCCTGCGGCAGTATTTTGACAAGGCGGCAGGATACTATAAAAAAACAGCAGGCAGCAGGAAAGCAATAACCGATGAGAAAAAATAGATTTTAGTTGGAAAAATCCCGTCGGCATAGTAGAATAAAAGACCAAAAAGAAAGCAGGTTGAAAAATGGAACAGTTAAAGATCAGCGAGCTTTACAGTGATTTAAGTAAAACTCTGGCAAAAGAACTTTTAGAAAGCAAGACCTATCCATGGGAAGTGCTGCCCTGTATCAGCGAGTTTATTGTAAAACTGGGGAATACTTTAAGTGAAGAAGAGTATGAGAAAAAAGGGGAGAATGTGTGGATTGCGAAATCTGCAAAAGTAGCCCCTACAGCTTACATTAACGGACCGGCGATCATCGGAAAAGATGCAGAAGTACGCCACTGTGCTTTTATCCGGGGAAATGCTCTGGTGGGAAAAGGGGCTGTTGTAGGCAATTCTACAGAGCTGAAAAATGTAATCCTTTTTGATAAGGTTCAGGTGCCCCATTACAATTATGTGGGAGACTCTATTTTAGGTTATAAATCCCACATGGGAGCAGGCTCTATTACTTCCAATGTGAAATCAGATAAAAAGCTGGTGGTAGTAAAAGGAAAGGAAGTTCGTATGGAGACTGGACTGAAGAAATTCGGCGCCATGCTGGGTGACGAAGTAGAAGTAGGCTGCGGCTCTGTACTGAATCCAGGGACTGTAGTAGGCAGCCATACGAATATTTATCCTCTTTCTTCTGTGAGAGGAGTAGTCCCCTCCCACAGTATTTATAAAAACCAGAACGAAGTGGTAGAAAAGATCAACGATTAAATTTGAAATCTCAGATTTGGAAAATCGCATATCGGATACAAAACAGTATCAGCAGATGGACAGGGTAGAAGAAATAGAAAAGATATTTCATTCCCTGTCCTTTTTTGTGATTGTACATATTCAGGGGAATGAAAGCCAGACAGGCCAGAGGCTCCCAAAGGAGGCAGAGACAGCCTGCAATGGTCTTTTCCAGAGGATACTGATAAAAGGCATAGAGGACGATGATCAGCACGATCCCTCTCCAGTCATAGTCTGCCTGAAAGATCCAGCCTGCGAAAATCCCTGCAGCTGCAGGAAGAAGAGGCAGGAGAGGGTGGATAAAACGGCTTTTTTCCATGGCCCAGATAGTCAGAAGACCAAAAAGCAGAGTAAACATTACATTCTGGTAGGAAAACTCCAGAAGACTGTTGTTAAAGGCCAGATCAAAGGGAATTTCTGAGACCAGGGCGAAGAGGAAAAGACGGAAGGCATATTTTTTTCTGTTGGAGGTGTAAAAGAATCCTTCCACCAGCAGAAAACAGAAAATCGGGAAAGCCAGCCGTCCGATGCCTCTCAGCACCTGATCGACCTGGGAGCAGAAAAGGCTGGCGGAATAGGAGAGAGCAGAGGGAAGCTGATTGTTATAAGAATAGATCACCCCATGCTCCAGGATCACGGCGCCGATATGGTCGATGAGCATGAAGATAAGAGCAAATAATTTTAAGGTACTTCCGGTAAAAACCGGAGGAAGCAGGCTTTTGCCCTGAAAAACAGATTTATGAGCAAACATAAAATTCCTTTCCGGAGCATTCCGTAAAATTTTTGGAAGGTCCTGTAATATTTTTGTATAATTAAGAAAAATTATAACACATAGAGCTTTTGTATGAAATAAAATACCTGCAATTTCTTGCAAACAGGAAAATTTCTGGGTATCATATTGAATGATAAAAAGAAAGGAAGGGTAATGACAGATGAGAGGATTAGACACAAATGTAAAAAGAATCCGCCGTAAGGTGTTCAAAGAGATCGCCAGAGTGGGATTTGAATCTGAACCGGAAACACTGGTAGCGGATATTGAGGCGATCCCCTATCATATTGTCCAGGAGAGAGCCACCTACAGAGAGAGCATCTATCGTGAGAGGGCAGTAGCCAGTGAGCGTGTACGTCTGGCAATGGGTATGTCTCTGAGACCGGAGAATACGGCAGTACATATCACGGCGGGGCTGGAAGCCAGCAACATTGACGAAAAATATTATGAGCCGCCTCTCATGCAGGTGATCCCCTCCGCCTGTGACGCCTGCGAACCGAAAATGTATGAGGTGTCCAATATGTGCCGGGGCTGTGTGGCCCATCCCTGTAAGGAAGTATGTCCTAAGGGAGCCATCAGCATCGTTAAAGGAAAATCTATTATTGACCAGGAAAAATGTATTAAGTGCGGGAAGTGCAAATCAGTATGTCCCTATGACGCCATTGCAAAGAAAGAAAGGCCCTGTGCCAGAGCCTGCGGCGTCAACGCCATTGAAAGCGACGAACTGGGAAGAGCAAAGATCAATAATGAAAAATGTGTTTCCTGCGGTATGTGTATGGTAAACTGCCCATTTGGAGCAATTTCTGATAAATCCCAGATCTTCCAGCTGGCCCATGCCCTGAAAGAAGGAAAACAGATCATTGCAGAGGTGGCACCAGCTTTTGTAGGTCAGTTTGGAGCAGAGGTAACTCCCAGAAAGCTGAAGGCAGCTCTTATGGAAATGGGATTTGCAGAAGTTTATGAAGTAGCGCTGGGAGCGGATATCGGCGCTGCCTCAGAAGCCCATCACTATGCAGAAAAGGTAAGTACCGGAGAACTGCCTTTCCTTCTGACTTCCTGCTGTCCATCCTGGATCATGATGGCAAAGCATTTCTTCCCGGATATGAGAGGAAATATTTCTCAGGAACTGACTCCTATGGTAGCCACTGCCAGAACTATTAAGAAGCAGTACCCAGATGCTAAGGTAGTCTTTATCGGTCCCTGCGCGTCTAAGAAGCTGGAGGCTTCCAGAACCGATGTGCGCAGTGATGTGGATTTTGTCATTACCTTTGAAGAGCTGGCTGGTATGTTTGAAGCAAAGGGAATTGACCCTGCTAAATGTGAAGGAGATTCTTCCTTCCATAATGCTACAGCAGCGGGACGAGGTTATGCTGTGGCAGGAGGTGTGTCCAGCGCTATTGAGGCCTGTCTCCGTGAGTACTATCCGGAAGTAGAAGTACACATTGAACATGCAGAAGGCCTGGACGAGTGTAAAAAGATCCTTATGCAGGCAAAAGCAGGAAAAATTAAAGGCTGCATGATCGAAGGCATGGGCTGCCCCGGCGGCTGTATGGCAGGAGCAGGAACTATAGCGCCTTTGAACAAAGCCTCTGCAGAGCTGAAGAAATATAAAGCCAATTCTTCCAGACAGCTTCCTCCCGCAGAACTGGCAGAGATTGAACTGGACTGATAAAATCTCAAAGAAAAACTAAGAAAGAGCCTTGGAAATGCAGGAATTCTTAACAGATTTCTTACAAGACCGAGGCTCTTTCTTTTAAAATCTTTAGAAAATCTTTAAGTTTGGTCACCTCTTTTCTTTAAGTCTATGCATTACCATAATACATAGATTAAGAAAAAGAAAAGGGGGAACCTTTATGAAGATATTATTGACAACAGATTGGTACAAGCCTGTGGTAAATGGAGTTGTGACTTCCGTAATAAACCTGAAAAAAGAACTGGAAAACCGGGGACATGAGGTAAGGGTTCTTACCTTATCCAGAAGTTATGAATCCTACGCAGAGGAAGGTGTTTATTATATTAAATCTCTGAATCTGGAAAAAATCTATCCGAACGCCAGAGCAGTTCTTCCTCATACAGAGCCTTTGATCAGGGAACTGATCTGGTGGAGGCCGGATGTGGTCCATTCTCAGTGCGAATTTATGACTTTTTCCTATGCTGCAAAGATCAGCAGAAAATGCCAGTGCCCTTTGGTACATACTTATCATACAGTTTACGAGGACTATATCCATTATCTTCCCGGCGGCTTGTCTCAGTATAAAGCCGGAGCAAAAATAGAGAAAAAAGCAGTGGCATACTTTTCGAAAATGGTATTGGGAAAGACCAGCCAGGTCATTGTCCCCACCAGGAAGGTAGAGAATATCCTGAAAAATTATGGGGTAGAGGAGCCTGTTGCAGTAATGCCTACAGGAATCGACCTGGGAAGGTTCAAAAAACCGCTTTCTTCAGAAGAAAAGAATGCCATGAAGAAAAAACTGGGAATTCCCCTGGAAAATAAAGTCCTGGTCAGCGTAGGAAGGCTGGCAAAGGAAAAAAATTTGGAAGAACTGCTGGAATATTTTTCCAGGCTTGTCAGAGAAGAAGCAGGAAAAAATCTTACATTTCTTATTGCAGGGGACGGGCCGGACAGAGAAAATCTGGAAGAGAGGGCAAGAGACCTTAAGATTACAGATCAGGTCGTATTTGCCGGAATGATCGCTCCGGAAGAAGTGGCCACATATTATAAGCTGGGAGACGTTTTTGTATGTGCCTCCAGCAGCGAGACCCAGGGAATCACATATATAGAGGCTCTGGCCTGCGGACTTCCTGCGTTGTGCAGAAAAGATGAATGCCTCAGCCAGGTGATCACAGACGGATATAACGGCTTCCAGTATGAAACCTATGAATATTTTAAAATGCATCTGTACTACATCCTGGAACGGGAAGCGCGGCGTCTGGAAATGGGACAGAGAGGACGGGAGATATCCAGTTTGTACTCTACATGGAATTTCTGCACTGCTGCGGAAGGAATTTACAGAAAGGCCATCGAGCGTGAGGAAAAAGACAGATATCAGGATCTGCACCGGGAAGAGAGAACCTCTGCTGTCACAGGCAGATGGAAAGCCCTTTCTGCTGTCTGGGTCAGAGGGATTATGAAGAGAGGAGCCTGATCGAATGAAACGGATCAATATGTTGTCAAAAGCAGATATGGTTAAGGGACAGGGAGTTCTTTCTGCTCACGATGAGCAGGTGGAGCTGGTCAAAGAAATGATGAAGGACAGCGCTCTGATCCTGGAAAATTCCAGGGAAGCCAGTGAGATTACCCATTATCATTCCATAAATCCGGAATTTTATCTGTCTGCTTTCTGGAGAAGGAGACAGGGAGCCCTGGTAGGGTATGTACATTTCCTTCCGGAAACCGTGGAAAACAGTATTTCACTTCCAAGATTTGCCAAAAATGTTTTTTATAGATATATGATTTCTTTTTACCGGAAAATGGATTATCTGGTAACGGTAAATCCTGCATTTATTGATAAACTGCAGGACTACGGAATTCCAAGAGAAAAAGTTACCTATATTCCAAATGTAGTTTCAGAAAAGAATTTTTATCCCCTTGGAAAAGAGGAAAAACAGAAAACAAGAAGAAAATACGGGATACAGCCGGAAGCTTTTACTATATTCTGTGCTGGGCAGCTTCAGAAAAGGAAAGGTGTTTTCGACTTTCTGGAGGTGGCAGAGAGGATGCCGGAATGCCAGTTTGTATGGGCCGGAGGTTTTTCTTTTGGAAAGATTTCTGAAGGATATGAGGAAATTAAAGCCAGGATGGAAAGTCTTCCGGATAATGTAAAATTCCTGGGACTGGTGGACAGAAATGAAATGAATCAGATTTACAATATGGCAGACGTGATGTTTCTTCCTTCTTATGAGGAACTATTTCCTATGACAATCCTGGAGGCTATGAACTGCGGCCTTCCAATTCTGGTTAGAAATCTGGAAATCTACCAGCCGATCTTATTTGATTATGTGCTGCGGGGCAGGAACCAGGAAGAGTTTATCCGGATCTTACAGAAACTGAAAGAAGATCCGTTGTTCTATAGAGAAAGCGCAGGGCTGGCTTTTACGGGACATAAATTTTACAGCCGAGAACATGTGGGGAAAATGTGGAAAGGTTTCTATGAAGAAGTCTTTCAGGAAGAGCGGGAGAGAAAGAGAATCCAGACAGAGGCGCTGCCCCAAACAGGAGTGTGATTTTATGGGAAAACAAAAAACAGCAGTATATTTAAATATATGTACGATTCTGGGACTGGCGGCTATGGCTTTGTTTATCTGGTATGGCATCCGCACAGGGATCTTTGTTTCAGCGGAGGCTCTGGACGCTTTTCTGGGAAGGTTTGGCCTGTGGGCCCCGGTGTGCTTTGTACTCATTCAGTGTATCCAGGTGGTGATCCCGATCCTTCCGGGAGCTATCGGCTGCCTGGGCGGCGTTTTGATCTTCGGACCGGTTTGGGGATTTGTATACAACTATGTGGGAATATCCATGGGCTCCATACTGGCTTTTGTTCTCTCAAAAAGATACGGAAAGCCCTTTGTTCAGCACATGATCGGAGAGAAGAATTACCATAAATATATTGGATGGCTGGATAAGGGAACGGCCTTTGACAAGGCTTTTGCTGCCGCAATTTTCTTCCCGGTGGCGCCGGATGATCTTCTATGCTATATTGCGGGTCTGACGAAAATGACCCTGAAGAAATTTACCCTTATCATTATTCTTGGAAAACCTGGTTCTATATTTTTGTACAGCCTGGGACTGACAAGTATTACTCAGCTTTTACAGCATTTTCTTAGATAGAAAAGGGAGTGCAGTGTTTAACAGATACCTTTTCATGTACGCTAAACACTGCGCTCCCTTTATAAGTTTATGAGAAAATAAGTAAGTTTAGATTTCTGTGAAAGAGAACCTTTCTTTCAGCCCGTTAGTTACCACATCATAAACAATAGCGCCACTTTCCAGTTCGGTTTTTTCACAGGTGGCCGCTTTGCTGATATGGGTTCTCATGTATTCATCCAGGTTATCAGTCTCAATTTCTGAAATATCAGAATCCATTTTGCCTCGGCACATGTCGCTGATTTCATGAATCATTTCATAAGTTTTCATACAAAATACCTCCTTTTCTTGAGAAAAACTAAAAAATAATATAATAAAGATGTTGTTTTATTTATTTTAGCATTTTTTTATAAGATTTGCCAGGGGAGATTAAAAAATGATGCCCCCCAGACTAGAAGTATTCAGATATTTATCTTAGAACAGTTGCAAAAACTATGAAAATCGAAAAAAATAGGTCTGGATTTTTTTGTCACTTTGTGAGAAAATGTTTGTGAATAAGGTGTCGTATACGGCGCACTTTAAGTAATTTATACTTGAAAGGAGTTTTAAAATGATTTATTCACATGAAGTAGAAAAAATGTGTCCAGTAGCTCAGGGTGTAAACCACGGAGCAGCTCCAATCCCAGAAGAAGCAAAATGGGTAAAAGCAAAAGAAATCAAAGACATTTCAGGTTTAACACATGGCGTTGGCTGGTGTGCTCCTCAGCAGGGTGCATGTAAGCTGACTCTGAATGTTAAGGACGGAATCATTCAGGAAGCCTTAGTAGAGACACTGGGATGCTCAGGTATGACTCATTCAGCAGCCATGGCTTCTGAGATTTTACCAGGAAGAACTATTCTGGAAGCGTTAAATACAGACCTTGTTTGTGACGCAATCAATACAGCTATGAGAGAATTATTCCTGCAGATCGTTTACGGACGTACACAGAGCGCATTCTCTGAGGACGGACTTCCAATCGGAGCAGGTCTGGAAGACTTAGGAAAAGGCCTGAGATCTCAGGTTGGTACTATGTACGGAACATTAAAGAAAGGTCCTCGCTACCTGGAAATGGCTGAAGGCTACGTTACAGGAATCGCATTAGACGAAGATGACCAGATCATCGGTTATAAATTCGTAAACCTTGGCAAACTCACAGACTTCATCAAGAAAGGTGACGAGCCAAACGTAGCTTGGGAAAAAGCACAGGGACAGTACGGACGTGTTGCTGACGCTGTTAAGATCATTGACCCAAGAGAAGAGTAATGAGACGAAACGCAGCAAAAGGTAATGATTATAGGAGGATTTCATAATGGCTTTATTTGAATCATATGAAAGAAGAATTGACAAGATCAATCAGGTTTTAAATAGCTATGGTATTGCTTCTATCGAAGAAGCTGAAAAAATTACAAAAGACGCCGGATTAAACGTATACGATATGGTAAAAGGCATTCAGCCGATCTGCTTTGAAAACGCATGCTGGGCTTACATCGTAGGCGCTGCTATCGCTATCAAGAAAGACTGCAAGAGAGCAGCAGATGCAGCAGCAGCTATCGGCGAAGGTCTTCAGGCTTTCTGTATTCCGGGTTCTGTAGCTGACCAGCGTAAAGTAGGTCTGGGACATGGAAACTTAGGAAAAATGCTTCTGGAAGAAGACACAGACTGCTTCTGCTTCCTGGCAGGACATGAATCCTTTGCAGCAGCAGAGGGTGCTATCGGTATCGCTGAGAAAGCAAACAAAGTTCGTCAGAAACCACTGCGTGTTATCTTAAACGGTCTTGGAAAAGACGCTGCACAGATCATCGCACGTATCAACGGATTTACATATGTTGAGACAGATTACGATTACTATACAGGAGAGCTGAAAGAAGTATTCCGTAAGGCATACTCTGACGGACCTCGTGCAAAAGTAAACTGCTACGGAGCAAACGATGTTCGCGAAGGTGTTGCTATCATGTGGAAGGAAGGCGTTGACGTTTCCATCACAGGTAACTCCACAAACCCAACACGTTTCCAGCATCCGGTTGCAGGTACTTACAAGAAAGAGTGCGTAGAAGCTGGAAAGAAATACTTCTCTGTTGCTTCCGGCGGCGGTACAGGACGTACACTGCATCCAGACAACATGGCAGCAGGTCCTGCTTCCTACGGTATGACAGATACATTAGGACGTATGCATTCTGACGCTCAGTTTGCAGGTTCTTCTTCTGTACCGGCTCACGTTGAGATGATGGGTCTCATCGGTGCAGGAAACAACCCGATGGTTGGTATGACAGTAGCTGTAGCAGTTGCTATTGAGGAAGCTGCTAAGGCTGGCAAATTCTAAGAAATGCCCGTTTTATAAGGGGTTCAGAAGTTCTGAGG
>UQSX01000049.1 GCA_900543715.1 uncultured Blautia sp. | reverse complement strand
ACTGATGTGCAGGAAAAAGATGGTGTAGTCTTTCACTATATTACAGGTCCTTTGAAAGAAGGAGAAGAAATAACAGGGAAGCTGGATTTTCAGGAGCGGTTTTCCAAGATGCAGCAGCATACCGGAGAACACATTATATCAGGACTGGTCAGCAGCCATTTCGGTTATCACAATGTGGGATTTCACCTGGGTACAGAAGAGGTTACCATGGACTATGACGGTGTGCTGACCCAGGAAGATTTGGAGCAGATTGAGGAAGAGGCCAATGAGGCAGTGGCAAAAAATCTACCGGTGGTTGTTCTTTACCCTTCTGAAGAAGAATTAAAGAATATTACATATAGAAGTAAGATTGAGATTGAGGGGCAGATCAGGATTGTGCAGATACCGGGATATGACAGCTGTGCCTGCTGCGCACCTCATGTAAAGGAAACAGGCAGCATAGGCCTGATCAAGATTGTGGGCGCCATTCACTATAAAGGCGGTATGCGGGTATCCATGCTCTGCGGATTCCGGGCTCTCTGGGATTACCGGATGAAAGAGAAAAATGTAGTCCGGATATCCAATCTCCTTTCTGCAAAGCAGGAAGATACCGCCCAGGCAGTGGAACGTCTGGGACAGGAAATAAACCGTCAGAAGGAAAAGATCAAGGACCTCCAGCAGCGGTATGTGGCTCTTTGCCTGGAAGAAGCCAGAAAGAAAGCAGCCACGGCCCCGGAAGAAAATATTTTACTTTTTGCGGAGGAACTGGATGGCGGGGCCAGAAGGAATTTTGTCAATGAGGCTATGGAAATGACGGAAGGATTTGCCGGGGTCTTTGTGGGAACAGACGAACAGGGATATCAGTATGTGCTGGGAAGCAGAAAGCAGGACATACAGGAGGCCGGAAAAAATTTGAATACCCGTTTCCAGGGAAAAGGAGGCGGCCGTCCCCCTATGATACAGGGTTCTTTAAACGGAAAAGAGCAGGAGATCAGAGAATTTATCAAGTAGATACCATACAGGGATTTACAGAAAGAGGAAGCCATGGAACTTAGGCAGGAGACAGAGCTTCAGCAGAAAATATCCCAAAATACCATACAGGCAGTTTCCATACTGCAGATGGGAAATCAGGAATTGGAAGACTATCTGGAAAATATGGCATTGGAGAATCCGGTCATTGAAACGGAAGAGAAGACTATGATTCCGGATATAAGTCAGAGCGGGGAAAGGATAATCTCCAGAAAATCTTACGAAGATTATCAGAACAGGGCCTATGAAGAGGAATCTGCCGACAGAGAATATTTCCAGGAAGAAGGGGAAGTATTTCCCTTCGTAGATTATCTTTTAGAGCAGGTGCTGTACATGAAGGTGGAACAAAGCAGGGTGTCTGTTTTGAAATACCTGATTTATAATCTGGATGAGAGGGGATATCTCACAGAAGAACCGGAAGAGATCGCCGGCATTCTCGGAGAAGAACCTGGAAAGGTCAGAGAGGCCATAGAAATCCTTCATTCCATGGAGCCGCTGGGAGTAGGCGCAAAAAATCTGCAGGAATGTCTCCTGCTCCAGCTTCGCGGAAAGCCGGATACTCTGCTTGAAGAGGAAATAATCCGCCGGTATTTAAAGGAATTGGGGAAAAACCAGATATCCCGTATCGCAGACAAAACGGGCAAGACTCTGGAAGAGGTCATGGAAGCAAGAGAAAGGATTCGAAATCTGAACCCCAGACCCTCCAATTATTTTCCTACAGGAAGATTTAAGGAATACCTTATACCGGATATCATTGTGGTGAAACTGAAGGACTATTTTGAGGTTTTGATAAATGACGCCCAGAATGCCAGATTTCATATCAGTGATTTTTATAGAAAAATGGGAAATACGGTGGAAGACAAAGAAGCGGCAGAATATATCCACGAAAAAATAAAACAGGCAGAATGGCTGCAGCAGTGCCTGGAACAGCGGAAGAATACCCTGCTGAACCTGGCGGAAAAGATTGTAGAAAGACAGCAGGGCTTTTTCCGGAATGGGAAGGGATTTCTGGAGCCTCTGACTCAGAGAGAGATTGCTGAGGAAATGGGGGTCCATCCCTCTACGGTCAGCCGGGGGATCAAAGGAAAATATCTCCAGTGTCCCTGGGGAACTTATCCTCTTTCTTTTTTCTTTTCCGTGGGGATTCCAAGTGACGGGCAGAAGGAGAATTCTGCAGATTATATTAAAAGCTGCATTGAGAAGATCATAGAGCAGGAGGAAAAAAAGAAACCTTTCAGTGACCGGCTCATTGCCGAGAAACTGCAGAAAATGGGGATTTCCATTTCCCGCAGAACCGTGGCAAAATACAGGGATTCTATGAACATCAAGGATGCTCTGGGAAGAAAAGAATATTGATATTCACAGGATGTACAGTCTCAGATATGTATCCCATATTTGTGGATACGGTACTGGAGACTTTGTCTTCTCAGACCCAGAGCCTGGGCAGTCTGGGTGATATTGTAACCAAAATGCTCCAGAGCCTTTAGGATAACCTTATTTTCATAATCATCCATCAGGCTTTGCAGAGAACAGTTTTCCCAGTCCAAAGATGCTTCCGGAGTGTCAGAAACTCCGGGAGCTTTTTTTATGCTCTTCTGCTCTTTCAGAAGGTAGGAGGGAAGGTGCTCTAAAGTTATCGTGTCTCCATCTGCAAGATTTTGTGCATAATCCAGGACATGGAACAGTTCCCGGACATTGCCCGGCCAGGAATAGCTTTTAAAGAGATCCATTACCTGATTATCCAGAGCAGTGACATTGTGAACATACTGATAGGCCGTGGCAGACAGATGGTACTGGATCAATTCCTCCAGATCCTCCATGTGCATGCTGAGAGGAGGAAGTTCGATCATGACAGTGGAAAGGCGGTAAAAAAGATCCTTCCGAAGCTGATTATCTGCGATACATTGAAAGGGGTCTTTGTTGCAGGAGGAGATAATACGTACATCCATAGAAATATCTTTCTGTCCGCCTACCCGGCGGAAAGAATTCTCCTGAAGGGCCCGAAGGATCTTGGACTGCATGGAAAGGCTCATGGAATTCAGTTCATCTAAAAACAAAGTGCCACCCTGGGCTTCTTCAAAAAATCCAGGCCGGTTTTCGCTTCCGGTAAAGCTTCCTTTCTGTGTGCCGAAAAGCATGCTCTCAATCAGAGAATCAGGGATGGCCGCACAGTTGAGAGCCACAAATTTTTTCTGACTTCTTTTACTGCTTCTGTGGATGCTCTGGGCAAAAATTTCTTTTCCGGTGCCAGTCTCTCCTACAAGCAGTACAGAATTGGTTTGAGGAGCGATTTTCTTTGCAATAGATACAGCCTCCTGAAGAGCCTTTCCATGGCCTATGACATTTTCAAAGCTATAACCGGAAAAACGGGTTGCAGGTACATTGTTTTTAAAGCCATTCAAGGCCTGTTCTGTGGCAATCATGCTTTCTTTGCAGGCACCAACGATATCCCTTGTCTGTTCAAAGGCGGCTGCTCCGATGATCTGTTTTCCTCTTTTCAGAGGATAGGCGGTATTGGCTGACAGAATGGAAATTCCTGCGGAAGTGCGGAAATGATCCACTCTGTTGATCACGGGAGCCTGGGTACGCAGGGCGGTCATGGTAGTGCTGACTTCTTCATCCAGGGCAAAGAGATCCAGAAGATGTTTTCCCTGAACATCCAGAGAAGAGGGTATCTGTGAGATTTTCCGGCTGGTCTGATTAAAAAAAACAGCATAGCCGTTCCGGTCATAGATCTGGACGCCCTGCGTCAGATGATTCAAGGTCTGGCGGTATAAGTCAATCTGATAATCTTCTTTCAGTAAAAGATAGTAGAAACCGCCTTTGGGGCCGGAAAGCTTTTTAAATAAAAAGGAATCCCCATCCCATATAAAGCTTCCTTCAGTATCCTTAAGAGAAATAGGCAGAACTGAGGTGATATGCCTTTTTTCATGGATCCAGTTATTAAAGAGAAGGGAATAGATCTTTTCCGTGTCCGGATCCCCATAAAAAACTTCTCTGCACTGAGCGTCCCGGTCCGTATAAAATAAAATATCAAAAAAGCTTTTTTCTGACATAGGTGCTGGCCTCCTGCATTTTTCTTTACTGTACCATAATCTGATAATATGTGCAAAATAGTTTTGCATAAATTCTTAATTTCCCTATGGAGCTAAAATAAAGGATTTTTTGTCATCTTTCTTTGATTGATGCATAAAAGTTATGCAGAGTGCAAAAAAATTATGCATTAAGGATTAAAATGTAAGAGAAAAAATGGAAAAAAGGTATTTTTATATTGAAAAAAGTTGGCACGTAAATTGCAGTAATAATAAGTATAATAAAAAGAGAAAGGAGAGAGCCGATTTTTAATCGGACAAAGAAAGAATGGAAAACAACACAACAAACAAAAAACCGATTCGATGGAGTGTCTTTGTTCCTTGTTTCCTGGTGATCGGAGGGGCAGCCATTCTGGGACTGGTAAACAACCAGTGGCTGACAGAGGTAACAAGGGAGATCTTTACCTGGTCTTTGACCTCCTTTGGCTGGCTGTATCAGATCATCGCCATAGTAACTCTGATATTAGTGGCTATTTTGACATTTTCCAAAATCGGGAATATCCGTTTTGGAGGAGCTAATGCAAAATCAAAATATTCCTTCGGATCCTGGTTTGCCATGACACTGACAGGGGGCATCGCTACAGGACTGATCACTTATGGCGTTAATGAAGTCATGGTCTACTATGGAAATATCTATGGGGAACTGGACGGTTATGGGGTAGAAGCGTTTACCGATGAGGCCGCTTATTTTGCTCTGGGCCGGGGATTTTATAACTGGACCTTTATCCCATATGCTATGTATGCTCTTTCCGGGGTTGTTATTGCTTACATGTATTTTAACAGAAATAAGGAACTTTCTGTTTCTGCTTCCCTGACTCCTCTCTTTGGCGACAGAGTGACTCAGGGATTCTGGAAAGCCGTCATTGATGTGCTTTCTGTGCTGGCCATTGCCCTTGGACTGGCTTCTTCTCTGGGGGCCGGCCTTGCACTGATCGGAACAGGACTTTCCTCCGTATATGGCATTGCCCAGGGACCGGTAGTTTGGTTTATACTTACTGCGATTATTACAGCAACCTTTACCGTTGCCTCTGTAACAGGAATTGATAAGGGCATTAAGTGGCTGGCTGGCCTGACCTCCAAAATTTTCTATGTGCTTCTGATCGCACTGATCATTATCGGACCTACGGTCTACATATTGAATATGGCAAATGTAGGTCTTGGTTACTGGCTGGATCGTTTCTGGACCTGGGGACTGGATCCTTACACAGTAGGAGGAGAAGCCCTGGTTACCTGGTGGACTATGTATGACTGGGCAATCTGGATTGCCTATGCGCCTCTTATGGGAATTTTCTTTGCCATGATCGCTTACGGAAGAACTGTCCGTCAGTTTTTGATCATTAACTGGATTCTGCCAGCATCCTTTGGATTAGTTTGGTTTGCTGTATGGGGAGGCACTGCCTTAGACTGGCAGATTACTGGCAAGGCAGATATTGTAGGCGTGATCCAGGAGCAGGGAGCTGTAGCAGGATTATGGGAGTTCCTCCAGCAGATCCCGCTGGGATTTATTATCATTCCGGTGTTGATCGTGGCGCTGATCGCCGCATTCTCTACACCATGTCTACCACCATATCCGCCCTGTGTACCAAAGGTGCCAGACATGATGAAGAACCGGCAGTATGGCAGAAGATCGTATGGGGCGTTACCATCGGACTTATTGCCTGCATCATGGTTGCCTTTGGAGGCGGAGAGCAGGGAGTAGACGGGGTAAAATACCTGGCAGCCTGCGGCGGTTTTGTAGTCCTGATCATCTTTATACTTCAGATCGGTGCAGCGATCAAGGTATTTTTCCTGGACAGAGAGACCAAGAAAGATATAGAAAGCAGCATGGCTGCTATGGAGAATCCAGATTTTAAGGAAGTACAGGAGGAAGTCCGTGAATAAAGAAGAAAAAATTATATTGGGAGGATATCTCAGTTTAGAAGAATTTGTAGAAATCGCAAGATATAAAGCCCAGGTGGAATTTTCCCCGGAATACTGTGAAAGAGTCAGAAAGAGTCGTGAACTGGTGGAAAAGTGGGTGGAAAAAGAAAAGGTGATGTATGGAGTCACCACCGGATTTGGCGCTTTATGCACACAGGCTATCGGAAAAGAGGATGCGGAACAGCTCCAGGAAAATATTATTCTCACCCATGCGGTTTCTGTGGGAGAGCCCTTGAAGGAAGAGGCCGTAAGAGGGATTCTTCTCATGGTCCTTCAGAATCTGGGACAGGGCTACAGCGGTGTGCGGCTGGAGGTCCTGGAGGCTTACCGGGATTTTCTGAATAAAGGCGTGGTTCCGGTGATCCCTCAAAACGGCAGTGTGGGATACCTGGCCTTGGAGGCTCATGGGGCTCTGGTCCTTATGGGAATGGGAAAGGCATGGTACAAAGGAGAAATGCTGGAGGGCAGAGAAGCTCTGGAAAGAGCAGGAATAAAACCTGTGGTCTTAAGCTCCAAAGAAGGACTTGCCCTGGTATCGGGAACGACCTCTCCTACAGCCCTGGCTGCTCTTGCCCTTTATGACCTTATCCAGGCAGGAAAAACTGCAGATGTGATCGGCGCACTGTCTCTGGAAACTTTAAAGGGAGTTATGAACGCTTTCGATGAAAGAGTGATGCAGGTCCGCCCTCACAGGGAGCAGGGAAATACGGCAGAAAACGTAAGAAAAATATTAAAAGATTCCCAGGTTATAAAAAAATATCAGGGATCCAGAGTACAGGATGCTCTTTCCCTCAGATGTATTCCCCAGCTTCACGGGGCAGCGAAGAAAACTTTGGAAGATGCCAGGAAAACTATAGAGACAGAGATCAATTCCTGCTGTGATAATCCTATCATATGGAGAGAAGAGGGCAGACAGGAAGTCATCTCTGCCTGCAACCCGGATTCTTCCTATGTGGGAATCGAAATGGACAGCGCATGTATTGCAGCCTGTACCTTAGGAAAAATGTCGGAAAGGAGAAATAACCGGATCATAGATGAGAGCCTTTCCGGTTATCCATGGTTTTGCATTAAGGAACCGGGGCTGAACTCCGGACTGATGATTCCTCAGTACACCCAGGCAGGACTTTTAAATGAAATGAGAGTTCTGGCTTCTCCGGCAACGGTAGACAATACCCCTACCTGCGGCAATCAGGAAGACTATGTAGCTATGGGGTATTTTGCCTGCAGAAAGGCGGGGATGGCAGCAGAAAAGCTGGAGTATATCCTGGCTATTGAACTGCTCTCCGACTATCAGGCCCAGCAGTTCCAGGATAGAGATACGGAGGTAAGTTCTGTATCAAAGAATATATATGAAACCTTGGGGAAACAGATACCGGTAATGGAAAAGGATATGCTCCTGTATCCTCATATTGAATATCTCCGGGAGCTGATCCATTCAGGGACTGTCCTGAAACTGGCGGAAGACATTGCAGGAAAGCTGAAATAGAATAGGAAAACAGGGGGATGAGAATCCATGGGAACCGTTATTTTAGGTGAAGATCTCAGTATAGAAAAATTTATAGAGATTGCTGTTTTTCACAGCAAAGTAGAATTTTCTCAGGAATACCGGGAGAGAGTCAGAAAGTCCAGGGAGATCATTGAGGCCTGTGTGGAAAAAGAAGCTGCAGTTTATGGAACGACTACAGGATTCGGAGCGCTGGTTTCTCAGTTTATCAGCAAAGAAGAAGCGGAGCTCCTTCAGAAAAACATTATTCTGACCCATTCGGTATCTGTGGGGAATCCACTGAAAGAGGAAGAAGTCAGGGCGGTGATCCTGATGGTACTCCAGAGCCTGGGAAAAGGAGTCAGCGGTGTGAGGCTGGAGGTGCTGGAAAGATATCGGGAATTTCTGAATAAAAATCTTATCCCCTATGTGCCGGGAGAAGGCTCTGTAGGCTATTTATGTGCGGAAGCCCATATTGGGGCTGTGCTCATCGGAGAAGGAAGAGCCTGGTATCAGGGAGAGCTGATGGCTGCAGAGGAAGCCTTGAAAGCAGCAGGCATGGAACCCCTTACTCTCAGCTATAAAGAGGGGCTGGCTCTTATCAATGGAACGACCTCTCCTACAGCTTTGGCCGCGCTGGCTGTATACAGACTGGCCCAGGCAGCAGAGACTGCAGACGTAGTGGCAGCAATGTCTCTGGAGGGATTAAAAGGGCAGATGCGGGCATATGACAGCCATGTGACCAAATGCCGCCCCCAGAAAGAGCTGGAAGAGACTGCAGAAAACCTGAAAGCTCTTTTAGCAGGCTCAGAGGTTGTGAAAAAATGGGCGGGAAGTCATTTACAGGATCCTTTGTCCTTAAGATGCATCCCTCAGCTCCATGGAGCCGCAAAAAGGATTCTTAAGGATGCCTGGGAAGTGGTATCCTGTGAGATAAACGCTTGTGGCGACAACCCAGTGGTCTATGGATCTCCGGAGAACCCAGAGGTCTATTCCAATGGAAATCCAGATGCTTCTTATGTGGGGATGGAGATGGATGCGGCCTGTATTGCGGCGGTGAATCTGGCTAAGATGTCGGAACGGAGAAACGCTCGCTTTCTGGACCAGAATCTCTCCGGCCTGCCCTCTTTTCTGGTAAAAAATCCGGGCCTGAACTCCGGCCTGATGATTCCTCAGTATGCCCAGGCAGGCCTGCTGAATACTATGAGGATGCTGGCTGTTCCTGCTACAGCAGACAGTGTGTCCACCAGCGCGGGACAGGAGGATTATGTGTCTATGGGGTATAATGCCTGTAAAAAGGCAGCAGAGACGGCGGACAAACTGGAATATATTCTGGCTGTTGAGGCTCTGTCCGCTTATCAGGCCCAGTTTTTTATAGATGAAAATCTGAAACGGGGAAAGGGAACTTCTGCTGTATATGAGGAAATGAAGAAAAAAATTCCGGCAATGGAAAAAGATATGTATATCTATCCGTGGATCCAGTGGATAAAAGAATGGATACATGAAGGAGGAATGCTGGATACCGCCTGGAAGGCAGCAGATAAAAAGGCCTAAAAAAGGGATTACCCCGGGAAACAGAAATCAGAAATAGTTCTGACTATGTTTCCTGGGGCAGTTCCTTATCAGGGCTTTTTCTTTTTATTGCCGGAATCCTTGGAAAATTCCCGCTTCCTGAACAGACTTCGCAAAAGCACCATCCAGCCCCAGGAGATAGAAAAAGCCGGAAGAGCAGAGATGATGATAGCCCTGACCGGAGAGATCTCCGTAAAGATGGTAGGACCGAAAAACATGATAAAAATGACCAGCATCATTAAAAACAATGTGACTTTTTCCCGCATAGAAGTAGGGGGAGTAAAAAAAATCTTGGGTATGTCAATTTCCAGACGTTCAGGTTCTTTTGCCATGGCGGACTCCTTCCTCAAGTTCATATTATATTTATCATACTATGGGAAAGGGAGTTTTTCAAGACAAACAGGCTGGCAGGACGGATAAGGAAAGAGAGTCTTGTCAAACAGACCCGGATTCCAGTAAAATAGATTTATCAGATTTAATGGAGGTAAAGCACTATGGAAAGAGCATGGTGGAAAGAAGCAGTGGTATACCAGATATATCCCCGGAGCTTTATGGATTCTAACGGTGACGGAATCGGGGATCTTCCGGGAATCATCAGCAAACTGGACTATCTGAAAGAATTGGGAGTGGATGTAATCTGGCTGTCTCCCTGCTACAAGTCACCTAACGATGACAATGGATATGACATTTCCGATTACCGGGACATTATGGATGAGTTTGGAACCATGGAGGATTTTAAAACGCTTCTGGAAGGGATACATGAGAGAGGCATGAAGTTGGTCATGGACCTGGTGGTAAATCATACTTCCGATGAGCATCCCTGGTTTATAGAGTCCAGAAAATCCAAGGACAACCCTTACAGAGACTATTATATCTGGAGAGACCCCAAGGAGGGAAAGGAACCCAACAACTGGACATCTTATTTCTCCGGACCTGCCTGGGAATTTGATGAGGCTACGGGACAGTATTACCTTCATCTTTTTACCAGAAAGCAGCCGGATCTGAACTGGGAAAATGAGAAGGTGCGGTATGAGATTTATGATATGATGAAATTCTGGCTGGATATGGGCTGCGATGGATTCCGGATGGACGTGGCAAATCTTTACTCCAAGGTTCCGGGGCTTCCTGACGGCGTTCCCAGAAAAGGAAGAATCGGGGCAGAAAACTATCAGAACGGCCCAAGGATTCATGAGTTTTTCCATGAGATGAACCGGGAAGTCCTTTCCAAGTATGATATTATGACTGTAGGAGAGATGTCTGATGTACCTTTGGAAGAGGCTTTGAAATATGCGGGAAAAGATACCCATGAACTGAATATGGTATTTCAGTTTGAGCATGATGACCTGGATACAGTGGATGGAGAGAGATGGGCCTATCGGAAAGTGCCTCTGCCGGAATTAAAGGCAGTTCTCAGCAAATGGCAGGTGGCAATGAATGACAAGGCCTGGAACAGTCTCTACTGGACCAATCATGACCAGCCAAGGACTGTTTCCAGAAGAGGAAACGACAAAGAATTCCGGAAGGAAAGTCAGAAGATGCTTTATACCATGCTGATGACCATGCAGGGCACTCCTTATATTTATCAGGGAGAAGAGATCGGCATGACCAATGTTTATTTTGATTCTATAGAGGATTATGATGACGTAGAAATCCACAACTGCTGGAGAGAAAGAGTTATCAAAGGGGGAGAGGATCCCCAGAAGCTTCTGGAGGGTATCCGCTACCGGGCCAGGGACAATGCCAGAACTCCTATGCAGTGGAGTGATGAGGAGAACGGCGGCTTTACCACAGGAACTCCCTGGCTGAAGGTGAATCCCAACTATAAAGAGATCAATGTGAAGGAGTCTCTTGCAGATGAAGATTCTATTTTCCATTACATGCAGAAGCTGATCCGTATGAGAAAAGAGAATCTTATTGCAGTCTATGGAGACTTTAAAGAGTATGAGCCGGATGATCAGCAGCTTTACATATATGAGAGAAACTATCAGGACCAGAAAATGTTCGTGGTATTGAATTTCTCAGACCAGGAGGCCTCCTTTACTATGCCGGAAGAGTGGAAGAAAGAAGAGGCAAAGCCATTGATCGGAAATTATCCGGAGAAACCTTTCCAGAGCCGGACTTTTGCTCCCTGGGAAGCTGCGGTGTATATCAGATAAATTCCTGAAAAACGGGGATAACAGAAGTCTTTCGGGAAATAATAAGATACAGTATATATGAGGAAAATGGAGCTGACCTGTGAAAATGTGTACATGTATCGCTTATGAAAACGGAGACTTTTATTTCGGACGGAATATGGACCTGGATTACTCGATTGGAGAACAGATCATCCTTACTCCAAGGAATTATATCCTTAAGTTCCGGAAGCTGGATCCTGCAGAAAAACATTATGCCATGGCAGGTATGGCCGCTTCTGAGGATACATTTCCTCTTTACGCCGAAGCAGTAAATGAAAAAGGTCTGTTTATGGCAGGCCTGAATTTCCCACAAAATGCAGTATATCAGGAGGCGAAAGAAGGAGGGAAAAATGTTGCTCCTTTTGAGATTATACCATGGCTTTTGGCCTCCTGCGCTTCTGTGCAGGAGGCCAGAGAGCTTCTTTTTCAGGCCAGGATCGTAAAGATTCCTTTTGCTGAAGAGACGCCCCTTGCTCCTCTCCACTGGATGCTGGGTGACGGAAAGGAATGTGTGGTTTTGGAGGCAGTGGAAGAAGGACTGAAGATTTACGAAAACCCTATAAAGGTACTGACGAATAATCCCCCTTTTCCCTTTCATAAAGATTATCTGACTCATTTTCGGAAGCTGTCACCAGGGCAGGGAGAAAATACCTTTTCCAGGAAGCTGTCCCTGGAACCCTATTGTCAGGGAATGGGAGGAATAGGACTTCCGGGAGATGCTTCTTCTGCCTCCCGTTTCATAAGGGCTGCCTTTCTGCTTTGGAATTCCAGATGTGAGAAAGAGGAAAATGCCAATGTATCCCAGGTCTTTCACATTCTGGATCAGGTGAGTATGGTGAAGGGGACAGTTCTTACAGAGGAAGGAACCTGTGATATGACGACTTATTCCTGCTGTGTAAATGGAAAGAGAGGAGTCTATTATTATAAAACCTATGAAAACAGCAGCGTACAGGCTGTGGAGCTGGCAAAAGAAGACCTGGAAGGAGAGAGACTGATCTGTCATAAGGTTTCGGTGAGAGGGGTTCCTGAGAAATCTTTTCAGTCAGGAATTTAACTGGTAACAGTCTCTCAAGGCTGGTTCGGACATGCTTCCCTTGTCATCCCAGAGGAAAACTGATATGATGGGAAAAACAGAAGGCTGGGAATTTGCTGTTTAAAAGCGAAAGCCTGCTTCTGCAATAGATAAGGAGTAAAGAGATGACAGAAACTACAATAGAAGAAAAGAAGGAAAGATATTATCTTCTGGATGCCCTGCGGGGCCTGGCACTGGTGAACATGATCCTGTATCATTTTTCTTATGATATCTTTATCATATACGGACAGAATCCTGATTGGCTGGGAGCTCCGGCCACCTTTTTCTGGCAGCAGGGAATCTGCTGGAGCTTTATACTGATTTCAGGTTTCTCCTGGCGGTTTGGAGCAGCCAACAGCCTGAAACGAGGGCTGTTCTTAAATGGTTTGGGCCTGCTGATCACGGCGGTGACCTGGCTGGTCATTCCTGATGAGGTTGTGTTTTTCGGCATTCTGAACTTTATCGGCTGCGGGGTCCTGCTGACCATTCCTTTTTCAAAATTAGGAAAAAAGACTCCGCCCCTTTTGGGAGCGGTAATATGTCTGGTACTGTTTGCCCTGACTTATCCTATACAGAATGGTTATCTGTGGCTGGGAGGAGAGACCCTGGCGCTTCCTCGGGAACTGTACTCAGGAGTCCTGACAATTTTTGGATTTCCGGGAGCAGGCTTTTATTCCAGCGACTATTTCCCCATACTGCCCTGGATTTTTCTGTACTGGACAGGCTGGTTTTTATACCATTTGGTTATGAAAAACAAAGGAATCCGGCACTTTCTCAGCATCCGGATCCCTCTGCTTTCAGACATAGGAAGAAAAACCATCTGGATATACGTTCTTCACCAGCCTATTCTTATGGGAATCTGTATCATATGGTCTTCTCTTTTTATGTAGCTTTTTTATGAAAGTCCAGTTTTAAAAAAACAAAGGGGCTGCTGGCAGGCCAGTGGCGACATAACCATCAGGCCTGCTTTTTCTTTCCTGAAAGTGCGAAGACTCCCAGAGAACAGCAGATGACAACGATGGACAGTACGGCCAGAAGATAGAAGGAATACTGAGTGCCCTGGGCAGTAGCTGCTGCCATGTCATCAGGGAGCTTTGCCTGGGAGGCTGCCACTATGGTGGTGATAATGGAGGTGCCGATGGCGCCAGCCAGCTGCTGGAGAGTATTGATCACTGCATTGCCGTCAGGATTTAATTCCGGCGGCAGCTGCTTTAGTCCATTGGTCATGGTGTTTCCTACAGAGAAGCCCTGGCCGAAAGCGAAGAATATATAGAATAAGATAAAGGTTCCGATGTTTAGTTTCAGGGCGAAAATGCTGAAGCATACCGTTGCCAGGATAATACAGAAGTTACCGGAAAGGATAGGTTTCTTTGCTCCGAAACGGTCCAGGATCCTGCCGCTTATAGGAGAGAGAACAGCGCCTATGATACAGCCAGGAAGGAGAAGGCAGCCTGCCAGAAAAGCTTCTTCCCCCAGAACAAGCTGCGCATAGTTGGGGATCAGAAATCCCAGTCCAAGGCAGATAAACTGAATAAAGACAAGGACCAGTACACTGAGGCTGAAGGGAACACAGCGAAATACCCGGATATCGATAAGGGGTGTTTCGCTTTTTTTACATCTCAGACAGAATATCACAATACAGATAATGCTGGCTGCCAGAAGCCCCAGTACCTGGACACTGATCCAGCCTGCGTCGGAAGCGGTGCTGGTAGCAAAGATAAAGCAGGCGAAGCCTGCAGCCAAAAAGAAGTAGTCCAGCCATTGGAAAGAAATCTTTTCTGTCTCTGTTACCTGACGGATAGAGAAAACCCCAAGGAAAAAAGAGAGCAGGAGCAGTGGAATCAGAGAGATAAAGATCATCCTCCAACCGAAATTGCTTACCAGCATACCTCCCACGGAAGGTCCTACTGCAGGAGCCATGGCTGTGATCAGAGAGGCGATTCCCATCATCAGCCCCAGTTTTTTGGCAGGAACCTGCTCCAGAACGATATTAAACATCAGAGGCAGGGCGATACCTGTTCCCACACCCTGGATCAGACGGCCCAGGAGCAGAAGAGAAAATACCGGGGTAACAGCAGCCATAATGGTTCCTATAAGGAACAGGCAGATGGCGGTGACAAAAAGTTTTTTCAGTGTAAACCGCTTTTTTAAATAAGAAGATGCAGGTATGATCATGGCCAGAATCAGGAGATAGCCGGTAGTGATCCACTGTACGGTAGAAGTTCCGATGCCGAATTCTTCCATCAGAGTGGGGAAGGTAACATTCATGGCAGTTTCCACCACTACGCCAGAGAAGGACATGATTCCTGCGGCAATGATGGAAAAGATCAGCTTTGCATCAATTTTCTTTTCTGATTCATTCATTTTCTTCTTTTTCCTTTCTTTTTTCCTTGTAGGCGGTAATATCCAGACCTTTCATGATTTCCAGTACTCGGTGAATGGTAGTAACGGTTACAGAAAAATCTTCAGGAGAAATATCCCGGAAATTTTCAGCCAGCCAGGAGTGATATTCCCCTACATAGAAATCATAATATTCCTTCCCAAGAGATGTCAGAGCTATGTGGACGATCCTTTTGTCCTCCTGGTCAGGGATTTTTGTCAGAACCTTCAGTTTTTCCAGCTCCTGGATTACTTTGGTGATGCTTGGCCTGGTGACTCCAAGCAGCTTACTCACATCGCTGACCATCACCTTTTCCTGGCATTGGCTTAACTGAAACACTGTGTCGATCACATAGATATGCCGGGGAGACATCCCTTTGGGAAGAGGGGGCATCAGCTCTGTAATACGTTTGGCGTCCTGGCAGGCAGAGAGAAAATCTTTTACATAAGATATTTCCATGTGTTATTCCTCCTTTCTGAAAATGATTATCATAAATAATTATCTTTAGTAATTATTTAAAATAATTATATGAAGATACAGAGAAAATGTCAAGAGAAAACCAAAGAAGAATAATAAAAAACTGCTGTGCCTCAGCCTTTACAGGCCGCTGCACAGCAGGATTTTTTGAGATAATTCTTCCAGTACCTGTCCCCGCCTTCCCAGAATACGCACTGCCAGGTCCCCCTGAGGCAGCCGAGTAATGCCTCCGGTGATATCCGAAGTATTTTCCAGAAGATCTTTAACCTTGGATACAAAACTTTTCGGATCCTCCGGCGGTGTAAGGTAGATACAGGCCAGATGGGTATAGGACTCATACATTCCCATACTGTCCATAGAGAAAAGTACAGGGTCATACCAGGTATTGTCCCGGTAGATCAGTTTTCCATTTCTGTAGATACGGACCAGATTATGATAGAAACGATAGGCAAAAGTCTCCCCTCTGGCGTATCGTCCGCAGGAAAGGATCTCGCTCATAAAGAACCGGGAGGTCTCATCTTCCAGCCGGATATCCATGGCGCTTTCAAAGGCAGATCCTTTAAAAGGAATCATAGGCTGGGGATGAAAGAAAAAGGTTCCTCCTTTCTCTACGAAAACAGAGGTATGTCTGCCTGCCTTTCCTTCTTTCATGCAGTGGATCTTATCGTAGGACTGGGAGATGAACTCTGTCCTGGCGCCTTCTTTTATATGAAAAGAAAATTCCTGAAGATCTCCTGCCATGATTCCCGGGGAAGCAGCCAGCAGCATGACCTGGATCCCGCCGCCTTTCAGGGGAAAGGGCTGCATGATCTTAAAGGGAGAGGTATAAGAAAAGTCTTCCAATATGGTCTGGCCTTCACGGGTACCGGCGGTAATGGAAAAGCGGGAGACTTTTCCATAGGGATTTTTTTCTTCTGGCATTACATTCCCTCCAAAAGTACGTTATTCTTGATCCATTCCACTACCTGTTCCACATGTCCGCCGCTGCGGATATTGGTGAACAGGAAAGGACGGTCTCCCCGCATTTTCTTAGAATCTCTTTCCATAACCTCCAGGCTTGCCCCTACATAGGGAGCCAGGTCGATCTTGTTGATCACCAGCAGATCGGAGCGGGTGATTCCTGGCCCGCCTTTTCTGGGGATCTTATCTCCTTCTGCCACGTCAATGACAAAGATAGTGGCGTCGGCCAGTTCCGGGGAGAAGGTAGCGGAAAGGTTATCTCCGCCGCTTTCTATGAAAAACAGCTCAATATCCGGAAACTTTTCCGCCATTTCTTCTACAGCTTCCAGATTCATAGAGGCGTCTTCACGGATGGCTGTGTGAGGACAGCCGCCGGTTTCCACGCCGGTGATCCTTTCCAGAGGCATGATACTGTTTTTGGCAAGGAATTCTGCGTCCTCTTTGGTATAGATATCATTGGTGATAACACCGATACTGTAATCTTTGGCCATGCGCCGGGTAAGGGCTTCTATGAGAGCGGTCTTGCCGGAACCTACAGGGCCGGCTACGCCGATTTTTACATAAGACATAATTCTTCCTTCTTTCATGTATAGTAGAGTCTGCATCCGCAGACAGAGAAATATAAAAACAGAGCTGCCCCTGTATCAGGACATATACAGCCGGGAATACAGACCTTCATGCTGGATAGCCCGCAGGTCAAAGCCGGGAGTGGAAGCGCAGAACATTTCTTCTCCCGCTGTGGTCACAAGAAAAAGTACCTCTTTCAGGACCTGATGGAGGGAGAGGAGGATTTTCTGTCCCTCTGACTGGCTGAGGGGGATGGTCTTTACACAGTTTGTGACCATAGCAGAGGTCTGGGCATAAAGAAAGGCTGCCATAGAATCCTCTAAAGGGATCCCGGCGGCACAGCAGAAAACTCCGTAAGCACAGGGATGACTGGTTACTTTTCCCCGGCGGAGTTCCTGGTATTCCTGAAAAATATTTTTCTTCCAGGGAATCTCCATGTGCTGGAGTGTCTTCACAAAACGGCTGCCCAGTTTCCTGGAGGCTTCCCGCAGTTCCAGGGGGATCTTGGAGGCGTCCAGGACGTCCTCCAGTTCCTCCAGCTTTTCCAGATCTTCTTTAGCTGCTGCTTCATAGGCCAGCCGGACAGCCAGAAGATCTGTATAGAGAAGGCTGCAGCGCAGCCGGTTTTCTATGTAAAGCCTGGCGGTGTTTCCATCGCTCACCAGGCCTTTCTGTATATAAGTCTCCAGCCCATAGGAGTGGGAATAACCTCCTATGGGAAAGAGAGAATCATTTATCTGAAGGAGGAGAAAACGGGCCTCCATATCCCGGCGGTTCATGCCTGAGCTCCTTCCCGGTTTCCATGATCGTGGTGATGGGAATGGCCGATCTGAGAGGAAATCTGTCCTTTAAAGTTCAGAGATTCTATGGTTTTCCTGGCTTCTACACCATGAAGAGAAGAGAGGAGACGAAGCATAGGCTCATTATAGGGAGTTACAAAGGTGCTGGAATCCTCTCCAAAGAAAAGAGGCGCATGCCGGTTTCCGATTTCATAGCAGACCTTGGGGATCATCTCCGGGTGATGGGGAGAAACCTTTGCCTTGACTACCTCGCAGGGAGGGGTATGGACGGCAATGACCAGTTCGGGATCTGCGTAGAGTACATCCCCCTCTAACAGCCCGGTTTTCAGTACTGAGTCATCCAGACGGATTCCTATTTCCCGTCCGGCATCCGTAACCTTCCGGTGGATTTTTTTAAAGGCCTCGTGCCACTCCACAGTGATAAATTCCAGCTTCTTTCCCTGGAGTTCTATGTCTTCCAGTTTTCCCAGTATTTTTTCACAAATCATAAGTTTTTCTCCTACCATTGACCGATTAACATAAGAAGTCCCGGTATCCAGGCGGTGACGACCCCTTCAAATACCTGGAGACAGGGGACGAATTTCCCCAGCTTTTTCCCGCAGATATCTTCCACAAAGGAAGTTCCCCAGAGAACTGCCCAGAGATACCAGATAGCGGCCCAACGCCAGTCCGCAGTCACATTTAAAGCAGCGCTTCCTGTAACTCCTTCAATGGTTCCGAAGACTACAGCGTTTACTGCTACAAAGGTGGAAAACCAGGCAAAGGGGATGGGGCTTAAGTTCCACAGTTTGGAAAACGCTACAAAGATATATGTGAAGCCGAAGAGCAGTCCTGTTCCTGCAGCGTAATAATTTCCCATTACCAGGTTTACCGCATTGATAAAAATGGAAAGTCCTCCGGTAAGGATATTCATAACCGCCGCTGATCTTCCGTCTACCTTGTATAAGGTGCACATGCCGTTATTGATCAGGACGATTCCTACAAATAATAAACAAACGCCTAACATGGGACACCTCCTAGAATAAGCTGTAAAGCTGTGTCAGAGGAAGTTTGTCAGCAGGTTTGGAGGTGATATGTTCTCCGTCCACTTTTACCTCATAGGTTTCCGGGTTTACTGTGATCTGGGGTGTCTCGCTGTTGAATTTCATGTCCTTTTTGCCGATGTTGCGGCAGCCGGATACAGGAACCACTGTTTTTTCCAGATGATATTTTGTCTTTACGCCTTCTTCCATGGCTGCCTTAGATACAAAGGTCAGGCAGGAAGCATATTTTGCCTTTCCGTGAGCGGCAAACATAGGCTTGTATATTACCGGTTCACAGGTGGGAATGGAAGCGTTAGCGTCCCCCATCTTTCCGGCAATGATCATGCCGCCTTTGATGATCAGGTCAGGTTTGATACCGAAGAATGCAGGATTCCACAATACCAGATCGGCGAATTTTCCTTTCTCCACAGAACCTACATAGTCGGCTACGCCATGGGTAATGGCCGGGTTGATGGTATATTTGGAAATATAACGTTTTGCCCGGAAGTTGTCGTTTCCGTGGCCTTCATCCTCAGGAAGGGCTCCACGCTCCCCTTTCATCTTGCTGGCAGTCTGCCAGGTACGGGTGATGACTTCTCCCACACGTCCCATAGCCTGAGAGTCAGAACTCATCATGCTGAAGACGCCCATGTCATGGAGAACATCTTCTGCGGCAATGGTTTCCGGACGGATCCTGGAATCTGCAAAAGCTACGTCCTCTGGGATCCTCTTATCCAGATGGTGGCAGACCATCAGCATGTCCAGATGCTCATCCAGAGTATTTACTGTATAAGGCATGGTAGGGTTAGTAGAAGAGGGAAGTACGTTGGGAGCTGCCGCTGCCCGGATAATGTCAGGGGCATGGCCGCCGCCGGCGCCTTCTGTGTGGTATGTATGGATAGTTCTTCCTGCAATGGCTGCCAGAGTATCTTCCACACAGCCCCCTTCATTAAGAGTATCTGTATGGATGGCTACCTGCACGTCATAGTCGTCGGCCACGTTCAGGCAGTGATCAATGGCAGCAGGAGTAGAACCCCAGTCTTCATGAAGCTTCAGTCCCATAGCGCCGGCTTTGATCTGTTCCACCAGAGCTTTCTCGTCAGAACAGTTTCCTTTTCCAAGAAGACCGATGTTCATAGGGTATTCTTCACAGGCCTTTAACATCATTTCCATGTTCCAGGGGCCTGGAGTACAGGTGGTGGCGTTGGTGCCGTCGGCAGGTCCTGTTCCACCGCCGATCATAGTGGTGACGCCGCTGTACAGGGCACATTCTACCTGCTGGGGGGAAATGAAATGGATATGGGTATCCAGTCCGCCGGCAGTGAGGATCAGGCCTTCACCAGCCAGGGCTTCTGTGGAAGCGCCCACGGTCATTCCGGGAGTTACCCCGTCCATAACTGCAGGGTTTCCAGCCTTGCCGATGCCTGCGATCTTTCCGTCTTTAATTCCGATATCTGCTTTGTAGATTCCTGTATAATCCAGGACCAAAGCGTTGGTGATCACCAGATCCAGGTCTCCGTCGGCGCTGGTAGTCTTTACAGACTGTCCCATGCCGTCACGAAGGGTTTTGCCGCCGCCGAATTTACACTCGTCCCCGTAAGTGGTGTAATCTTTTTCTACTTCAATGACCAGGTCTGTATCTGCCAGCCGTACTTTGTCCCCTGTGGTAGGGCCGTACATCATGGCATATTTCTCTCCGGATATTTTTACGCTCATATTCATACCTCCAAGATTAGTTTGTGTATTTTAAAGGAATCCTTTCTGCTTTGCCTTTTCCATGGAAGCGGCTTTTGTCCCTTCCACAGCCTGGGCGCAGGTCAGATCGTTCAGTCCGAAGATCCGCCTGGTGCCTCCCATGGCAGTGAGGACAACTTCCTTTTCCTCTCCCGGTTCAAAACGGACAGAAGTTCCCGAAGGAATATCCAGATGGAAGCCATAAGCTTTTTCCCTGTCAAAGGACAGACAGCGGTTTACTTCAAAGAAATGAAAATGAGACCCTACCTGCACAGGACGGTCTCCGGTATTTGTGACCATCAGCGTAAGGGAAGGCTTCCCTTCATTTAATGTAATTTCCCTTTCCAAGGGCATGATTTCTCCGATTTTCATTGCGTTACCTCCTGATCGCATTACTGAATAGGGTTGTGTACGGTGACCATTTTGGTTCCGTCAGGGAAGGTGGCTTCCACCTGTACTTCTGAGACCATATCGGCCACTCCTTCCATTACATCGTCTCTGGAAAGAAGCTTTGTTCCCAGATGCATAAGTTCTGTAACTTCCTTACCGTCTCTGGCCATTTCCATTAATTCTGAACTGATATAGGCTACCGCTTCCGGGTAGTTCAGCTTCAGTCCTCTGGCTTTCCGCTCTTTTGCCAGATTTCCGGCCAGATGAAGCAGGAGTTTTTCCTGTTCCTTAGGTGTCAGTCTCATACTTTCTTCCTCCTTGCGCATAAAAATAAAAAAAGGCAAAGACGCTTCTTGCGGCGTCTTTGCCTTTATGGGAGAGATAGTAGCATGGGAGAAGAAAGATGTCAAATAAAAGTTCTTATTTCTTTATTGAGAAAAAAGTATTTTTATACATATTAAAAAAGAAGCTATCTT